>JBEKBD010000005.1:0-48137 GCA_050015575.1 Roseiarcus sp. | reverse complement strand
TAAGCGGTCGCGTTGGCCGCCGCAAATCGCCGGCGCGCCGAATTGTCAAACCCGCATTCGCCGGGCGGCGCAACGATTTGGGGCGATTTCGCGCAACGGATTCAATCTGCTCGGCTTTGAGAAAAATGGCGATGCGAACGCCGCGCGCGTGCGTCCGTGCTTTTGCCCTTCTTGCCAGAAATATCGTCATTCCCGGGCGCAAGACCATGAACCCGTCCGCGCGCAAATGCGTCTGCCGGCGAAGCAGACTCTTTGCCGCCGGCAGATGGGCCCGCCCGATGACAATTTGACCAATTGCCGAAGTCCGCCGACCGTGAAACTGTCTCTATTGTGAGCGCGGTCTGGCGGACGCCGGCTAGCGGCGACGCCGATCCGCCAGCGCCGCGGTCGTTCTGAGATTTTGGCCGCCGAGCGACGCGCGGGCCGGACGATAACGCTTCCCGATCCGTCGCCGCTCCGTCCGCCGCCGGCCGAACCGGGAGGGGATGTCGATGGCGAGATTCGGCGCTCTTTTGATCTTCGCCGCCGCGGCGACGATGGGTTTAGCCTCGTCGCCAGCGGCTGAAGCGACGACGATGACCGTCGGCCAGGCCAACCAGCCGGCGCCGCTCGCGCCTCCTCCTGTCGGCCGAGGTCCGCCGTATCGGTTGACCACGCTGCCCGACGAACATTTGACGTTTCTTCCTGTTGCGCAGGGTTTGTCTCCGCCCTCGTGGCCTGCCGAATACACGGCGTTCGGCGCGAGCCGGATCGGTCTCGCGACTGCGCCGCCGCGCGATCTCAGCGGCGGCGCCGTGGCGATTTCCGCGACCGCGACGGCCTCCGGCGTATCGTTCACGCTCCTGCCGGAGGCGAAAACCGTCGTCATGTCCTCGCCCATGGACTTCACGAAGTGCGAGCCGCGTTCGGGCGACAACACGGGGTTCGACGAAAACTACGTCGGGCCGGGCTCGGTCCTGCGCGATCCGACGCTGCCGGGCGGAGCGATTATGATCTACGAGGCCGAGAATCATTGCCCGGGCGGCCAATACGACTTCAACTACTACGCCACGGTCGGCTTCGCGCGCGCGGCCGACGGCGGCGACGCATGGCCTCAGCCCGGCAAGCCGGTTCGCGCGCCGATTCTCTCCATCGGCGAACCGAAACCTTCATCGGGCGCCCCGCCGCCGATGGGCGACGCGATGCCGACCGCTCTCGTCGCGGCGAGCGACGGATCGAACGACCTCTATGTCGTCTATACGCATTATCCGCCGCCGAACGCCTATGCGACCGTCCAGCAACCCGGCGTCCTGCGCATGGCGCGGGCGCGACTCGACGGGACGAACGGGGTTCCTCGGTTCCTGAAATGGTGGAATGGGCGGTTCAGTCAGCCGGGGCTCGGCGGCGCCGACAGTCCGATTATGCCGGCCAGCGGCTGCGCCGACCCGCGCTATCCGAATTGGGATCACGATCAGGGCGCGGACCTCAGCTACAACGCCTATCTCGGGCGGTATCTGCTCGTCTTCGTTTGCGCCAACTACGCCGCCAATACGGCGGGCTGGTACTTCTCGACGGCGAGCAGTCTTGAAATGCAGGATTGGAGCGCGCCACAGCAGATCGTCCATTCGCCCCGCGCGTTCTGCATCGAGGGCAATCAGGTCCAGCAGTCGTGCCGCGCCTCGTGTTCGGGAGGCGCGACGTTCGATGGTTGGTATCCCTCGCTTCTGTCGCCGCCGAACGGAAGTGGGCTGACCGGCCAGACTGGCTCCATATTCTTCCTCAGCGGCTGCGACGCCACGGAGACGGGCCGCCAGTTCATGCAGACGACGTTCACGATCAGCCGATAGCGTTCGCGGCTTCGCGAGTCGCGGCCATAGCGCCGCGCGCGATTGGCGCCGCTGTCGTTCAATGCGGCGTCGCGCTATGCTCGCCCGCGAAAGAGCAAAGGGCATGGCGATGGCGCGGCGGCGATCGGGACGGGAAGGGTCGGAGGTTGGCGCGATCGGGATGACGCCAGCTAGAGAGGAGCGGCCATGTCCGCGCGCGGACGCAAATTGATCGGCGGCGTCGCCATGATCGCCTTTGTCGGCGTCTACGCGATGATTGCGATGGCGATCGCGCAGTCGCGTCCGCTGCGGGAGGCGCCGCCGCTGGCGCAGACGCTCGGCTATGTCGTGTTGGGTCTGGCCTGGATCGCGCCGATGGCGCCGCTGATCCAATGGATGGAGCGCCCCGACCGGCGCAACGAGCGCGGCCGGGCGTCCTAATCGACGTTGAGACGCCGGCCGCGATTCCACAGCGCGAACGGCGCGCCGGAGAGCAGCACTTCCATAGCCGCCGGGTTTTGCCACAGGCCATTGACGGAAACGCGCGGCAACGCGGTCAGATGGTCCGCGTGTTCGGCGAACAGCATGCCCGGACGCGTCGTCACGGCGCAGGAAAAGCCGACCCGCCGCGCCAGTTCGAATTCGCGCGGACCTGCGCTCGAAGCGTCGCCGACGGGATAGGCGAAGGCGTCGACGTCGCGATCGAGCCGCGACTCCAAGGTCGCCTTCGAGCCCGCCATCTCCTCGCGCGCCAACCATTCGGGCGATTTGGCGAGCATGCGATGGCTCATCGAGTGCGCGCCCACGGCGACCAGCCGATGGCGGGCGAACGCGGCGACCTCTTTCCAATCCATGAACAGCGCGTCCGCGAGCGAAGCGCTGTCGACGCCGGCCTGGCGCGCCAACGCGCCGATCGCGTCCAGCATCTCCGCCTCGGGGCGCGCCCGCAACGCCCAGTAGATGCGGTCGAAGGCGGCGGCCTTTTGCTTGACGCTGCGGGTCTTAAGTCGCAGCGCGAGGCCGGGAAGCTCGATCGAGACTTCGTCGTGCCAGCGCAGCGATTCCTCCAGCTCCAGCCACCACAGCCGCGCCGTGCGTTCGATGAAGCCGAGCGCGAAGAACGTCGTGAACGGCGCTTCGTGCCGTTCGAGCACGGGAAGCGCGTATTCGCGCGCATCCCGGTAGCCGTCGTCGAAAGTCAGCGCGGCGAAACGCGGCCCGCCCTCGACGAGCCTTCGCCGCGCTTCCGCGAGCGAGACCAGCTCGAAGCCGAGACGACGAACCAGACCGAGCGTCGTGTCGAGAAATTCCGGCGTGATCTCGAGCAGCCGGTTCGGCGCGAAGCCCGGCGTCGCCGCCCGCCACGGGCGCACCCGATGAAACGTCAGAATGACGCCCCGCCCGCGCGTCGCCGGCGCCAGCGCCTTGTGCAGGCCGCTGGCGCGGAACGCCGCGAATCCGGCGTCGATGACGAATTTCCGTAACCCCATGATTCGCACCCCCACGCAATCTAACCGCCGGACCCTGTCAAGGATACGCCGCCGGGGATTTTCGCCATTCCTCGCCGCTTGACGGCGCGGCTTAAACCAAGCGTTGACGCCTCGGCCGCTAGACTGGCTGCGCCTCGCTTCTCGGGATCCTCGCCCTTGCCTCCCGCCGTCTCTCTCGCCCGCCTTTCGCCCCGCCGCGCCTCGCCGACGCCGCGCTCCGCCGTCGGCCCGACCCCCGCCTTCGCCTCCGTCGAAATCTTCGATTCGATCGAGGCGGCGCGTGAAGTCTGGGCCGAAATCGCAAAAATCGCGCCGGCGAGCCCTTATCAAGATTTCGACTTCGCCCGCCTGTGGCTGGAGACGGTCGGCGCGGCCCGGCGCGTCGCGGCGATGATCGTCGTCGCGCGCGATCGAGCCGGCGAGGTCGCCGCGCTGCTGCCGCTCGGCGCGTCTTCCCTTGGGCCGCTGCGGCTCGCCGCCTTTCTCGGCGGCAAGGACGCCAACTTCAACCTGGGCCTGTTCCGGCCGAGCGCCGCCTGGCGGAGCGAAGACATCGAGGCGCTGCTCGCCGCCGCCGCTCGGCTCGCCCGGCCGCGCGTCGACGCGTTCCTGTTCGCCAACCAGCCGCGGGAATGGCAGGGCGCCGCCAATCCGCTGGCCGGCGCGCCGGGCCAGCCGAGCCCGAGCTCCGCCTACAAGAGCGCCCTGCCCCGCGATTTCGACCTCTGGCGCGACGCACACGCCTCCAGGGAAGCGCAAAAGAAGCTGCGCAAGAAGGCCAACCGCCTGGAGGCGCTGGGTCCGCTCGCCCATCGCCGCGCCGCCGCCCGAGGCGAAGTCGAGCGCTTCCTTGGCGCGTTCTTGGCGCAGCGGCGGGCGCGCATGCGCGCGCTCGGGGTCTCCGACGCCTACGACAGCGCCGAGGCGCAGGCGTTCCTCGAGCGCCTCGCGCTTTGCGGCCTCGTCGAGGGCGCGCCGCGCCTGGAGCTCCACGCGCTTTTCGTCGGCGATCGCGTCGTCGCCACGTTCGGCGCCTTGAGCGCGGGCGACCGGCTCAGCGGGCTCTTCATCTCCTACGATTCCGATCCCGAAATCGCGCGCTCCAGTCCCGGCGAATTGTTGGTCCAGGCCGTCGTGCGCGACGCGATCGGGCGCGGCTTCACGTCCTTCGACCTCGGCGTCGGCGAAGCGCGCTACAAGGAAGAGTGGTGCGAAATCGTCGAGCCGCTATTCGACAGCGCCCTCGGCGTCACTCGGCTCGGACAAGCCGCGGCGAGCGGCTTCCTCGTCCGGCAGCGGCTGAAAGGTCGCGTCAAGCGCTCGCCGCGGCTGCTCGCGCTCGCCCGCCGGCTGGACGCGCTGACCCACCGGCTGCGCCGCGCGCCCGCCTGATCCCGCGGCGCAGTTTTGCGGCGCGCGGCGTCGACAGATTCTGGAACGATTCCGAGAATGCATTTCGACGCGAAGCGCGGCGAAGGCGGGGTCGACGACGAACTTCTTCAAATCCGCGAAGTCGCTCCGCGCGCCGCGTTAAGCGCGATGTGAAAGACCGTTCGCCGCCGTGTTTCGTCTCGCTGCGAAGATGCGTAAACGCGACGTTGACCGGTTGTCGGGTACGCTGAAACCGGCTTGCTCGTCCAAGGATCCGCCCGTGCCGTTCGCCGCCGCGTCTTCGCTCCGTTCGCCGCCCGCTGCGGCGCCGGCCCTACGCAGTAAGCCCGCGGAGACGCGCGCCTTCGCCTTCGTTGCGACGTTCGACAACGTCGAGGCCGCGCGCGACGCGTGGGCCGAGATCGCGCCGTTCGCGGCGGCGAGCGCGTACCAGGACTTCGATTTTGTCCGCCTGTGGGCGGAGACGATCGGCGTCGCGCACGGCGTCACGCCGTTGATCGTCGTCGCACGCGACGCGGCGAGCGAGGTCGTCGCGCTGCTGCCGCTGGGCGCGCGCACCTGCGGGCCGCTGCGCTTCGCGGCCTTTCTCGCAGCGAAAGACAGCAGCTTCAACCTGGGCCTGTTTCGGCGGCGAGACGCGTGGCCGCCGCGCGACGTCGCGGCGCTGCTGACCGCGGCCGCGCGGGCGGCGAGGCCGCGCGTTGACGCGTTCCTATTCACCAACCAGCCGCGCGAATGGCAGGACGCGCCGAATCCGCTCCTCGGGCTACGCCGCCAGCCGAGCTCATGCCTCGCTTACAAGAGCGCCCTGCGCGAAGACTTCACGCTCTGGCTGAACGCCCACGCCTCCAAGGAGGCGCAGAAAAAGCTGCGAAAGCGAGAAAAGCGCCTCGAGGCGATGGGACCGCTCGTCCACCGTCGCGTCGCCGATTCGGCCGAGGCCGGCCGAGTGCTCGCCGCCCTCTTCGCTCAGAAGAGCGAGCGCATGCGCGAGCTGCGCTTGATCAACAACCTCGAGGGGCCTGCGGCGCGCGACTTCATCGTCCGCCTCGCCGAGTGCGGCCGCACCGCGGGTTCGCCGAAGCTGGAGCTGCACGGGCTCTTCGTCGGCGAGCGGGTCGCCGCGACCTTCGGCGCGTTGGGCCACGGCGGTCGGCTCAGCGGCCTGTTCGTCTCCAACGACAACGATCCCGAGATCGCGCGCAACAGCCCCGGCGGGCTGATCATGCAAGCGGTCGTGCGCGATGCGATCGCGCGCGGCTTCAAGACGCTCGACCTCGGGGTCGGCGGGGATCTCTACAAGAGAAAGATTTGCGAAACGGAGGAGCCGCTGTTCGACGGCGCCTTCGGCGTCACTCTGCTTGGTCGAGCCGCCGCTTTCGCGTTCACGCTGAAGCAACGCGCCAAGCGCCGGATCAAGCGTTCGCCGCGGCTGCTCGCCCTCTTCAGGCGGCTGCGCGCGGCGGCGAGATAGGCTCCGTCAATCCCGCGCCTCGCCCTGCTCGTCGCGAAGCGGGAAAGTCCGCGCCCTCGCCGAGCGCAGTCCAGCGCGGCTCGCGCCGGCCGAAAGAGCCGCGGTCAGCGAACGCGGCGCCATGGGTTACGCCGCGCGTTCGACCGCCGTGCGCTCGCCCGAGACGAGGCCGATCGCCGTGAGCGACGTCGGCCCCAGTCTCTCGCGCAGGCGGCCGAGCGTCCTCTCGAGACGCCGGGCGGGCGCGACCACGACAAACGCCGCGACGGCGTCGAGCGCCGCCCCGACCTCGACCGACCGCCAGTCCGAGGCGCACAGCACGACGAAATCGTAACTCTTCGCCAGCGCCGCGAGCGCTTCGCCGAGCCCATCGACGTCGATTCGACCGGCGCCGGCGGGAATGACGTCGAGGCTGGAAGAGAGATCGCGGTGCAAGGCGTCCTCGAACGACGCGCGGCCGTCGAGAAGCTCGGCGAGGCCGTCGAGCCTGTCGCCGCTCTCGGCCCGGCGATCGAGAACGTCGGCGAGCCAGTCCTGCGAGACGCCGAGATCGACCAACGCCGTGCGCCCGCGCTTCGACAGCCGCCGCGCGGCGGTCAAGGCGAGGCCCAGCGCGCGGCCGGTGGCCTCCCCCGCGAACAGCGTCGTCAGCGCCTCGCCGTCCCGCGCGATCTCGGCGAGCCGGTCGGCGAGCGCCTCGGCGGAGGAGAACGCGCCGGGAATCTCTGTGGGCGGCGCCGGCCGCGCCGCCGCGCCGACCGACGCCGGCGCCTCCTCGTCTGGCGCTTCGCGCGCGCCGGCGAGCGGCATGGAGGCCGCGCCGTCCGAGGCGACGGCGGCGTCCGCCAGCAGCGCCTGCGCCGCGACGACGCCCGCCGAAACGAGCAACCCGGCGAGGGTCGCCAGCAGCACCGTCGGCGCCTTCTTGGGGTAGGTCGGCGTGCGCGGCTCGGTCGCGCGTTCGATGATGCGCGCGTCGGCCGGAGCGGCGTTGTCGGCGTCGCGCGCCAGCGCTTCGCGGTATTTCTGCAGGTAGGATTCGAGCTGATCGCGCGAAGTCTTGGCGTCCAATTCGAGCGCGCGCAACTGCACGTCGTCGGCGTCGCCGGTCGCCACGGTCTTGGACTGCGCGGCCAAGGCGGCGCTCAGGCTGTCGACCTGTTCCGCCGCCACTTTGGCCTCGTCCTCCAGGCCGACCACCGATTTGCTCGCCGCGAGGCGCATTTCGCTTTCGAGCCCGGCCAGCTCCGCGTTCAATTCCTTCATGTGGGGATGCTGGGGCAGCAGGGTGCGCGACTCGAGCGCGATTTGCGACTTCAGCGCGACGCGCTGCTCGGCGTAATGGCGCAGCGACTCGTCCTTGGCGGCGTCGGCGATCTCGTCGAGACGGCCTTCGCGCAGCATCGCGCGCAGCGATCGCGCCTTGGCGACCGCGGCGGCCTGGGCCGCGCGCGCCGCCGCGAGCTGCGCGTTGATGTCGGCGAGCTGCTGGACGGGCACCGTCATGCCGTTCGCGCCGGGGAGCAGTCCCGAACCGGCGCGAAACGCCTCGACCTTGGCTTCGGCGTCGGCGACCTTGGCGCGCAGTTCGTCGATTTTTTGCGACAGCCAGGCGCTCGCCGCCTTCGCTTCGCTCTTCTTGGCGTCTTCCTGTTCGGCGAGATAGAGCTCGGCTGTCGTGTTGGCGCCGCGCGCCGCCAACGCGGGATCCGCGCTGACGAACTCGATTTGCAGCACCCGGGACTTGGCGACCGGGAACACGGTCAATCGGGAAAGAAAGACGCCGATGACGCGGTCCTCGATCGTGCCGCCGCGCCCGCCGGCGAGAAGCGACCACGCGATCGCCAGCGGGTTGCCGGAGGTCGGCGGATTGAATTCGGCCCGGTCGGCCAGAGCGAGCTTGGCGGCCGCCTGGCGCGCCAGCTCGGTGGTGGCGACGGTTTCGGCCTGGCTCTGCACCGCCTCGGGATCGATGACGGCGCCCGGCTCGACGCCCGCCTTGTCGGGCCGGGTGAAATAGCTCTCCTGGTTCTCCAGCAGCACCTTGGCGACGCCGGTGTAGCGCGGGGCTATCGCCGTCACCACGACGAAGGCGACGAGGCACGAGGCGAGCGTCGGGACGACGATCCACCACTTGCGCCGCCGCAACGCGCGCCACAGGCGCATGAGGTCGATGGCTTCGCCGCGCTCCGCCAGCGCGTCGCCGTCCTCGAATCCATCGCCGTTCATCCGCCGCTCCAATCCGCCAACGCACCTGAATTCGCTTCGTTTATGCGCGATTAAGGTTGCCGAGCGGTTAAGCCGGGGCGCCCGGCGGAGAGCGCGCGTTGTCCTTTCGTTAACCATGCCCCGCTAAATCATGGAGACGGCGGTTCTCAATGCGCGGTCTCCAGCCATGAAACGAATCTTCGGCCTCGCCCTGGCGCTCGCGCTGGCCGCGCTCGGCGGCTGTTCGGCGCCGCGCTACAACGCCGAGATTCTGCGCACGCCGATCGACGCACCTTATCGATTGGCGAGCGGCGATCGGCTGCGCGTGATCGTGTTCGGCCAGGAAGCCCTCTCCAATTCCTTCTCGGTCGACGGCGCGGGCAACGTCTCGTTGCCGTTGATCGGCCTGGTGCGCGCACAAGGGTCGACCACGGCGGAACTCGGCCGCGCCATCGAGGCGCGGCTGCGACAGGGCTTTCTTCGCGAGCCCAACGTTTCGGTCGAAGTCGAGGCCTTTCGCCCGTTCTTCGTTCTCGGCGAAGTCACCGTCTCCGGCCAATATCCGTTCGTCAACGGCATGACGGTGCAGAACGCGATCGCGGTCGCCGGCGGTTTCACCCCGCGCGGCGAGCAGGACAGCGTCGATCTCACCCGCATGATCGACGGCCGGCCGATCACGGCCTCCGTGCCGATGAACTTCGCCGTCCGGCCGGGCGACACCATCCAGGTGCGAGAACGGTTCTTTTAGGATATCGCGTTACTTGAAGAGCCATGATCCACGACGGATTGGACTGATGGCGGCCGCGAACAAAGCGCAAACCAGCAAACTCAAGATCGTTCACGTCTTTCGCGCGCCGCTCGGCGGCCTGTTCCGCCACGTCGTCGATCTGGCGGCCGAACAGAGCGCGCGCGGTTGCGAAGTCGGCATGTTTTTCGACGGCGACGCCCGTTGCCCGCGGGTCGAAGCCGCGTTGGCGCGCATTCCCGGCGGCCTCAAGCTCGGCGTCGCCATGGCGCCGATCCATCGCAACCCCGGATTTTCCGACGTCGCGGCGATGGCGCGATTCGTCGCGTGGCTCGGCGAGGTCGAGCCCGACGTCGTCCACGGCCACGGCTCCAAGGGCGGCGCCTACGCCCGATTGAGCGGATGGCGAACGTTCGGCGGCGGGCCAATTCGCGCCTACACGCCTCATGGCGGCAGCTTCAACTACCGCGTCGGCTCGCCGCTGCACCGCGCCTACATGCTGGTGGAAAAGGCGCTGACGCCGATGACCGACGTCTTCCTGTTCGAAAGCGCCTATATCGCCAGCCGTTTCGACTTGTACGTCGGCGCCGCGCGCGGCGTGCGCCGCGTCGTCGCCAACGGCATCGGACCGGCGGAATTCGAGCCCATCGCGCCCAACGACGACGCCGCCGACCTTCTCTACGTCGGCGAACTGCGGGAAGCCAAGGGCATCGACACGCTGCTCGACGCGATTGCGCTGATCGGCCGCTCGCGCGGCGCCGTTCCGCGCGCCGTGCTGGTCGGTTCGGGGCCGGACCAGGCCGTGCTGACCCAGCGGGCCAAGCGCGCCGGCGTGGCGCAATACGTCTCCTTTGCCGGCCCCATGCCGGTTCGCGAAGCCTTCAAGCTCGGGCGCATTCTCGTCGCGCCGTCGCGCGCCGAATCGATGCCCTATGTCGTGCTCGAAGCGGCCGGGGCGCGTGTGCCGATGATCGCGACCAACGTCGGAGGAATTCCCGAAATCTATGGCCCCTTCCGCGACCGCCTCGGTCCGCCCGACGACCCCGAGAATCTGCGCCAGCGCATCGAGCGTGCGCTCGACGCGCCGGCGGATCGGCTGCGGCGCGAGGCCGCCGATCTCGCGTCCTACGTAGCCGAGCATTTCTCGATCCAGACCATGGTCAATTCGGTGATGGCCGGGTACGGCGAGGCGATCGCGCGACGCCGTCGCTCGCCCGTCGGCGCGCCGGCCGCGGCTGCGCCGTGGCGTCATTGAGGCCGAGTATGGCTGCGTTTTCGGCGAAAGACCTACGAATGGGCGCCGCTCCGGCCGGCAGTCCCCAGCGAAGCGATTCGCGCGCCAACGACGCGGCGCTGCGCGCGCTCGCGGCCGAACCGCTGAGCCCCGTCTATTCGCGCGTCGTCATCGCCGGCGCGACGCGGGCGATCGAGTGCGCGCTGATCGCGCTGACCGGCATGGCGGTCTATTTCGCCTACGTCGTTCGCGACATCGGCCAGCAGCCGGCCTATTTTCCCCTCATCGTCGCCGTCGCCGCGCTTTCGATCGTCGCGTTTCAGTCGCTGCAGAGTTACTCCGTGCCGGCGTTTCGCCGCCCGGCGCGTCAAATGCTTCGCATCGCCGCGGGATGGGCGCTGGCGTTCCTGACCGTCTCCGCCGCGATGTTCTTTCTCAAGCTCGACGGTCTGGTGTCGCGCGTCTGGATGGCCGGATGGTTCGCGCTCGGGCTCGGCGCGCTGGCGCTCGAGCGCGCGATCCTCGCGCGCTTCATCGCCCAGCTCATGCGCTCCGGACGCTTGCAACAGCGCGCCGTCATCGTCGGCGGCGGCGCGATCGGCGGCGAATTGTTGCGCGAACTCTCCACGAGCGACGAGGCCGAGATGCGCCTGCTCGGCGTCTTCGACGACCGCGGCGACGATCGCTCGCCCGACACGATCGAGGGGTATCCCAAGCTCGGAAACGTCGACGACCTCGTCAAGTTCGCGCGCTCGACGCGCGTCGATCTGGTGATCTTCGCGCTGCCGATTACCGCCGAAGAGCGCATTTTGCAAATGCTGCGCAAGCTGTGGGTGCTGCCGATCGACATCCGCCTCGCGGCGCACGCCAACCGGCTGCGTTTCCAGCCGCGCTCCTATTCCTACGTCGGCCATGTGCCGGTGCTCGATCTGTTCGACAAGCCGATCGCCGACTGGGACATCGTCATCAAGGCGGCGTTCGACAGGATCGTGGGAACGCTCGCCCTGATTGCGCTGTCGCCGGCGCTGGCGTTGACCGCGCTCGCCATCAAGCTCGATTCGCCGGGGCCGATCTTGTTCAAGCAGAAGCGCTACGGCTTCAACAACGAGCTGATCGAAGTCTACAAGTTCCGCTCGATGTACGTCGACCAGCTCGACGCCTCCGCCGCCAAGCTGGTCACGCGCGACGACCCGCGCGTCACCCGCGTCGGCCGCTTCATCCGCAAGACCTCGCTCGACGAACTGCCGCAATTGTTCAACGTCGTCTTCAAGGGCGACCTTTCGCTGGTCGGCCCGCGCCCGCACGCCATTCACGCCAAGGCGGCCGACCGCCACTACGACGAAGTCGTCGACGGCTACTTCGCCCGCCATCGCGTCAAGCCGGGCATCACCGGCTGGGCGCAGATCAACGGCTGGCGCGGCGAGACCGACACGCCGGACAAGATCCAGCAGCGCGTCGAGCACGATCTCTATTACATCGAGAATTGGTCGATCCTGCTCGATCTCTACATCCTCGCCGCCACGCCGGCGTCGCTGTTCAAGACCCAGAACGCGTTCTAGCGGCGGGCCTAGCGTCGCGGGAGGGACGTTTCAGGAATGCGGACGGAGCCGCGCGACCAAGGCTCGACGCGGCGCGCGCAGCCGCTCCGCCGCCAGCCCGCGCAGACCCGCCACGTCGAACAGCAGCATCGCCCCGCCGTAGACGAGGCCGCCGACGATCAGCGCCAGCGCGGCGGCCAGCGCGTGCGGCCCCACGCCGTTGAGCGGCCGAACGAGGAACGCCATGACCAGCGTCGCCGCCACGATGATCGCGATGTCGCGCAATCGCGGTCGCACGCCCGCGTTGCCGAACGCGAGCCCGGCGCCGACGAGGAACCCGACGCCGAGACTGATCGAGGCGGCGCGAGCGAGACCGTCGACACTGCGCGACGCGTCGCCGAATTGCAGCAGCGCCAAATCGACCGCCAACGCGCTCAGAGCCGCGATCGTCACCGGCCAGGTGCGCCGGGCGAGTTGGAAGACCGGGTTGAGACCGGAAGAGATCGCGCAAAAAGCGAGAAAGCCCGGCGCCAATTCGATAGTGAGACGCGCGAATTCGCCGCGATAGGCCGTTGGCACCAACAGCGCCTCGAAGGTCGGCGCCATGACGACGTAGCCGGCGGTCAGCGGCGCGAGCAATGCGAAGACGAGCACGATGTTGACGCCGATCTGCCGCTCCGCCGCCGCCGGCCCCTCGCCGCGCTGGCGCTGCAAAGCGTACTGGAAGAGCAGCAATTCGGGCAGCGAATTGATCGCCAGAAAGAGGCGTTGGCCGAGATCCGTGGCGAGCGACAGTTGGCCCGTCTCGACCGCGCCCAGACGATCCAGCGCGACCTGCCGATTGATCAGCGCGATCAACTGGTAGATGACCAGAGAGGCGACGATCGGCTTGGCGTAGACCAAGAATTCCACCAGTTTGCGGCCGCTGGCCCGGCGCAGTCGAGCCCCCGGCGTGCGCATCGGCGAGCCGAGCGCCACGGCGACGACGAGACTGGAGACGGCGAGCGCGGCGATCGTCAGCGCGGAATCGCGGCTGTAATAGGCGACGGCGACGACGAAGGTGAAAGCGAAGAGCTGGCGCAGCCCGTAGAGCGCCGCAAAGGCGCGCTCCTGGTCGCGGGCGCGAAATTGCGCGCCGGCGAAATCGAGCCGGCTGAGCGCTACGGCCAGGAGCGGCGTCAGCGCGAGCGCCGTCAGCGTAGCGCCGAAGGTCAAGCCGGTCAGCGCTGCCGCCCCGACGACGAGATAGAGCAGCGCCATCACGCCGAGATAGCCCGCCTCCAGGCTCGAGGCGATGCGCACGCGCTCCGCGGCGTCGCCGGAAAATCGCAGCGAGGAATGGCGCAGCCAGTCGAAGGCGGCGCCGGCCAAGGTGGCGGCCGCCAGGGCGATCGTCGCGTAGCGACCGAATTCGGCCGGGCCGAGCAAGGCGCTGAGCACGATTCCGAACGCGAAATTGGCGGCGGAGTTGACGAAGAAGACGACGGCGAACACCATCTGCGGACGCGCTCGGAACGAGACTCTCGCCTCTTTCTTAAACCGTCGGACGTTAAGGGCGGCTTACGTGGGGTCCTGCGGCCCGCCCGGCCGTCATTGCAAGCCGGGTCGAGCGCCGCGAGCCGCCGCGAGGCGCGAGTCGAGCATGCCTTGGTAGATCGCCGTCAATCCCGCGACATGCGCCTCGAGCGTCGGCGGATTTCGCCAATAGCTCTCGTAGGCGGCCTGCGACATCGCGGCGACGAGTCCGTCCTCCTTGAGGCGATCGAGCCCGCGGGCGAGCGAGTCCGCGTCGGCGCTCCTGAACCAAATCCCGCTGACGCCGTCCTCGATCTCCTCGCGGCCGGCGCAAACGTCGGAGACGAGGACCGGCGTGCCCATGGCTTTGGCCTCGAGCACCGTCAGGGGCTGTCCCTCGTACCACAGCGAAGGAAACACCAGCGCGCGGGCCGCCCGCATCTGCTCGCGAGCTTCTTGCGGCGGCAACCATCCGAGAAAGCGGGCCTGCGGATACTTGGCGCGCAGTTCGTTCGCGATCGGCCCGTCGCCGACGAATGTCGGCGTGACGCCCGCGCGCGCCGCGGCCTCGGCGAACAGCGAAGCGCCTTTTTCCGGAGATAGGCGGCCGACGAACACGAACGCGCCCGCAGACGGGTTCGGCTTGGGCCCGAGATCGGAGGCCTCGATCGGGTTCGACAGACGATGGACGGTCGCCCCTTTCGGAAGATAGGGCGCGACGATCTCGGCCTGACGGCCGGAGATGCAGACGTAATCGGAGAACGCGCTCGGCATGCCAATGCACGTTTGCGCCGCGAACAGCCGGGCGAATCGCCACACCTTGCGCGGATAGTTTCGCGAGTCGCATTGCGTCGCCAGGCACTTCAGCGACATCGGCCGCAGCTTGCAGACGGCGTTGCTCTGATAGTCGTAAAAGCCGCCGTTGGGGCAAAAGAGGAAATACTCGTGGATCGTGTAGAGCGCCGGCAGGCCCGAGGCGCGTATGGGAACGACGATCGCGGGCGAGAGCGCCTTGGCCCACCCGTGCACGTGCACGATCGTCCGCTCGCGCGGCAGGCGCGCCAGCAACGCTTTCAACGCGGCCACCGCCCGGCGGTTCCACGTCCCCTGCCAGGCGGCGGCGGCGCGGGAGGGATTGCCCAGGAGATCATGCTGGTCGAGGCAGACGACTTCGACCCCCTCCTCGCCAAGTCGCGGGTCGATCGGCGCCGACGCGGCGAACAGAACAGCGCGTACGCCGACTCGCCTCAGGCCGATCGCGCTCTCGATCGCGACCTTCGCCTGCCCCCCCGTCACCGAGGCGTGATCGACGCAGATGACGACGGTCAGGGGTTCTTGCACGTGCGAACGAGGCCCCGCGGCGGGAAAAGACTTGTCCCGCCGACGCTAGGCCGCCCCGCATTAATCTCGAGTAAAGCGCGCCCCCGAATCCTCGAGGTCGGCCGCGGAGATCGACCCCGAGCGATAAATCGGTGACGTTGTGTTAACCAAGCTGGCCCTACCTGTGATCCCACAAGACTTTCACGCGCGGGACTCGACGACATGTCGCTGGCGGGATCGGCCGACGGACCGCGGCCAGGGCCCAAAATGTCAGGCGCGGCGGCGCGCGCGCCGACGCCGTCAATTCGCTACCAGTCGGTCGTCAACGCGGCCGTCTGGGTGTTCGTCGCCTGCGGCGCGATCGCGCTGATCGAGCCCTCGCCTTACGATTTCGCTTCCTTCGTCGCGATCCCGCTTTGGTTCTTGGGCGGCTTCACGATGCACAAGAGCTTCTTGCTTTATTACTTCTTGCTGATTTTCCAAGCCATTGTCGGCTTTCTCGCCCTGGTTCCCTACTGGAGCGACGCCGACGCCGCCCTTTATCAATACCAGACCGCCTATCTGACGCTGACCGGCCTCTTCTTCGCGCTCTATGTCGGCGAGCGCACGGAGGAGCGAGCGGAGCTCGTTCTCAAGGCCTATACGGTCGGCGCCTTTGTCGCCGCGGTGTGCGGCGTCGTGGGCTATTTCGACCTCGCCGGACTCGGCGAGACGTTCTCGCGCTATGGCCGCGCGTCCGGCACCTTCAAGGACCCCAACGTCCTCGGCTCCTTCGTCATTCTCGGCGCCGTGTATCTGACGCAGAACCTTCTTCTGGCGCGCGCGCGCAGCGTCGCCTTGACCGCGGCGATCCTGACGGTCATCGTCGCCGGCGCGTTTTTGTCGTTTTCGCGCGGCTCCTGGGGCGCGGCGATCTTCGCGATGATCTTCATGATCGCGGCGGCGTACGCGACGTCCGAGTCCGCCAGGGCCAAGCGGCGGATCGCGGTCTTCGCGATCGTCACGGCGATACTGATGTTCGTCGTTGTCGCGGCGCTGCTCTCGTTCGACGAAACGCGCGAGTTCTTCCTCCAGCGGGCGGCGCTTACGCAGGATTACGACGCGGGCGAGACGGGCCGCTTCGGCAACCAGATTCGTTCGCTGCCGATGTTGCTCGAACGCTTCGGCGGCTTCGGCCCGCTTCGTTTCCGCCTCGTTTTCGGCCTCGAGCCGCATAATTCCTATCTCGGCGCTTTCGCCAACGGCGGATGGGTGGGCGGTTTGTTGTTCGTCTTGATCGTCGGGATCACGACGTTCATCGGCCTGCGGCTGATGTTCAAGCGCTCGCCCTATCGGCGCTTGGCGCAGGTCTATTTTCCCGCCCTGATGGCTTTCTTCCTGCAGGCGTTCCAGATCGACATCGACCACTGGCGGCACGTCTTCCTGATGATCGGCGCCGTCTGGGGCCTCGAAGCGGCGCGCCAGAAGTGGCGAGTTCGGCGTCTTTCGACCGAGACGGCGCCGCGTCGAGGACGAGCGTAGCGGCCGACGCGCCGGCGCCCGTTCGCGTCAGCGCCGGGCGAGCGTGTAGGCGTAGGTGGAAAGCGAGCGCCAGTCACGCTTCTCGGCCAAGTGCTGCAGCGCGGCGTCGACTTCGCGAAGCAGCGGGATATGGCGAAAATAGCCGTGCCGCCAAAACGGCGCGACGAGAACCTCCGAAAAGCCGCATCGCCGCAAAATCGGCTCGATCTTCGCCGGGTCGCTGAAGCACATCTCGTATCGCGTCGGAAATTTCGGATAGCCCGCGTCATGGCGGACGGGGAAGAAGAAGCGCAACGCGCGGGCGGCGAGACTCTCCGGCAGCAGCGAATTGATGACGAACGGCGGCGCGTAGAGGGTCGGGTGAAACGCCAACGCGACGCCGCCCGGCGCGAGCAGGGCGCGCATATTGGCCCAGGCGCGCGGCGCGTCGCGCACGTGCTCGAAAACCATGCGCGAAATGATCAGGTCGAAACGCCCCTCCCAGGTCGGATCGATGTCGCCGGCGACGTCGAACTGCGCCTTGTCGAACGCGTCCGGCGCCAGCGACAGTTCGCGCGCGTCGATGTCGTTGACGGTGAGCGCGACGCCCGCCGCGGCCGCTTCGGCGGGGGTCAGCAAGGGGCCGCGCCCGCCGCCGATTTCGAGCACGCGCGCCGGAGCGTCGTCGCGGCGCCCGCTCCGACGGCAGGCCTGCGCCAACGCCAGAACCACGGCTCGGTAATGGTCCCACGCCCAGCCTTCGGAAGAATCGTAGCCGATGCGGCGCAGCGGCTCGGCGAGAAAGGGCGCCCCGCTCAGGCGGCGCGCCACCCGCCGCTCGCGCTCGGACGCTTCGCCAGGGAATGGCTCGGACCATTGCGCCAAGTAATCCATCGTCCTCGCTCCCAAGGAAGCGGAGACCCTCGCCGATCCCAATTTCGCGCGCAACGTCAACCCTCGGTTAACCTTACGCGGACGTCGGGCGGCGATGTCGCGGGGCACGCGCGATCGGCACGATGACGAAGCGCGGCTCCCGTCGCCGCGCCGGCGCCGACGACGAGCGAGCCGGCGCGCTCGCCAAAGGCGACGCCGCCCGCCTCGAAGAGCGTCCGCGCCGTTGGAATGGACCGGCGCGGCGCGGCGCCAAATATTCCCGGGGAAGGGCTTGCTGGTGGACGAAGAAGCCGGCCCCAGGCTGCGCGGGACGAGCCGGCAAGGCGAGCGAGCGAGCGCGCGACGTCGACCTCGCCGCCGTCGGGCCGGCGCGCCTTGCGGGCGCAATCGAAGCGGGAAAAATCGCCGAGCCCCTCGGCCTGGAAGCGCGGACGGCCCGCCTCCGCGTCGCGTGAGCGCAGCGCCGGCATCGCCGGCCCCTCGCGCCGCGCCAGAAGCGAGGCCACAAAGGCGGCGAAGGAAAAGACGGCGGGCTCGGACGCCGGCGCGGCGACCCCTTGCCCCGCCCGATCGGCTCGAGTAACGCGCCGTCGAACCGGACGATATGGTTCTCCGCGCCCCAGGGATGCCGGTTGCGCGCCCCAACGTGAAAGCCGAGGCGGCAATCGAACTCGGCCTGCGCGATCCGCGCTTGCGAGAAACCCTAAACCGTTGCAAATTTAGCTTGGGCGGGAGTTTATCCCGCGAATTTTGCTCTCGGCGCATTGCAAGCAGAGTTCGCACGCGGAGCCGCCCTGGTGCCGGTGGAGCACTCGCTGTAGCGCTCGCCTTCGCGGTCAGACGGCAGAGAGAGAGATTTCGCCGTGTTATATGACGACAGTCTCAGATTGAATTTCTCTTATGGCGGGGCCATCGATCATTGGGACGTTTCCATACAGAGATTTTGGAAGACACACATTGATCGCTATTATGAATATTTCGTTTTGCCCAAAAAATTACGAAATGGTAAAGTCCTTGAAATTGGAGCGGAATGGTACAGTCGCCACATAAAGGAAATTATCGCTCCGGATTCCGAACTTACACTAATAGACATAAAAGACGCAAGCCATCCCGATGTCAACTTAGTTTGCTATTTAGATCATTACTATCAGATGGACATGACGCAACGCTCGACAAAATACGAAAATCTAGTCGGATATTTCGATGCTGTTCTTAGTCTTGGCGTTCTTGGCTTTTTTGATTTCAACAGAGAAATGTGCGATAATTATGTAGACAATGTCTCAAAGATGGCAAAAACTAACGGGCAGGCAATATTTAAATTCGACGTACATGTTATGAAAACTCACAAATACTCACCATCGCCGAATGAGCTAATTGAAATATTGGAAAAGCGTTTTGTAATTACCGAGACGGATGAGCTTATTGAAAACGCACAGAAATATATTATCTGTTATTGTGTCAATAGTTCGACACTTTTTTAAGTTATGTATTGAGGCTCGTCTCGACATCATACTATCTTACTATTTGCCGACGCGCGGCTGGGCGGGACTCTAAGTCCTTAGTCGATGTGCCTTTCCCAGCGCGGCCCGCTTCGGCAGAATTTAACACTTCGCGCCCGCGCCTGATGGCGGCGATAATTTTATTAGGATCGGCGGTCCAGGTGCGTAACTGTTAAAGTCTGTTGACACTCGAACGGGGCGCGAGCCTCAGACGAGGCGGCGCCGATTCAAGGCTTCCAAGATGGGGGGATGCCTTGAATCGTCCGATTTTGACCGATGAACAATGAGAGCGGGATATCATCTTTATCTTGAGATCGCGGCCAACGAGCCCCATTTGTCGCCGACCGCCGTCATAAACGTTTCTTTTGCCTCCCACGTCGCCCGCTCTTTGCCCCGTACCAGTTAATGCTCTGCATAACGCGGTTTACACGGCCGGCGTCGCCCACCGATTGCCGACCCTATGAGTTCCCGAAGGCCACCGCCGAGTACAAGGCGGCGCGCGCACTCTCGCCATAACTCCACGCAGCACGGGTTCATTGCTGGTCGTTCAGTGAGCGCCGCGACGTCCCTCTTCGAATATCAAGGAACAATAGCAACAGTCATGATCTCGGCGCCATAGGTTTGCGCATATCTACGACCATGCCCTTTATACGTTCGACCGACTTAGAGACTTTTCGTAACACATTCCACCCGTAACCGTTTGTGATCCCTCGCGTCACTAGGTCAATCAACCGTTTCAATTCCCGGGTAAAGGTCTCCTCGCCAAAATATTTCACCGCGTGCCCCTGCAGCCTATACCGCACGGAATCATCTCCCAATTGCTTCTCCAAACGGAACAACGCCGAACGAAACGACTCCGGATCGCTCGGGTCAAATAAGTTTATATCTCGAATTAAGGTTCGCAGCTCCCGATGCCCAGGAATATCGCTAAGCATAACGGGGCGCCCTGATCGCGCCGCCTCGATCGCCGATCTATTTTGCGTTTCCGACAGGGACGCACTCAACAATCCTCGTGACCGTGCAATAATTTCCCTAGATTCGTCATTCGGCACCTGCCCAACAAACCTGTGCCCAGAGTTTCTCAAATACTCGGGCCGCCCTGCGCCGATAAACGCAACGTTCCCCAAGATGCCGCAACGTTGCATAAGCTCCACAATGGCAACTTGATTTTTGTTCTCGCTCCAACAACCGACGGCGACAAAGTAGGGCTTTTCACCACTTGGTTCCGGGAGCGCCACTTGTTCCACGCAATTTCTAAGCAAGAAAAACCGGGTCGTTCGCATAAACGGTCGAAACTCTCGCATTTGAAATCGTGATGGAAACGCCGCGTATTTCAATTCGTGCAAAAGCAGTTCCCTAGCTGAGAGCTCGGCCATCTCAGGACCGCGCACCGACTCATGTATCCAGGCGACAACCCTTTCTAGTGAAGGCGACAACCTAAGCGCTGTTGGAACGGATAAGATGGTGTTCGCAACGTACAAATCGAATACTTCGTCGGGACGAACGTCTTCTTTAGCGTTGGCGGAGATGAACGCAGCCCGAAGAGGGCCATCTCTCAAGCTGACAAAAGACACTTCATGGCTTAGCCTTCGTAATGCCTTCGCCATCTGAAGGAGCGCAATTTGCGCACCATAGAATTACAAATCGTGCGAAATCAACAGTATTTTCATTGGATAGACTCAACATATTCGCAGCACGTCTTGCGTATAAACCTCACTACACATCACACAACGTCCACACCGCTTCGTGTGGCGGAGATAATAGCCTGGTTTCTGGAGTAAAAGCAGCAATATTATCGGGAACATCGCGAAATTGACTCCGATATATTCTTATAAGATCCAATTTGTATTCGCCGTTCTCCACTGGGAACATCCACCGTCTTGGCTTCAATGGATAAATGATATCACGAAATCGCGAGACGCCACTAACCCGGTTTTCCCAATTTGCCGCGTAATGCAGGTCCTCGTAAAAGGCAATTTCGTAACGAGAATGCAATTCCTCGTACCGCTTACGGACTATGCGCAGCGTTATGAGGTGATCGACGTGGCCGCCTATCCCCATCGGGCAATAAAGGATCGGGCGAGAGTCGGCGGGCGCGTTTCCCGCTGCCGCAATGGCGTCAATCAGCCGCCGCTCCAACCAAACGGCGTCTTCTACCGATTTGGCGCTATCGAACGGATCACGGTTGCGCAGTGGCGCTTCGTCTAAGCCCGCAAAAGCCGCTTTGAGACCAACGCGGTCGGCGAACGCTAAATCTTCCATGCGACGTATTCTTGAGGCTGTTTCTATCTTTTGGCGCGCGTCCATCATCTCGAAGGTGTTCGTGCGCCAGCTGGTCTGTTGCAAAAGGTGATCGGATTGCGAAAAGATCGTCAGAAGGATACCGGCTCGCCGATGATTCACGAGCGAACCAAGCGAGAAACACACGTCATCGGCATGAGGCGAGAGATACAAATCGCCGTCAGAACCGTTGTCAGCGCGCCGTTTGCTGGTGTGCAACCGCGAGATAACCCCGTCTTTTATTGTCAAGGCTCCAACGATCGAATCGCGAAGCGCGCTTTTCCGCCGGAACCATTGCTGGCGGCCTTGCTGCTTGTCCATGCCCCCTCACGCTCTCGGCGATATCGGCGAGGCCGAGGCCGAAGCTCGCCGACCCAGCGAACTCGACGGAATCGAGCAACCGCGGCGTCACGCCGGCTGCTTCAGCTTCACCACGTTGTGCAGCGTCGCGTCCGCGGTCTCGAAGAAGCGCTTGACGCCGCGCGCCGCCTGGCGGATGCGCTGTTCGTTCTCGACCATCGCCAGGCGCACGTAGTCGTCGCCGTGCTCGCCGAAGCCGATGCCCGGCGACACCGCGACGTCGGCCTTTTCGATCAAGAGCTTGCAAAACTCCAGGCTGCCCAGGTGGCGGAACTTCTCCGGCACCTGCGACCAGGCGAACATCGAGGCGCGCGGCGGCTCGATCGGCCAGCCGGCGGCGGCGAAGCTGTCCACCAGCACGTCGCGCCGGCGCTTGTAAGTGGCGCGCATCTCCTTGATGCAGTCGTCGGGGCCGTTGAGCGCCGCCGCGGCGGCGACCTGGATCGGCGTGTAGGCGCCGTAATCGAGATAGGACTTCACCCGCGCCAGCGCGGCGATCAGCCGCTCGTTGCCGACCGCGAAACCCATGCGCCAACCCGCCATCGAGAAGGTCTTCGAGGTCGAGGTGAACTCGACCGCGACGTCGACGGCGCCCGGCGCCTGCAGCACCGAGGGCGGCGGGCAATCGTCGAAATAGACTTCCGCGTAGGCGAGGTCGGAGAGGATGAAGATTTCGTGCTTCTTGGCGAACAGCACGAGGTCCTTGTAGAAATCGAGCGAGGCGACCATCGCCGTCGGGTTCGAGGGGTAGCACACCACCACCGCGATCGGCTTGGGGATCGAGTGGACGAGCGCACGCTCCAGCGCGACGAAGTAGTCCGGCGTCGGGTCGGCCGGCACCGAGCGGATCACGCCGCCCGCCATCAGGAAGCCGAAGGCGTGAATGGGGTACGAGGGATTGGGCGCGAGCACCACGTCGCCGGGCGCGGTGATCGCTTGCGCCATGTTGGCGAAGCCTTCCTTGGAGCCGAGGGTCACGACGACCTGCGTGTCGGGGTTGAGCTTCACCCCGAACCGCCGGTCGTAATAGGCGGCCTGGGCGCGGCGCAGGCCGGGAATGCCTCGCGAGGCCGAATAGCGATCGGTGCGCGGCTTGCCGACCGTCTCGATCAGCTTGTCGATGATGTGGCGGGGAACCGGCAGATCCGGATTGCCCATGCCAAGGTCGATGATGTCCGCCCCGGCGGCGCGCGCCTTGGCCTTGAGCTTATTGACCTGCTCAAAGACGTAAGGCGGCAGGCGCCGCACGCGGTGGAATTCGGACATCACGAAAATTTTCCTTCCCATCAACGCCGGCGCCGACGGCGCCGGGGCGTCGCCACTGTTAGCATCGACGACGAGCGCGCCGCAAACCTAAAGCGCCGGCAAAGGGCCGCCGGCGGCCCGTTTGGTCTTCGATTTGTCCTTTTTCGCCGCGGCGGCCTCGGCGACCGCCTTGGCGGAGGCCGGATAGGCTGCGCGCAAAGCGGCGTGGCGCTTGCCCACGGCGGTCAGATCGCTGTCCAGTTGTTCCAATTCCTTGGCGGTCTTGACCTTCCCCGGCGGCTCGTCGGGCGTCGCGAACGCCGGGATCGACGCCGGCGGTTGCGCGGGACGCGACCGCACCACGAAATCGGGAGGCTCGTCGGGGTCGATGACGACGCCGGCGCCTTTCAACAGCGAGCGAAGCGGCGAGTCGGGCGGCGTCGCGTCCTGCGCCCGCGCGCCGCAAACGGCGAAGACGGCGAGCAGCGTCGCGACGAAGAGCGCCGGCGTCGTTCGCATGCTTTCGCGCCCGTCTCCGTTCGTCATCGAAAAGCCGCCGCAACCCGTTGGTCTCGACGCGCCTCGGCGCCGCGCCGCGCACGCCTCGTCGATAGCGGCCGACGCGCAGCAGGAAGCGAACTATAACCCGAAAGCAGGCTACGGCCATATTGTGTCGGAAACGGGACTTGACGACGCGGGCGCGGGCGCGCTTCACGATCGGCCGCTCGCCCCTCGCCATGGCTCCCGCCTCGGGTGTATGAGCGCGCGGCAAGGAGCCCCGCCCATGCCCAAGACCGCCCGCCCCGCCGCCGCGCCGCGCCTCGATCTCGCCTGCCGCCCGCGCCGCAACCGCAAGAGCGAATGGGCGCGCCGGCTGGTGCGCGAAAACGCGCTGACGACCGACGATCTGATCTGGCCGCTGTTCCTGATCGAGGGCGCCAAGACGCGCGTCCCCGTCGCGGCGATGCCCGGCGTCGACCGGCTCAGCGTCGACGAAGCGGTGCGCGAGGCCGCGCGCGCGGTGAAATGGGAAATCCCGGCGATCGCGTTCTTCCCCTACACCGAGGCGAGCCTGAAGGACGACGAGGGCAGCGAGGCGTTCAACCCGCACAACCTCGTCTGCAAGGCGTGCCGCGCGATCAAGAAGGAATTCCCTCAGCTCGGCCTCATCACCGACGTCGCGCTCGATCCCTACACCAGCCACGGCCACGACGGCCTGCTTGTCGGCGAAACCGTCCTCAACGACGAGACCGTCGCCGCGCTGACGCGCCAGGCGCTCAACCAGGCGCGCGCCGGCGCCGACGTGATCGCGCCCTCCGACATGATGGACGGCCGCGTCGGCGCCATCCGAGAGGCGCTCGACGCGGAAGGCTTTGTCGACGTGCAGATCATGGCCTACGCGGCGAAGTACGCTTCGGCGTTCTACGGACCGTTCCGCGACGCGGTCGGCTCGGCGGGCGCGCTCAAAGGCGACAAGCGCACCTACCAGATGGACCCGGCCAATTCCAACGAAGCGTTGCGCGAAGTCGAGCTCGACCTCGACGAGGGGGCCGACATGGTGATGGTCAAGCCCGGCATGCCCTATCTCGACATCGTCCGGCGGGTGAAGGACGAATTCGGCGCGCCGACCTTCGCCTATCAGGTCAGCGGCGAATATTCGATGATCATGGCGGCGGCGCAAAACGGCTGGCTCGACGGCGACAAGGCGATGATGGAGAGCCTGATCGCGTTCAAGCGCGCCGGCGCCGACGGCGTGTTGACCTATTTCGCGCCGCGGGCGGCGGAGAGGCTGAAGGCGGGACGGTAGCGGCGACGATCGCGCCGCCGGCGTTTCGCGGCGAGCGTCGGCGGCGGGCGTCTCGTCGCCAACCGAGAGAAAGGTTTCTGGATATGTTGAGCCTCGCGTTGCCGAACGGCAGCCTCGAAGAGGGCACAGTGAAGCTCTTCGAAGAAGCCAATCTCAAAGTGCTGCGGGCGCCCCGGCAGCACGGGGCGAAGATCGACGACCCGAGGATTTCTCGCGTCACCATCATGCGCCCGCAGCACATTCCGCGCTTGGTGGAGCAAGGGACGTACGATCTCGGCGTTTGCGGTTACGATTCCATCCTCGAGAGCGATGCAAAAGTCGCGATCCTGCAACAGCTTCGCTTCAGCCGAAGGACTCTTGGCGGCGTTCAGGTGGTGCTGATCGGCGCAGGAAACGAACCGACGTCGACCCCCGAGCAGGTTCCTCCGGGCAGCGTGATTTTGAGCGAGTATCCCGGATGGACCAAACGATTTTTCGACAAGCTCCGCATTCCGGTCACGGTCGAGTTCTCCTATGGCGGCACCGAGGCCCACATCCCCAGCGATTACCGCTATGGCGTGTGCGTGACGGAGACCGGCTCGAGCATCGTCGCCAACGGCCTGAGGATTATCGGCAAGCTCTTCGAGAGCAATACGGTTCTGATAGCCAATCGGGACGTCCAACTCGATGAGAAGAAGAAAGAGGCGATCCACGTCGTCCACTTGCTTCTAACCGGCGCCCAGGACGCCCGTGACGAGGTTCTCCTTATCATGAACGTCTCGACAGCCGACAAGGAAGCCGTCATTCAGCGCGTGCCGGCGCTGAAGGAGCCGACCGTCAGCATTCTGGCGCACGGGAAAGGCTACGCGATCAGCTCGGTCATAAATCGCCACAAGCTCAATGAGGTCATACCCGACCTGCTCAAGCACGGGGCGCAAGATTTGCTTGAACTGCCGATCTCGAAGGTGATCCGCGGGTGGTGACCGTCTCCGGTTGACAAAGGCGCCCCGCCGGGCAGCCCTGTTTCCTTGGGCTCGACGAGCATACAATCGCGGATGGTCGAAACGGCGCGAATCCGGCCATCCGCTGCGCGGCGCCTTTCCTTCCGCCTCGCACTGCGCAACTCTCAGGCGGTGATCCGCCGCCTCGCCTGCCTCGCGATTGCGTTCGCGCTCGCCGCCTGCTCGATGCTGGTCGAGACCGATCAGGCGCGGCTCTGCCGCATGGCGTTGCCGGCGCTCGCGCCGGAGGGCGCAGTCGTCACCGTCCTCGAGCAACGCGAACTTGCGGACGGGCGCGGCCTGCGCGTCGATTATCGCCTGAGCGGCCTCGGCGCGCCGGCGGCGACGCGCTTCGCCGAATGCCGTTTCAAGGCGCCCGGCCGTCCGCAACGCTCCGAGGACCTGGTCGGCCTGACCACCGACGACGGGCCGCTGTCGGACGTGCGGCTCGCCATTCTCATCCGCTTCTGGCTGGCGACGCCGGAGGGGCGCGCCGCCGATCCGGCGCCGCTCGGCGACGTCGGCGCGCTGCCGACGCTGCCGCCGGCGCTCGCCTACGCGCTGCAGCAGACGATCAACGGGCTGCCGCTGGCGGCGGTCTACGCCCTGCTGGCGGCCGCCTATTCGCTGGTCTACGGCCTCATCGGGCGCATCAACTTCGCCTTTGGCGAAATCGCGGCGGCGGGCGGATACGCGGCGGCGCTCGGCGCCATCCTCACGGCCGGAGCGGCGCCCGCGACGATCCTCGCCGCGGCGACGACCTTCGGCGCCGCGAGCGCGGCGTTCTGGGGCCTCGCTTCCAGCCGCTGGGTGTTTCAGCCGCTGCGCCGCGCCAGCGGCCAGCAGGCGCTGATCGCGTCGATCGGCCTGGCGCTGTTCCTGCAGGAATTCCTTCGCCTGGCGCAAGGGGATCGGCCGACTTGGGTCGGCCCGATCTTCAACGCGCCGTTCGGCGTCGCGCGCTCCGGCGACTTTTTCGTCACGGCGACGCCCGGCGCGCTCGTCGCCGGCGCCGTCGCGCTGTTGGCGGGCCTCGCGCTGGTCTTCGTCATGCGGAGCAGCCGCTTCGGGCGCCGCTGGCGCGCCTACGCCGACGATTCCCTCGCGGCGCGCCTGTTCGGCGTCAGCCCGCGCGCGATCCTCGCCGAGACCTTCGCGCTGGCGAGCGCGTTCGCCGGCCTCGCCGGCGCCGTCATGACGCTGTACTACGGCTCGCTCGGCTACGGCGCGGCGACGGCGCTGGGGCTCAAGGCGTTGATCGCCGCCATTCTCGGCGGCGTCGGCTCGGTCCCCGGCGCTTTTCTCGGCGGCGTCCTCGTCGGCGCGTTCGAGGCGCTGTGGTCGACCTATTTCGCCGTCGATTATCGCGACGTCGCGGTTTACAGCCTGCTGGCGATCGTCCTCGCGCTGCGGCCGGGCGGCCTGATGGGGACGAGCGAGCCGCCCGGGCGGAGGTGAGGGGCGAAACTTCGCTCGGCGAGCTTGCTCATCAGCATGGAAAGTCGCATCATTCGATGCTATATTCGTGCCTTAAAAAGGAAGGCGGCCGACCATGCGCACCACCCTCGCCCTCGACGACGAACTTGTCGCGCGCGCTCAAGCGCTCACCGGCATCAAGGAAAAGTCGAGATTGGTTCTCGAAGCGCTCAATGCCTTGATCGCCCGGGAGAGCGCGCGCCGATTGGCGCGCCTAGGCGGCAGCGAGCCGCAAATTGGCTCGGCGCCGCGCCGGCGGCGTTAGTCGCGCATGGTTCTCGTCGATACGTCGATATGGATCGATCATTTGCGCCGCGGCGACGCAAAGCTGGCGCGCATGCTCGACGAGGCCAAGGTTCTCACGCATCCCTTTATCATTGGGGAGATCGCGCTCGGAAATTTGCGCGCGCGCGACGGCATCCTCACGGCGATCGACAGATTGCCGAAGGCCAATGTCGCCTCCGATTCGGAAATCCTGCATTTCATCGCCGCGCATTCGCTTTGGGGCCTCGGGATCGGGCTCGTCGACGCCCACCTTCTGGCTTCGGTCCTTTTGACGCGCTGTTCGACGCTTTGGACGCGGGACAAGAAACTGGTCGCCGCGGCCAAGCGGCTGGGCGCAGCGGCGCCGATATAGCCGTCCGCCGCCTTCTCGCCCCGCTCGGCTCGACCCGCGGCCTGCGCCCTTGACTCGTCCTGCTTGCGCCCCAAATCTCGGATCATGATTCCTTTAGGCGTCGAGGAGCCCCGGCCATGACCCCCATCGTGAGCGCCCCCGCGCTCGGCGCCGACGCCTTCAGGGGCGTGCGCACGCGCCGCATTCTCGCGCTCGCCCTCGACCTCGTCCTCGTCAGCCTGCTGGCCGGGCTGATCTGCCTGGCGTTGGCGATTTTGACTCTGGGGCTGTCGCTGCTTCTGCTGCCGCCGCTCTATCCGCTGGTCGCCTTTTTCTACAACGGGCTCACCGTCTCCGGCGCGAAAATGGCGACGCCGGGCATGCGGGCGATGGACCTGGAAATGCGCATGTTCGAAACCGGAGCGCGCGTTCCCTTCATCAACGCCGCCGCGCAGGCGTTGTTCTTCTATCTGAGCTGGTTTTTCCCGCCGATTTTCCTGGTTTCGCTGATCGATTCGGAGAAACGCTGCCTGCACGACATCTTCGCCGGCGTGGTGTTGGTGCGCCGACGGTAATCGAACGCAAGATTTTTCGCTCCCGGCCATTCCCGTCGGGCGCTATCCGCTTTAGCCTAGCGCGTTCTTGCGACGTCTCGAGGAGTGCGACAGCGTGACGCGCGAAGTGCGGGACGCCCCCCAGTTTTATCTGACCGCGCCCTCCCCCTGCCCCTATCTGCCGGGCCTGCAGGAGCGCAAGGTGTTCACGCACCTGGTCGGCAAGCGCGCGATCGCGCTCAACGACACGTTGACCCAGACCGGCTTCCGCCGCTCGCAGACCATCGCCTACCGCCCGGCCTGCGAGAATTGCCGCGCCTGCGTCTCCGTGCGGGTGGTCGTCGACGACTTCCGCCCGAGCGCCAGCCAGCGCCGCGTCCTGCGCGCCAACGCCGACCTCGCCGGCGAGCCGGTCCCGGCCAGGCCCACCGGCGAGCAATACGCGCTGTTTCGCGCCTATCTCGACTCCCGTCATCCCGACGGCGGCATGGCCGACATGTCGATGCTCGACTATTCCATGATGGTCGAGGACAGCCACATCGACACCGTGTTCACCGAATATCGGCTGCGCCGCGTCGATTCCCTTCTCGCGCCGCGCGGCGAGGGCGCGCTGCTGGCGGCCTGCCTCACCGACCGGCTCGGCGACGGCCTGTCGCTGGTCTATTCGTTTTTCGCCCCCGAGGAGTCCCGCCGATCGCTCGGCTCCTTCATGATCCTCGACCACATCGAAAAGGCGCGCCGTCTCGGCCTGCCGCACGTCTATCTCGGCTATTGGGTCGAGGGCTCGCGCAAGATGGCCTACAAGGCCGCCTACCTGCCGCAGGAGCGGCTCGGGGTGAGCGGCTGGGTCAGGGTGGAGCGCGAGTGAGAGGCGCGAAGCGCCGGATGAGGTTTCTCGAAAACCCTCGCCCTGCCCTCTCCCGCCGGCCCAGCGACGTTCGCGCATCTTTCCTTCGCCGGCGGACGCTCCGGCCCGTCGCCGCCAAGTCCAAGCCAACGCGCGGCGTTCGGCCGGGTGAAGCCGGCCTGGCCTTGGCGCCGAGCGCGGATCAGGCGCAGCGCACCCCGAAGACGTCGCATCGAGGCGCGTCGACCCGCCCTTCCCCGCTTCCTCGGCTCGCGCCTTGCGCCCGCCCGGCGCCGCGCCTATGTACCGAGCGAGCCACGCCTTTCAGGAGCCGGCCTTGTTCATCCAGACGGAATCGACGCCCAACCCGGCGACGCTGAAATTCCTGCCCGGCCGCCCGGTGATCGAATCCGGCACGTTCGAGGCGCGCGACGCGGCCGAAGCGGAGCGCTCGCCGCTCGCCAAGGCGCTGATGGAGCTGCCGGGCGTCACCGGCGTGTTCCTCGCGCCCGACTTCATCTCGGTGACCAAGGACGACGCCGAGTGGCGCCATCTGCGCCCCGCGGTGCTTGGCGTCGTCACCGAATTCTTTCTCTCCGGCGCGCCGGCGCTGACCGGCCCCGCCGACGCCCCCGGCGAAGAATTCTTTCATCCCGAGGACGCCGAGACCGTCGACGCGATCAAGGAGCTGATCGAAACCCGCGTCAGGCCGGCGGTGACCGGCGACGGCGGCGACATCGTCTTCAAGGGCTTTCGCGACGGGATCGTCTACCTCGCCATGAAAGGCGCCTGCTCCGGCTGCCCGTCTTCGACCGCGACGCTGAAGCACGGCATCGAGAACCTGCTCAAGCATTTTCTGCCCGAGGCGGTGAAGGCGGTGGAGCAGATGTAAGGGGGCGGCGAGCGCGCCGCCATCGCTTCTGCTGTTCCTCTGCAAACGGAGCCCCGCCGCCAAGGTGCGGCGGGGCGGGCGGGCGCGTTCGCGAAGACGGCCGCACCATAGCGCGCCCTTGCGCCGCGCGGAACTGACCTTCTGCTATATGATTGTTGTAGCGCGCAGTTTTGTGCGAGCGCGGCGACCTGGCTCTTTGGAACAAGAGCGGCAAGGCGTCGACGCTCTATCTGCGTTTCCGACCTACAGAAATAGAATCTTGCCACTTTTTGTGGCAACTCAGCAACGATTGCTCCTACGGCGGCACGAAAACTGAACAGCGTGGCGCTTTCACGCTCTTGCCGCGAAAACGCTTGCGTTTTTCCCCACTCGTGCCATAGTTAACCAAAGTTAATAAATCTCAATGAGGGGGGTCGGTCATGACGGGGCTCATGACCGCGGTTCGCGCGATCGATGGCGCCGTCTTCGGCGGCGGGCTGCGCAATGCTCGCTATCTCCACGTTTTCGACGGCTCTGCGCATGCAGTTGCGCGGCGGCTTTGGGTCGCCGCCGTCATGGCGATGTTTCCGCGGCCTCGAGACCCTCGGCTAGCCGGGGCCCACGCGGCCGACAGGCTGCGCATCGCACATGCTTCCAATGAGCACGTTGAGGACGTCGTTGTTATGCGCGACTCCGTCCGCGCGTCGGACATTGCTGGATGGGGCGTCGCGGTTGGCGGCGCAAGAGGGCCCGTTTCGCAAAGTTGAGGGTGATTCCGACTTCTGCGCGTACACGATCTCGCGGGCGATGGTTTGGAGGTCGACTATGGAATGGCAAGTCAAGATTGCGCTTATGTGCATCAGCGTTTTGGTTCTCAATCTCGGGGTTATCTGCCTATTGCGCGTCGCCTTGCGAAAAGTCGACATCAAGGCTGTCCTTCGCGAAAAGGACAGCGACAGCCAGCCTAACGCCAAAACCGTCGCGGCGGGCGGCCCCGCGCTTGACAATACCAGTTACAGTCGCTTGTCCGGGTTCATCGGTTCGGTCGTTTTGGCGTGCTTTCTTTGGGCGATCAGCAACTACGTACTCTACGCATCGTTTTACGATACCAACACCGACGACATTTCGAAGTTCTTGGGTTCGCTCGGCACGTATTTCCTCGCCGGCGCCTCGCTCTTCGCCCCATACGCGTTCAACAAACTATCATCGGTGTTCAAGCCGGGATGATCGACGAACTACGATTCGCGATAATCCGAGTTGCGACGGTGTCGTTGCACACGCGGTTGAATGGCGGAGGCTTAAGTGAAATTCGCAACTGCGGGGGAGCGAAAGTCGATGCCAGGAGCTCGTTGTTCTCACCCATCGGCTCATCTTGGCGAAGCCGAACTTGCGCAGGGAAATAATCGCGCCACTTCTACTTGGAATCCGATTGCCGCATCGAACGCAAAGGGGGCTTACATGTTCGCGAAGAGCTTTTCCGCGCCGGTCATTTTGGCAATGTTGCTCGGTGGCTGCGGAACGATGGTACCGGAGATTCAGGAAAATCCCTGGGCGCCCGGTGACGGGCAGTTGATGGTTCAGGCGATCGTTCAAAGTGTAAGATGCGAGATAATTGACGCTCTGCGGCATCTCAGAGAAAGCGACGTCAAGAATTCCCAGCAGTACAACCAGCAGCGGGTCACCGACTTTCTCCTGAAATGGGGCGTCCAGATGACTTTGACGCTCACCATCGATGAAAGATCTTCGGTAGCGCCAAGTATTTTGTGGACACCGCTTACACCGATAAGTACAATGTTCAGCCTAAGTGGAGGAGCAAGCGGCACGGCAGACTCCACGAGAACCGACAAACTGAGCTTTTACTATCAGATTTCTGATATTCTTAAGCATGACTACTGTACAACGGGCGTTCAGCAGGGCAATGAAGGTTCCCTTTTAGTTCAGAGCGATCTTAAGCTTGAAGAATGGCTGGCTGACTATACTGGGACGCTTGGAACACATGAGGGGCTAGCGCCAACGTCTAATTCGGGCGTGTTAAAGGATAACGTCCTTTCTCATGACATAAAATTTGACATCACCACAAGCGGAAATTTGACGCCTGGGTGGAAACTCAAGAGAGCGAGCATAAACTCGACTGGCACGTTCTTTAGCACCAGCAGGGACCGTACACACGATTTAATCATCACCATGGGACCGGGTGATAAGACAGGACTCACTGGCGCCGCCGCCCAAAACGCCGATCAAGCCCAACAGATCAGCAACGCGGTGACGACGGGCTTCAAGAACGCTGTTACGCCGTGACGTTTGAAAGTCAATTTCGTGTTCGCAGAAGAGGACTGCCTTAAATGCCTGCAAAACGCACCACACCTACGAATAACTCTAGCCAGACCAACCCAAGCCATCTGGTACTGAGCACCGGCGAGCCCCATCCCCCATTTGTTCAGGAGGTGCCAGGTCGGCCTGGCCAAGTAGAACGCTGCGAGTGGGACCCCACGATTAACGGTTATCGCTGTCAAATCATCGGCGCCAATTCGTAACCGTAGGTAGAGAGTTGGAAATTGGGTTTGCGGGTTTACGCCGGCGCTTTCTTAAACGCACTAGACACGCCACCGCGCTAGCAAGCGCGCGGTGAGTGCGGCTACCGCCGGAGCGCTTGTTCGATCTGGCCCTGGTTGTGGCGGCGACGGTCGACGGCGAGGCAGCCGACGAGGAGGTTCGGCAGTGGATTGGGCATATTGCGGCGCTGCGCCTTGGGCGAGGCCGCGTGGTCGATCGCTCCGGCGGACAACCAGAAACAGCCGATGACGTCGGCGCCCTCGCAAATGATCAAACTGCGAGAAGGCGCCCTGGGCCGGCCCGGCGGAAATCCATCACGCAAGTCCCTGAAATCCCACCACCCCTTACGAAAACAGCGCGCCCCCCTACCCCATCTCCTCCACCCGCCCGTCCCTCAGCGTCACCCGCCGGTCCATCCGCGCCGCCAGCTCCAGATTGTGGGTCGCGACCAGCGCGGCGACGCGGCTCGCTTTGACGAGTTCCGTCAAAGTCCCGAACACGTGGTCCGCCGTCTTGGGGTCGAGATTGCCCGTGGGTTCGTCGGCGAGGACGATGCGCGGGGCGTTGGCGACGGCGCGGGCGATGGCGACGCGCTGTTGCTCGCCCCCCGATAGCTCGGCCGGGCGATGCTTCTCGCGCGCGGCGAGGCCGAGATAGGCCAGCAGTTCGCGCGCGCGCGCGGTCGCCTCGGCGCGGCCGAGGCCGCGGATCATCTGCGGCAGGACGATGTTCTCGGCGGCCGAGAATTCCGGCAGCAGGTGATGGAACTGGTAGACGAAGCCAATCTCGACCCGCCGCAGCGCGGTGCGCTTGTCGTCCGACATCGCCGACGTCGGCGCGCCGCCGACGTAGACTTCGCCGCCGTCCGCTCTTTCCAGCAGGCCGGCGAGATGCAGCAGCGTCGACTTTCCCGCGCCCGAGGGCGCGATCAGCGCGACCGACTGGCCGGGCCATAGCGTCAGATCGGCGCCGCAGAGCACTTCGATCGTCGTCTCGCCGCGCCCGTAGCGGCGCTCGATCGCCTCCAGCCGCAGCGCCGGCGTCGGCGCCGCCCCGCGCGCCGCGTCATTCATAGCGCAGCGCCTCCACCGGATCGAGCCGCGCCGCGCGCCACGAGGGGTAGATGGTCGCGGCGAGCGAAAGCGCCAACGCCATCAGCGCGACCGCGGCGACGTCGCGCGGCTCGACGCGCGAGGGCAGTTGCGACAGGAAATAGAATTCGGAAGGGAACAGGTTGAGGCCGGTGAGCCAGCTCAAGGCCTTGCGGACTTCTTCGACGTTGCGCGCGACCACCAGCCCGAGCGCCAGACCGCACGCGGTGCCGGCGACGCCGATGGTCGCGCCGGCGATCAAAAAGATGCGCTGAACCGCGCCGCGCGTCGCGCCCATGGTGCGCAGCACCGCGATCGCGCGCGCCTTGTCCTTGACCAGCATGATCAGGCCGGAGACGATGTTGAGCGCGGCGACCAGGACGATCAGCGTCAGGATCGCGAACATCACGTTGGCCTCGACCGTCAGCACGTCGAAGAAGCTCTTGTTGAGCTGGCGCCAGTCGGTGTCGATCATCGGCCGCTGCTCGGCGGCGGCGATGCGCTGGCGCATCGCGTCCATGCGGTCGGGATCGTCGACGTAGACCTCGATGACGTTGGCCTGGCCGTCGAGGTTGAAATAGGCCTGCGCCTCGGGGAGCGGCATGAACAGGAACGTGCCGTCGAAGGTCGCCATGCCGATCTGGAAGATCGCCGCCACCGAGTACGCCTTCATCCGCGGCGCGACGCCGAACGGCGTCTCGGCCCCGTGCGGGGCGATCAGCGTGACCTTGTCGCCGACCCGCAGGCTCAAATGCTCGGCGAGCTTGGCGCCGATCGCGACGCCTTGGCCAGCGTCGAAGCCGTCGAGCGAGCCTTGGGTGACGTGGGCGCCGACGCCGGGCAGCCGCTTCAAGTCCGCTTCGCGAACGCCGCGCGCCAGCACGCCCGACGAGCCGAACGGCGTCGAGGCGAACGCCTGGCCCTCGACCAGCGGCAGCGCCAGCTTGACGCCGGGAACCTTGGCGACGCGATCGGCCACCGCGTCGTAGTCGGTCAGCGGCGTGTCGACGCCCTGCAGGAACATGTGGCCGTTGAGGCCGATCATCTTCTCCATCAGGTCGTAGCGAAAGCCGTTCATCACCGCCATGACGACGATCAGCGCGGCGACGCCGAGCGCGATGCCGAGGAACGAGAAGCCGGCGATCACGGAAATCGAGCCGCGCTCGCGCCGCGCGCGAAGATAGCGCCACGCCACCATCCACTCGAACGCCGAAAACGGGCGCGTAGCGCGCGGCGGCGCGGCGGCTGCGGCGTCGAGCGCGGCGGCGGTCATGGGCGCGCCTCCCCTTCCCCCCTTGCGGGGGAAGGCGTCACGCGAAGCGTGACGCATGAGGGGCTGCGCCGCAAGGCGCGCGGGAAAGCAAAGCGCGCAGCGGAAAGAACGCGAGTCCCCGAACTTCTCTGGCCAACCGGTCCCGCTCGACGACGCGCCTGACGGCGCGACCCCTCATCCGGCCGCGCTCCGCGCGTCCACCTCTCAGCGAACCGAAGGTTCGCCTGACACCCGCAAGGGGGGAAGGATCGTCGCGCTTTCAAGCGCCTTGTGATGCACGCCGGCCGCGCGGTCGCGAACATCTCGTCGTCTCTCACGCGATCCCGCCGAGCCGCGCGATCGCGGCTTCGACGCCGAGGAGTTCGCGTTCGCCGGTGCGGCGGCGCTTGATCTCGACCTTGCCCTCGGCGAGGCTCTTCGGCCCGACGATCGCCTGGTTGGGCAGGCCGATCAGGTCCATGACGGCGAATTTCGCTCCCGGCCGCTCGTCGCGGTCGTCGTACAGCGTATCGATGCCCGCCTTGCCGAGCGCCGCGTAGATGCGCGCGCAGGCGCCGTCGCAAGCGGCGTCGCCGACCTTGAGATTGACGAGGCCGACCGCGAACGGCGCCGCCGCCTCGGGCCAGATCATGCCGGCTTCGTCGTGTCCCGCCTCGATCAGCGCGGCGACGAGGCGGCTCGGGCCGATGCCGTAGGAACCCATGTGCACGGAGCGCTCCTTGCCGTCGGGGCCGTTGACCACCGCCTTCATCGGCTCGGAGTACTTGGTTCCGAAGTAGAAAATATGGCCGACCTCGATGCCGCGCGCCGAAATCCGCGCCTCCGGCGCGAGGCGCGCGAACGCCGCCGGGTCGTGCTTTTCCGAAGTCGCCGCGTAGAGCGAAGTCCATTGGTCGAACACGCCCTGCATCGCGGCGGCGTCGTCGAAGTCGATCGTCTCGGGCGGCGGCGCGAACGTCAGATAGTCCTTGTGGCAGAAGACTTCGCTTTCGCCGGTGTCGGCCAAAATGATGAATTCGTGCGACAGGTCGCCGCCGATCGGCCCGGCCTCGGCGCGCATCGGGATCGCGGTCAGGCCGAAGCGCGAGAAGGTGCGCAGGTAGGCTGTGAACATCTTGTTGTAGGCGTGGCGCGCGCTCGCCGCGTCGAGGTCGAAGGAATAGGCGTCCTTCATCAGGAATTCCCGCGAGCGCATCACGCCGAAACGCGGCCTGACCTCGTCGCGGAATTTCCACTGGATGTGGTAGAGGTTGAGCGGCAGGTCCTTGTACGAGCGGACGTTGGCGCGGAAGATCTCGGTGACCATCTCCTCGTTGGTCGGCCCGTAGAGCATGTCGCGCTCGTGACGGTCGCGGATGCGCAGCATCTCCTTGCCGTAGTCGTCGTAGCGGCCGGATTCGCGCCACAGCTCGGCCGACTGCAACGTCGGCATCAACAGTTCGATCGCGCCGGCGCGGTTCTGTTCCTCGCGCACGACGGCGCAGATCTTGTGCAGCGCCCTGAGCCCGAGCGGCAGCCAGGCGTAGATGCCCGCCGCCTCCTGCCGGATCATGCCGGCGCGCAGCATCAGCCGGTGCGAGACGATCTCCGCCTCCTTCGGCGTTTCCTTGGCGATCGGCAGAAAATAACGGGAAAGACGCATGGGCGCGCGACTCGGATGGGGTCGGGCTCGAGGGAGCAGCCCGAATAGAGGAAACGCGCGACCGGCCGCGCCAGCGCGTTATGGCCCCATCGGCGCGCAAAGGGCAAGTCGGCCTCGGCGCGCGCGGCGCGAGGCGGCGAGCGTACTCACGATCTCGTGACCGCGCCCGCGGTAACTTCGGCGGCCGCGGCGCGAAAGCTCCCATGCACGGCCGAGCGGTTCGGCCGGCGAGCGCGGCGGCCAGCCGACGCTCCAGAAAAACGCCTTTCCTTTCAACGCGGAGACAACGCCCATGAACGCCAGAACCGCCTTCACCGCCGCCACGCTCGCCGGCTCGCTTGCCGCCGCGCTGGCGCTCGCCGCCGCCGCCAAGGCGGCCCCCGCGCCGGCGCAGCCGGGCGCCGACAAGTGCTACGGCGTCGCGCTCGCCGGCAAGAACGACTGCGCCGCCGGCGCCGGCACGAGCTGCGCCGGCACTTCGACCGTCGACTACGATCCCGCCCGCTGGAAATACGTCGCCAAGGGCACCTGCGAAGGCATGATGACGCCCAAGGGCCACGGCATGCTGCAGGCGATGTAAGTCGCGCTTCTGCGAGCGCTTGATGCGCGGCCCCGCCTGGCGAAGGCGGGGCCGCTTTCGTTGGCTGCGCGAGCGCCGTTCGCGGCGGCGCAGAGGAAGGGGGAGCTAGGCCGCTCTACCCGACCTCGGGGAAATCCTCCGCGCGAAACTCGCGCTCCGCCCGCTCGCCCTTCGCCGCCAGCGCGTCTTCGCGCGCGCGAAGGTCGGCGCGACGGATCGCGCCGGAGGCCGTCTTCGGCAGTTCGCCGAATTCGATCCGCCGGATGCGCTGGTAGGGCGCGAGGCGGTCGTGCAAGTAAGTGAAGATCGACAGCGCGGCGGCGCGGTCCGGCGCATGGCCGGCGGCCAGCGCAATGTACGCCTTCGGGATCGTCAGCCGGATCGCGTCGGGCGCGGGCACCACCGCGGCTTCCGCGACCGCCGGGTGCTCGATCAGCGCGCTTTCCAGCTCGAACGGGCTCAAGCGATAGTCGCTCGATTTGAACAGCTCGTCGGCGCGCCCGACGTACGTGATGTAGCCCTCCGCGTCGCGGCGCCCGATGTCGCCGGTGCGGTGGCAACCGCCTTCGACGTCGCCGAGTTCGCCCTCCTCGAGTTGATAACCGCGCATCAGGCCGACCGGACGCGGGGCGAGCGCGACGACGATTTCGCCGTGATCGCACTCGAGCCCTTCGCCGTCCAGCAGCACGATGCGATAGCCCGGCAGCGGGCGGCCTATCGAGCCGGCGACGATCTTCTGTCCCGGCGGATTGCCGATCATCATCGTCGCTTCCGTCTGGCCATAGGAATCACGCAGCGTCAGGCCCCAGGCGCGGCCGACCTGTTCGACGATTTCCGGATCGAGCGGCTCGCCCGACGAATTGACCTCGCGCAACGCGACTTGCCGCCGCCCGAGATCGAGCCGCGCGAGCTGGCGCCAAACGGTCGGCGGCGCGCAGAACGACGTCGCCTGATGGGCGACGAGGGCGTCGAGGATCGCGCGCGGCTCGGGACGCCCGGCGAGCGCGAGGACGCAAGCCCCGGCGTTCCATGGCGCGAAAAGGCTCAACCCGGCGTGCTTGGCCCAGCCGGGCGTGGAAACATCGAGATGCGCGTCGCCCGGCTGGACGCCGAGGCCGAACATCGTCGTCAGATGGCCGATGGGATAGCTCGCGTGGCTATGCAACACGAGCCTCGGCCGCGCGGTCGTCCCGGCGGTGAAATAGAGCAGCAACGGGTCGTCGGCGAGCGTGTCGCCGTCGGGATCGAAGTGCGGGTTGGCGCTGAACAACGCGGTGTAATCGCGCCAGCCCTCGGGCGCCGCGCCGACCGCGATGCGCTCCGCGCCCTCGCCGCGAGCGGCGAACTTTCCGGCCTCGGCGCCGTCGGCGACGATGAAGCGCGGGCGGCCGCGCGCCAGCCGATCGTCGATTTCGGCGGGCGCAAGCTGCGTCGCCGCGGGGATCGTCACCAGGCCGAGCTTCATCGCCGCCAGCGTCGTAATCCACAGCGGCGCGACGGCGTCGAGCATCAGCAGCAGGCGATCGCCGCGCTTGGCGCCGAGCGCGCGAAAGCCGTTGGCGAGCCGCGAGGAGGCCTGCGAAAGTTCGGCGAACGAATAGGTCTCGACCTTGTCCCCGAGAATCTTCAGCGCCGGCTTCGCCCCGTGCCCGCCCGCGGCGAGTTCGTCGTCGAACCAGTCGAACGCCCAGTTGAAGCGTTCGAGCCGGGGCCAGACGAACCCGGCCTTGGCGGCGTGATAGTTGTCGCGAAGCGCGAGCAGAAAATCACGCGCGAATTTGAAGTCGTCGTTCGACATCCTCGGTCCCCGGGCTCGCGCCACTGTGCCACAGCCGCGAAGCGGCGGTAAAGCGCGCGAGCCGGCGTTTTTCGCCGCGCCGGGCTCCGCGCGCCCCGATCGTCACGCCTTGCGTCTCGCCTTCGGCGCGTAGGGGTTCGCGCTTCCCCCGCGCATCGACAGTCGCACCGGCGCGCCGTAGAGGCCGAAGGTCTCGCGCAGGCCGTTGACGAGATAGCGCTTGTAGCTCTCGGGGATGCTGTCGACGTGATTGCCGAAAAGCACGAAGAACGGCGGGCGCGCCTTGGGCTGGGTGATGTAGCGGATCTTCACCCGACGGCCGGCGACCGCGGGCGGCGGCGTCGCGTCGACGACCGGCGCCAGCCAGCGGTTGAGCCGCCCGGTCGAGATGCGCAGGTTCCACACCTCGTGAGTCGCGACCACCGCCTCGAGCAGCTTGTCGACGTGCGCGCCGGTGAGCCCCGAGACGGGAATGACGCGCGTCCCCTTGAGTTGCGGCAGCAGCCGGTCGGCCTCGGCGCGCAGCTCCTGCGCCTTGGCGCTCTTGTCGGCGACGAGGTCCCACTTGTTGAGGCCGATGACCAGCGCCCTGCCCTCGCGCTCGACGAGATCGGCGAGCGTCAGGTCCTGCTTCTCGAAGGGCGCCGTCGCGTCGAGCAGCAGCACGACGACCTCGGCGAACCGCACCGCGCGCAGCGCGTCGTCGACCGCGAGCTGTTCCAGCTTCTCGACCACGCGCGAGCGGCGGCGAAGCCCGGCGGTGTCGTAGAGCTTGAAGCGGCGATCGCGCCAGCTCGCCTCCAGGCCGATGCTGTCGCGCGTCAGGCCGGGCTCCGGTCCTGTCAGCAAGCGCTCCTCGCCGAGAATGCGGTTGAGCAGCGTCGACTTGCCGGCGTTGGGACGCCCCAGCACGGCGATGCGCAGCGGCTTCGACGGGTCGGCCTCGCTGCCGTCCTCCTCCTCGCCGAGCGCGAGCGGCGCGCGCGCATCCTCTTCGTCCGCGACCAAAAGCGCCCCGCGCGGCAGCGCGGCGGCGAGCGCCTCGTACAATTCGCCCAGGCCCTCGCCGTGCTCGGCCGAGAACGCGATCGGCTCGCCGAGGCCGAGGCCGAACGCTTCGTAAGCGCCCTGCCGCCCGGCGAGCCCCTCGGCCTTGTTGGCGATCAGGATCACCGGCTTGCCGGCGCGGCGCACGCCTTGGGCGAAGTGTCGGTCGCCCGCGGTCACGCCGGCGCGCGCGTCGATGAGAAAGAGGATCGCGTCGCAGTCGGCGAGCGCCGCCTCGGTCTGCGCGCGCATGCGGCCGGCGAGCGAGGCGTCGTCGCCCTCTTCGAGGCCGGCGGTGTCGACGATAGCGAAGGCGAGATCGCCGAGCCGCGCCTCGCCCTCGCGCCGATCGCGGGTGACGCCGGGCTCATCGTCGACCAGCGCCAGTTTGCGCCCGACAAGTCGATTGAACAGCGTCGATTTGCCGACGTTCGGGCGTCCGACGATGGCGACCTTCGCGCTCATGGGCTTCTCAATGACGACCGCCCGCCCTCGCCCCGACTCTCTCCTGCAAGCGGGTGAGTAGGCGCCGCGGCGCCGGCCGGCCGGATGAGCGCCGGCTCGAATCCGCGAACCTTTCGCGCCAACGTCGCGTCACTTGGCCGCCGGCCGATTGGCGGCGACCAGCCCGAGCAGGCTCTCGGCGTCGTGTCTTTCCGCGTCGGGCGCTTCCTCGTCGGCGACGACGCGGTCGAGCCATTGGCCGGCGCCGTCGTAATCGCCGGCGATCAGCGCGACGACGCCGAGCGCCAAGCGCGCGGTGTGGCGATAGGCGCCGCCGCTCCCGGCCAGCGCCTCGAGCGCGGGCTTGGCCGCATCGACTTCGCCCGCGTCGAGGCGCAGCAAGGCGGCGCGCAGGCGAGCGGCGTCCTTAAACAGCGGGCCGATCGAAGCGTCGGCGGCGAGCGCGTCATAGGCGGCGAGCGCGCCCTTGGGGTCGCTCTTGGCCATAAACGCGGCGTCGGCGAGGCGCGCCAGCGTCCGGTAGCCGCCGGGCGCGTCGGCGGCGAGCTTGGCCATCGCCGCCTCGGCTTCGCCGCCCTTGCCGTCGCGATCGAGCGCCAGCGCCTGCTGGAACGCCGCCCCCGCCGCCTGTGCGGCCGCCAGGCGCCGATCCTCGTAATAGCGATAGCCGGCGGTCGCGAGCACGATGAGCACCGCCGCGCCGATGATCAGGTTCTGGTATTTCTTCCAGAATTCGGCCGCCTTGTCGCGGCGGACCTCCTCGTCGACTTCCTGGAATATGTCGCTCATGGTCTTGCTCGATCGCGTCCGATCGCCGTCAAAGGCGGCGCTCCGGCCAGACGAGCCCGTTAGCACGATGGGCCGACGAAAGCGAGCGAGAGCGGATCGCGCTCGTCCGGCCCGACGAGAGGCCGATTGACATTCCTCAATTCATTATAGGAAGCTCCGGCCAAGCGCCGATTGAGCGATCGACTCGGCCGCCGATGGAATGGCGGCGGACGCGTTAATGCGCTCCCGGCGCGGAATCGCCGAGGGCGTGCGGACTTGCAACGCGATCGAAGGGAATACGTCATGCTTGATTTGAACGGCAAAGGCTTGAATCGTCGCTCCTTGTTGCTCGCCGCGGCGGGCGCGGCGCCGTTGCTGGCGATCGGCGCGACCGGCGTCGGCGCAGCCGGCTTGCCGCAGGCGGCGGTCGGCTACCAGGCCTCGCCCAAGGACGGCAAACAGTGCGACGGCTGCAATTTGTTCGTCGCGCCGAATTCCTGCAAGCAGGTGCAAGGCGAAATTTCGCCGACCGGCTGGTGCAAGCTCTGGGTCAAGAAGGCCTGACGGCGAGAATTTGAGATTCGGCGGCCTCGTTGCGCCGGCGTCGGCGCGAGCCGTCAACGGGAGCCGCGAATCGAGGCGATCGCCCGCGGCGCGGCGGCCGGACGGCGGTCCCCGCGCCGCCCCTAACCGGCTCGAGCGGCGCCCTCGCGTATCAAGCGAACTCCAAGATCACGGCGTCGACGGCGAGCGATTCCCCTTGCCTGGCGACGATCTTCTTCACCGTCGCGTCGCGCTCGGCGACGAGCACGTTCTCCATCTTCATCGCCTCGACCATGCACAAGGCTTCGCCCGCCTTCACTTCCTGGCCCTCGCGGACGACGATCGATTTGACTAGGCCCGGCATCGGGCACAGCAGAACCCGCGAACAATCCTCGTCCTTGCGTTCGATCATCAGCGCGGCGAGCGCGGCTTCGCGGCGAGTGTAGACGCGCGCCGCGACGGCGACGCCGCGATGGGCGAGCGCGAAGCCGTTGAGGATCGCGCGCACCTGCGCCGTGATCGGCTTGTCGTCGATGCGGCCGCGCCAGACCGGTTCGCCCGGCGTCCACGCCGATTCGACGCGCAGCCGGCGTCCGTCGGCGAACGCGATGTCCGCCCCGCCCTCGCGCGGCTCGACGGCGACGTCGATGCGCGTCCCGCCCAGGATGACGGCGCGCTCCAGCTCGAAGCGCAGTTTCGCCGCCTCGCGCAACTGCCCGGAAATCTTGCGCTTGCGCAGGTTCTGGACGTGATCGACGTGCGCGGCGACGGCGGCCAGAATCGCGCGCGTCTCGCCGGCGACGGCGAGCGGGCAAAAGCCGTCGGGGAATTCCTCGGCGATGAAGCCGGTCGACAGGCGGCCGGCGCGCCAGCGCTCGCGCTGCATCACCGCGGCGAGGAAGGGAATGTTGTGGCGGACGCCGTCGACGACGAATGCGTCGAGCGCGTCGGCCTGCGCCTCGATCGCGCTCTGCCGGTCGCCGGCCCAGGTCAGCAGCTTGGCGATCATCGGATCGTAGGGACTCGAGATTTCGCCGCCCTCGCGGACGCCGGCGTCGATGCGCACCGTGACGCCCTCGACGGCTCCCTCGGCGGGCGGACGGTATCTGACCAGGCGCCCGTTCGAGGGCAGAAAGCCGCGCGTCGGATCCTCGGCGTAAATGCGGCTCTCGATCGCCCAGCCCTGGAGCTTCACGTCGGCCTGGGTCAGGCGCAAAGGCTCGCCGGCGGCGCTGCGGATCATCTCTTCGACCAGGTCGACGCCGGCGACCAGCTCGGTGACGGGATATTCGACCTGAAGCCGCCCGTTCATCTCCAGGAAGTAGAACGCCCGGTCTTGCCCCGCGACGAATTCGACCGTGCCGGCCGAATCGTAGTTCACGGCCTTGGCGAAAGCGAGCGCCTGCTCGCCCATTCGGCGCCGCGTTTCCTCGTCGATCAGCGGCGAGGGGGCCTCCTCGATCACTTTCTGATTGCGTCGCTGGATCGAGCATTCGCGCTCGCCGAGATGGATCACGGCGCCGTGCTTGTCGCCGAGCGTCTGGATTTCGACGTGGCGGGAATCGACGATGAATTTCTCGATATAGACGCGGTCGTCGCCGAACGAGGACTTCGCCTCGGCTCTGGCGCGCGCGAAGGCTTCGGCCACTTCCTTGTGCGAACGGGCGATGCGCAGGCCCTTGCCGCCGCGGCCGGCGCACGCCTTGACGATCACGGGATAGCCAATCTCGTCGGCGATTCTCGCGGCATGCTCGGGTCTTGGGACCGCGCCGAGGAAGCCGGGAACGATCGAGACCTTGGCGGCGGCGGCGAGCCTCTTCGCTTCGACCTTGTCGGCCATCGCCTCGATGGCGTGGGGGTTGGGGCCGATGAAGACGACGCCGGCCTCCTCGAGAGCGCGCGCGAAGTCGGCGCGCTCGGCGAGGAAACCGTAGCCGGGATGCGCCGCCTCCGCGCCCGTCTCCTTGCAGGCGGCGACGATCTTTTCGATCGCGAGATACGACTGGGCGGCCTCGGGCGGCCCGATCGCGACCGCCTCGTCGGCCATTTCGACGTGCAGCGCGTTCTCATCGGCCGTGGAATAGACGGCGACGGTCTTGATCCCCATGCGGCGCGCGGTCTTGACGATCCGGCACGCGATCTCGCCGCGATTGGCGATCAGAATCTTTTTGAACATTTCGCCCCCGAGGGGGCGGCCCGCGGTTCGGGCCGCCGTCGCCTTCGCGGTTCTATTGGAGCGCAAGCGGCGCGTAAACAGCGGCGTGGTCGCGGCCCGCCGACCAAGGGCCTATTGCGCGACGGCGTCCGTCAGCGGCCGCTTCGCCGCCGGCCAGCCGCGCGCGGCGCGCGCCCGCACCGCCTTGAGGAACCAGGCCGGCGCGCGACGGGCTTCGGCGAGCACCGCCGCCAGCGTCGCCAGCGCATTGGCCGACGCGCATTCGTCGGCGCGCCCGATCAGCCATTTCGCCTCGGCCTCGCCGACGATTCCGGCCGGCTGCGCCTGCCGCACGACGTGCTCGGCGATCTTCTCGACGAAGAATTCCGTCCATTCCGGGGCATTGGCGAGGCCGGCGCGCTCGACCGCGAACAATTCGTCGGCCGCCTCGCGCGAAACCGTCCCTTCCGCGAACACCTCGCGCCTGAGCCAGGCGACGTCCAACGCGCTCACTCTGCGGCCGAGAATCAGCGCGGAGATGATGGTGCGGCTTCGATCGACCCTGAACGCCATAACGCGACCCTGTCCAACGCCCCTGCCGCCTTTTCCGGCGGCTTGTTTGCTTTAAGGGCGAGTCTCGGCCGCAATCTTTGCCAGGTCGTGAATTCGCCGCATCCCCTGCCGACAGGGTTAAGGCGTCGCAAAGACGCATGGTTTCAACAAGATGAAGAGAGCGGAGGACGCGAGCGGCGGGCCGCCTCGGGCGGTCGGCGGTTCGCCGCGCTCCTCAGGCCAACTCGATTCGTATGCGAAGGCCCGCCGCCCCGGCGAGACGCCGATCGCGCGTGAGAAGCGAAGCGTCGAGCGCTTCGGCGAGCGCAACGTAGACGGCGTCATAGGCGGTGAGGGCGTTCCGCAATTCCCAAACTCGCGGCAGCAGAAAATCGTGCGGATAGCGTCGCAAGGGAAAGTCCGCCAGGTCGGCGAGCGCCGCGGCGCCGCGTTCCCCGTCGATGTCGCCGTGCGCGGCGTAGCGACGGATCGCCTGAGCGACCTCGACGTCCAGCAGATGCGGGGCGTGCAGCGTTTCCCGAGGGTCGAACAGTCGCGCTTCGATCGCCTCGGCCGCCGGCGTGCCCAACAGCGTCTCGATCACCGCCGAGGCGTCGACGACGATCACAGGCGGTCGCGCTCGAGACGAACCGCCTCCGCCGGCGCAATGGAAGGCGTGATCGGTCGCCGCTGCGCCAAGCGCGCCCGCAGTTCGTCGAGCGTCGGCCGCTCGGCCGCTTGGCGAATTTCGCCGAGCAGATAATCCGACAACGACATGCCCGCCATCGCGGCGCGCGCCTTGAGCCGGCGGTGCAGCGCGTCGGGCACATGGCGAATTTGGATCATCACGGACATGCTGATAGCATGAATGCATGTAATTCGCATGTCAAGGCTCGGCGAGCGCCGCCCTTCATCCGGCCGGCGAGCCTGACGGCGTTCTTGCTCACAGCGGGATGTTGCTGTGCTTCTTCCAGGGGTTTTCGAGCTTCTTGTTGCGCAGCATGGCGAGCGCGCGGGCGATGCGCCGACGCGTCGCGTGCGGCGCGATCACTTCGTCGACATAGCCGCGCTCGGCGGCGGCGAAGGGCGAGAGGAAGCGCGTCTCGTATTCTTCCGTCCGCTCGGCGATCCTTTGGGGGTCTTTCATGTCGGCGCGGAAGATGATCTCCACCGCGCCCTTGGCGCCCATCACCGCGATCTGCGCGGTCGGCCAGGCGAGGTTGACGTCGCCGCGCAGGTGCTTGGAGGCCATGACGATATAGGCGCCGCCGAACGCCTTGCGGGCGATGACCGTCACCTTGGGGACCGTCGCCTCGGCGTAGGCGAACATCAACTTGGCGCCGTGCTTGATGAGGCCGCCGTATTCCTGCGCCGTGCCCGGCAGGAAGCCAGGCACGTCGACGAAGGTGACGATCGGGATGTTGAAGCAGTCGCAGAAACGCACGAAGCGCGCGCCCTTGCGCGAAGCGTCGGAGTCGAGCACGCCGGCGAGCGCCAGCGGCTGATTGGCGACGACGCCGACCGTCGACCCCTCGATGCGGGCGAAGCCGGTGACGATGTTCTTGGCGTGCGCCTCCTGGATTTCGAAGAAATCGCCCTCGTCGACGACTTTGAGGATCAGCTCCTTGACGTCGTAGGGCGTGTTGGGATTGTCGGGGATCAAGGTGTCGAGCGACATGTCGATGCGGTCGGGGTCGTCGAAGCTCGGCAGCTTCGGCGGCGCCTCCAGATTCGAGGCGGGCAAGAAGTCGATCAGCCGCCGCATCTGCAGCAGCGCCTCGACGTCGTTGTCGTAGGCGTGGTCGGCGATCGAGGAGCGAGCGGCGTGCAGATGCGCGCCGCCCAGTTCCTCGGCGGTCACCGACTCGTTGGTGACGGTCCTGACCACGTCCGGTCCAGTGACGAACATGTAGCTGGTGTCGCGCACCATGAAGATGAAGTCGGTCATCGCCGGCGAATAGACGTCGCCGCCCGCGCAGGGCCCCATGATCAGCGAAATCTGCGGAACGACGCCCGAGGCGAGCACGTTGCGCTGGAACACTTCGCCATAGCCGCCGAGCGCCGCCACCCCCTCCTGGATGCGCGCGCCGCCGGCGTCGAACAGACCGACGACGGGAGCGCGGTTCTTGACCGCCATGTCCTGGATCTTGGCGATCTTCTGCGCGTGCGCTTCGCTCAAGGAGCCGCCGAACACCGTGAAGTCCTTGGCGAAGACGAAGATCGTGCGCCCGTTGACCGTGCCCCAGCCGGTCACCACGCCGTCGCCGGGGATCTTGGTCTCGTCCATGCCGAAATCGGCGCAGCGGTGCTCGACGAGCATGTCGAATTCTTCGAAACTGTCGTGATCGAGCAGCAACTCGATGCGCTCGCGGGCGGTGAGCTTGCCCTTGGCGTGCTGCGCCGCGATCCGCTTCTCCCCGCCGCCCAGCAGCGCGCGGGCGCGTCGACGTTCCAATCGATCGAGCATCGGTTTCAAGGGCGGGCTCCGGTTCGAGGGCGCGCGGCGAAGCGGCTCGAGGCCACGCGGCGGCGCGACCGCTGTCATCGCCGAGATGGGTCCGGCCACGACGGCGGCGCGCGTTCTCAAGGGCGCCTATAGCACGACCCCGCCGGGGCGGGAACGGGCGGCGCGAAATCGGGACGATGGCGGCGAGCCGGAGCGCGCGGACCGCCCGCGCCCGCCGACCGGTTGAGAAGCGCTTCGGTCGAGCGTAGTCCCGCTGCGGCGGGGCGGAATCGTCCGCGCCCGTCTTCGTCGAAACGCGAGAAGGCCCATGAGCGAGACGATCCAACTCCATCCCATCGGCTATGTCCGCGGCGGACGCAAGGAGCCGATCGACGACGGCTGGGACGATGTCGTCGCCTCGATCGAACTGGCGCCGGCGTATGGGCCCGAGGCGCTCGCCGGGCTCGACGAGTTCTCCCACGTCGAGGTCGTCTTTCACTTCCATCGCGTCGCCGAGAGCGCCGTCGTCACGTCGGCGCGACATCCGCGCGGGCGCGCCGATTGGCCGAAGGTCGGCGTCTTCGCCCAGCGCGGCAAGGACCGCCCCAACCGCATCGGCGTCACGGTTTGCACGTTGCTCGGCGTCGAGGGAACGTCGCTCCGGGTCGCCGGGCTCGACGCGATCGACGGCGCGCCGGTGCTCGACGTCAAGCCGGTCATGCGCGGCTTTCTGCCGCGCGGCGAGGTCCGCGAACCGGCCTGGGCGGCCGAGATCATGCAGCGATATTGGCGGTGAAGCGGCCTCCTCACGCCGCCGCGATCGTTTGCGCCGCCGCCTGAAAGTCGCGCCAGCGCGCGGCGCGGCGGGCCTTGGCTTCTTCGTCCTCGCCCCACTGTGCGATCTGGAAATCCTCGCCGACGTGGGCGATGCGCCAAGCCTCCTCGGCGCTCAGGCGTCGCCGCGCGACCGCAAGCGCGATGAGGACCGAACCGGCGAGCGTCGTCATGACCTGCAGCGCCGCCAGCGCGAATGGGTCCTCGAAAGACGCCACGGCGGCGCCGACCGCGGCCAGCGCGCGGGCGGGCTGGCGGACATGGACGACGCCCGCGGCGAGACGAAATTTCGCGCCAAGCGCCGCTTCCGCCCAGTCGAGCACGGGATCGAACGCTTCCGCCTCCGCCGCGGCCAACGCCGCGGGCCCCTCGGCGCGGTAGCAGACAAGATCGGCGGCCGCGTAGCCGGCGATATCGGCGCGGGTCGCGCCAAGCGCCGCCGCGACGCCGTCGAGCGCCGAATGGCCGAGGCGGGTCAGCGGCATCGCGGCGAGGTCGAGCGCCTCGCCCTGCCCCGCCCATTCCTCGGCGATCGCTTCGGCGAGCGCGCGGGAGGGCAGGATCAGCGGCTTCTTGGCCGGCGTCAACGCGCGCCGTCCGTCGAGCAGCAGCGCGAAACCGCCCTCGACCTCGCCGACGCCGGCGGTCCGGTAAAAGCGCTTGATCCGCGCCGGCCGCATATTCGCCTGCGCGGCGCGCAGGGGATCGCGCGCCGGCTCGGCCGGCGGCGCCTCATTCAT
>JBEKBD010000004.1:0-50377 GCA_050015575.1 Roseiarcus sp. | reverse complement strand
GGCGGCAGGCCGACCCCGCCCGCGGTGAACACCACAGTCTGGTCGCTCGCGTAGCGGTGCAGCTTGCTCGGCTGGCCGAGCGGCCCGGCGATCCCCGCGAACGCTTCGCCGACCTCCATCTTGTTCATGCCGATGGTGCTCGCGCCCATTCCCTGGATGACCAGATCGATGGTTCCCGCTTCGGCGTTCCAATCGGCCAGCGTCAGCGGAATGAATTCGCCGTTCGGCGTCGGCAGCACGCGCACGAACTGACCCGCCTGCGCCGTCCTGGCGATCAGCGGCGAATGCACCGTGAACTCGACGATGCCGCCGGCGAGCTCGACCTTCTTGAGAATGGTCTGGGGCGCTTGGCCCTCGTCGGTGTAGCGCGCGGCGCTCTCCACGTGTTGCCTGATCTCCGCGCTGGAGAACGGAATTTCGCCGACGATCTCGCGCGCCGCCGCCTGTCCGTCGCCGGCGGCGTTGATGGCGGTCGAGCCGCCACGGGTGGCGTCGCCGCCGGAATAAACGTCCGCGAGCGAGGTCTTCTGCGAACCGCCGTCGACGTTGATCGTCCCCCACTTGGTGGTCTGCAAGTCGGGTTCGGAGTCCTTGATGATCGGGTTCGACGAATTGCCGAGCGCCATCACCACCAGGTCGACCTCCATCGTCTCGGTCTTGCCGGTGACGACCGGCGCGCGCCGGCGCGACTCGTCGGGCGGGCCGAGCTCCATGACGTCGAGAACGGCTTGGCAGACCGCATGAGATTTATCGCTGACGAACTCCCGCGGCGATCGCAGCACCTTGAGCTCGATGCCCTCTTCCAGCGCGTGGTGCAGCTCCTCGACCCTTGCCGGCATCTCCGCCTGGGTGCGGCGATAGACGATGGTCACGTTTCCGCCCAGCCGTTTGGAGGTGCGCGCCGCGTCCATCGCGGTGTTGCCGCCGCCGATGATCATGATCCGCTTGCCGGCGACTGCCGGCAGCGGCGTATCATAATCCGCGCTACGCGCCTGCATCAGATTGACGCGGGTGAGAAACTCGTTGGCCGACATCACGCCGAGCAGGTGCTCGCCCGGTACGTTCATGAAGCGCGGCAGGCCGGCGCCGGTGCCGACGAAGATCTTCCAGAAGCCGGCGTGTTTGAGGTCGTCGATGGTCGCCGTCTTGCCAACCACAAAATTGGTGACGAACTTGCCGCCGAGCAGTCGGATCTTCCCGACCACGTCGTCGATCAGGGTGTTCGGCAGCCGGAACTCGGGGATGCCATAGCGCAGCACGCCGCCGAGTTCGTGGAACGCCTCGAAGATCGTGACAGGAAATCCCTCCGCCGCCAGCAGGTAGGCGTTGATCAGGCCGGCCGGGCCGGACCCGACCACCGCGATTGGCGGCTTTTCGGCCTTCGCCCACGGACTGACGTAGCCCTTCAGGCGCTCGGCCGCGTCCTTCCCGTGCCGCAGTCTCTCGCGTTCGGGAAGGAACCACTCGAGTTGGCCGATTTCGATCGGCCGGCCGGTCATGGTGCAGACGCCCTGGCACTGCAGTTCCTGCGGACAGACGCGGCCGGTGACGTTCGGCAGCGGATTGCAGCCTTCGATCAGTTCGAGTGCCTCTTTGAACTTGCCCGTTCCCATCAGCTGCAGCATTTCGGGAATGTGGATCTTGACCGGGCAGCCGCCTTTCGTCTTCTTGCCCAGCAAGACGCCGAGCTCGCACGGCCGGTCGTCGCACTGCTTGTCGCGCAGCACTTCGAGCCAGACGAACAGATCGACCTCGCGGGCGCTGTAGCCGAGGCTCGCGTAGCCGAGATAGCCCTGGTTGACGAGATCGAAGTCCTTGGAGCGAACCTCCGCCGGACGGATGTAGGGCGGAATGAAGCTTCCCGCCGGCCAGCCTTTCGACAGGTCCTTGAACATCGGATAGCGGTCGGACAGATTTGCGTCGATCGCCGCGATGAGCTTCCGTTTGAACTTGAGCGGCAGGTCCCAGATGAAACGCTGCAGAATCGCGCTCATGTCGTCGTCGCGCAGCAATAGGCTCCACAGCGTCTTGGTGAATTCGCCGCCGAGTTGGTCCTGCTTGAACTCCCAGACGATCGCCTGGGCGCCGTCGTCGATGAACACCTGCCGCAGCGATTGCGGGCTGTTCAGCAGCCGCTTGCGCAGCAACCCGAGCTGCTTCTGGAAAACGTCGAACGCTTCGCTGCGTTCGAGTTCCTCGATCTCGCTCTGAGTCATTTCGAGCGCCCGGCTCGCCTGGCGATAGCGCTCGAGATCGTCGCGTTTGGCGTCCGCGGGGCTCGACGCTTCAATTCGCATGGATGATCTCCGCGTCACAATTGGCCGCGACACGAGCCGCTTTGGCCTTCAACTCCGGCGTGGGCTTGACGCGAGCGAGCGCTCCCGGGATCAGGTGGCCCACTTCCTTGGTGACGCCGTCGACGACGATCCTGGTCTTTTCGAACAGTTCGGGCAGGTCCTGATAGCAGGTCTTGCAATTGTTGCACTTGGCGACGTCCTCGTCGGCGAGCGCGACCAGCGCCGAGCCATTGGCCGCCGCGACGGGCGCCGCCGCCGGGGCCGCCGCGCCTGCGCCTGGCGTCAACGCCGCCGTCAGGCCGCCCGCTGGGGGCGCGCTGGACGACGCCGCCAGCGCGGACATGGCGCGCGCGATCGAGTCGATCGAGGATTCGCGCGCGTCGAGCGCTTCCTTGTATTGGCGCTGCAGCGCCTCCAACTCGACGCGATGGTCCGCATCCAGCTTCGTGACCTCGAGCCCACTCAGATACTGCAGGGTGCGCCAATATTTCCGGCGATTGTGCACGAGGTGAATGACCGTCGGCGCAACCTCCATTTTGATCAGCTTCTTGTCGTCGTCGGTCGACCAGACGAACGGCGTCTTTCCCTGCTGATCGGCCTCGCTGAGGTCGATGTACTCGTGCACCGGCACGCCGACGGCGTCGGCGGCGAGGCGACGGAACTGCTTCTTGAACCGCCCTTCGGTCAGCGCAAAGTCGGCCGGGGTCAGCGGCGTTTCCATCAGCTTGGTCGCGCCGTCCTCGACGTACTCGATGGTGTTGGTCGCCCAGTCCTCGTCGGCGTCCGGATTGCCGTCGAGCGAAAACCGTCCGCGTAGGTCGCTGGCGCGACGCGGATCGTGGACGAACAGCGGGTTCACGCGGCTCTCCACCGCCAGCCGCGCGTGGCGGCTGGCCGCAGCGTCGGCGATGCCGTGCTCCGCCTGACAAGGCGTGTAGACGTCCAGCACCGCCGGCGAGTCGTTGTGATTCAGGTACGCCATGACGCTCTTCAGGAAGTGTCCCTGCAGCGCGGTGCAGGTCTGGACCACGAACACGGTCGGGTGGAACGCGGCGATGAGGCCCAGCTCCTTGCGATCTTCCTGCTTGCCCTTGTGCGCGGCGCCAAACCGGCTGAGATCGGAGTCCTGACCGGTCAGGCTGGCTGTCGACGCCTGCCCGCCGGTGTTGGAGTACGCGCCGCTGTTGAGCACCACGACCTTGATCGGCGTCGTCGTACTCAAGAGTCGCGACAGCGCGCCGAACCCGATATCGTAGGTCGCGCCGTCGCCGCCCATACTGATCACGGTCGGCAGCAGCGACAGCTCCTCGGGAGTGAACTCGGACCAGTCGAACAGTTCGAAGAACCGGTCATGGACCTGCGGGTCGTAGGCGTCGTCGAGATCCAGCTTGGCGATCCGCAACGCGCGGATGTCGCCGCTCGCCTCGGCGCTGAGGCCCTCGAAAATGCCCTTGGCGACCGCGGGAGTGTCCTGGAACAGGCTGTTGACCCACGGGTCGTTGTACGGGTTGAACGGGAACGTCGAGGCGTACACGCTGCTGCAGCCGGTCGCATTGGCGACCACCGCGCTGGCCGGCCCCGCGCCCGTGGGGCCGCCCTCGAGCATATACAGCCGCTTTTCCAGCGTCTCGATGGTCCGCGCGACGCGCTCGCGCCGCTTCGGATCGCGTTCGCCGTTCTTCACCATCGGCAGCTTGGCGTTCAACCGTTCGATCAGCTTCTCGACCTCGCGGATGTGCTCCTTGCGCCGCCGGTCGTGGATGGCGTGGTTGGTTGAGGTGACGAGACGGATCGCGGTGACTTCGCCGCAACCGCGGCAAGCGCCGTGTCCGCCGGTGGTCGCGTAGTAGTTATTGCGATCGAGCATCAGCCGCTTGGTGTCGCCGTCGGGCTTGGTCGCCTCGTCGAAGAACCGAATCGGCGTGTTGGGCGTGCGGCTGAGGAATTCGAACCGGGTCTGCAGCGTTTCGAGCAACGGCGCGTCCTGCTGACGCTCCACCAGCGCGTGCGGTCCGCACACGTCGATGCACTCGAGACAGCCGCTGCACTTCCACGGATCGATGGCGACCGAATAGAGGCCGCCGCTGCCAGGAACCACTTTCTCCATCGCGTCGAAGAACGGCCGGGTCTTGGCGACCGGATACGCCGCCAACGCGTCGGCCAGCCTGCCGAAGTTGCGGCGCAACACGGCGTTGTCGATGTCGAGCGCTTCCGCCGCCGCCGCCACGATTTGGTGGAACGGCTTGGGCGCCTTCTCGCGCCGATAGACTTCGCGCACCGCTTCGCCGAGCGCATGGACCTGCCCGCGCAGCGCCTCGCGTTGCGCCTCCGCGACGTCGAGCTGGCCGATTCCGGTGAGCAGAAGGTCGTGGATTTCATGCACGGTGTTGGGAATCGCCGCATCCGGGCACACCAGCGTGCATTCCATGCAGCCGGTGCACAGATCGGCGATGAACTCCGGCACGTCGCGCCGGAACATTCCCTTGTCCTTGAGCGCAGCGCTTCCCGACGGCATGAACATGCCGGCGCCGGGCAACACCGGCGCCTCGGCGATGGTGCCGTCCCGGAACGGGGCGCCCACGATGTCGTCATAGTATTCGCGGTCGAAGAATCGCGAACTCGACTCGTTTCCGGCGACGCGGCACATCGAGGCCGAAATCGCCACGCTGCGGCCGCTTGCGCGCGCCGGGGTCTTCTCCGCCGCCGCGAATTCCGGAGCGTCATAGTCGACCTTGTGCGTCGCTTCGAACGCCTCGCGGATCACGGTGAGGTTGCCTTCGACGACCGCGCCGCCCTTCGCGCCGAATTTCTTGGTGAGATCCTGGCGGATCTTTTTCAACATCGCGTCTTGCGAAGAGCCGGCGACGATCCGGTCGACATGGCCGCAGACCGCGCCGATGAAGGCGATGCCCATCATCCTGGTTTCGAGTTCCGGCGTCGGCGCGTGCGGCTTGGCGACGGCGAATCCATCGATGACGAAGAATTTGATCTTCTTGTCGCGGATGGTCTTGCGGGCCTGCGCCGGCAGTTCCTTCCAGACCTCGACGGGGGAAAGCCGCGACTGGAGAATGAAGGTGCCGCCTTCCGCCAGCCCGCGCAGCGGATTGGTGTGGCTGAACACCTTGTGGTCCGGCGAGACGACGATTTCGACGTCCTCGATCTCCGCATTGCTCTGCAGCACAGGCTCGGGACTGAGCGTGATGTAATAGTTGGTCGGCGCGCCGCTCTTTTCCGAGCCGTATTTCGGCGAAGCCTTGGAGTGGAGATCGAGCACGCTGGCCAGAATGTCGGTCAACAGCTTGCCCGTCGCCATCGTCCCGTATCCGCCCACCGAATGGAACCGGATGCGGAACGCCGACTTGGGAAGCAGGCTCGGGTTCGGCTCCGTTTCCAGCGCCATCAACTCGGTCTCGGGATACGCCGTCTTCAATTTTTCCTGCAACGCGGCGACGCGCGGCGAGGCGTTTTTCGAGAAGAACTGGGACCCGAGATAGACGAACGGAACGTTGCGGGTCTCCATGTTCTTGAACGCGGCGACCAGATGGCGCGGCTGCAAGTCGTGCGCGCCCAGGCCGAAGATCGCGGTGGTGATCTTGGGCAGCTTGTCGATCGCCGGGATGCCGGGATGACGAACGCCGTCGGCGTTCTCGCGCGCTTTGAACAACGCTCCCGTCACCAGGCTGGTCAGAGCCGTGACGTCGCAGCGCTCCAACACGGTGACCGCCTTCTTGCCGCGCAGCGCGGCGGCGACCTCGGCTTCCGGGAACGGCTGCAACAGCTTGACGGAGACGACGCCGACCTTCTTGCCCTGGCCACGTAGATACGTCGCGACCGCCTGGGCGTCGTCGGTAACCGAACCGAGGCCGATCATGACGGTCTCGGCGTCGTCGCACATGAAGGTCTTGATCGGGGCGTAGTGGCGCCCGGTCAGCGCAGCGTATTCCTTCATCACCTCACGGGCGAAATGCGGCACCTCGCTGACGAAGTGCGTACGGTGGTCGACCGAGCCGGCCTGGAAGTCGGGCTGGTTCTGCACCGGCCCGGTAAGGCCGGGATTGTTCACGTCGACCAGCGCGGGCACGCGTTGGCGCGTTCCCTTTTCGTATGCGTTCAGCCACTGCCGGCGCCACTGGCTGCGCAGTTCTTCGGGAATCCAGGCGAGCGTGCGCTCGATCAGCGCGCCCTCATTGTCGCGCTCGACGTCGCTCGCGGCTTCATCGAGGAACGCCTTCAGGGACATCGCATCGCTCGGCGCGAGATCGTTCTGGCGCCGCGCCAGGTATTGCTTGAGCTGGAACACGCGGCCCTTGGCGCCGAAAAGCATTTCTTGCGCCACCGTTGGGCACTTGATCCGTTCGGAAGGATCGCCGAGGAATTCCCGCAGCAGTTCCGGTTCGGGCATCAGAGCTTCGGACAGCATGTGGCTGGTGACGAAGCCGTCCATGGCGTTGGCGACTGGAATCAGCGATAGGGCGCTGAGCTTGTAGGAGATCGCGGCGAGATCCGCGGCTTCCTGCGAATTGCTGCCGAACAGGATGGTGTAACCGGACTGAAGCAGGGCGTAGACGTCGTCATGGCCGGCCATCACGTTGAGCGAGTGCTTGGAAACGACGCGGGCCGCGATCTGCAACACGAAGCCGCCAACCCTCTTGCCGACGGTGACGTAATGGGATTCCAGCCCGTACAGAATGCCCTGGCTGGACGAGGCGTTGGAAATGTATTTGCCCCCCGTCAGCGCCGCGCCGAGCGCGCCGCTCTGGGCCGAATGTTCGCCTTCCGGCTCGAAAAAGAACGGATGCTTGCCCCAGACGTTGCGGCCGCCGCTCGACCGAAACGCTTCGTAGATTTCCGATATCTCCGTCGACGGCGTGATCGGATAACCGATGACCCCGCCGCATACGTGGCCCATCACTTCGGCTACAGCGCCGTTGCCGTGGATAACGCTGGGAATTCCGGGATAGCGGGTGATCATTTGTTCTTTTCGCGCTTGGATGTTCATTGGTTCTCTTCATATAAGAATTGGTCTAGCGTATCGCCAGCGCCCCGCGGCAGGCTTTGCGCATAGGGCTCGACGCGCCGACCGCTTGATCGCCGAGCGTGACAACGATGAGCGAAGCGAGGCTAGCCGCCGCGACCGTGGATGCGAATCGGGAGCATCCTGGCGTCCCCTTCGTAGTTTAGCATCTTCCTAAACTCGGTGACAGCTCCTAGACCCGTTGCGGGCCGCGCCGCCTTGATGTGTCTCAATGCCTGTCTCAATATGACGGTCTCGATCCGGACGTAGGTTCGGACGCCGTCGCGGCGGCGGTCGGAATCGGGTCGGCGTAGCCACGGGAGCGCCCAGTCCCGCGGATCCGAGCGTTGGAACGCGCGAAGGGAGACGAGGCCGCGACCGAGGGCCTTATAAAGGCCGCGGCTGTCGCCGCCAATGATCGCGCCTTTCGACGGCGGCTTCGCGACGGCGGCGGCCGAAGCCGATAAAGCGGGGATCGCCGGCTCTGTTGGTCGCGGCGTGGTGGCGGCGCCAAAGCGATCTTTGAAATCATTGGCGTTTTTTCGCTCCCAAGCGGCCTCTCCCCGCCCGCACCGTTTCGTCGTCGCCGCGCCGACGGCGTTCGCGCCGGCCGAGCCCTCGCCTGCGGGGCGCCGGATACGAATTCGTCCGCATGGTGAACGGCGCCGAATCAGGAAGAGGAAACGGAACGTCTTCGGCGCGTGGGGGGTCTTCGCGTGGCTTCGCCAACTGGCGCCGGCATCCTCTTCCGCACCATCGGCGAGACCCGAGCGGGCTTCATCGTCGGCCGCCAACCTCGTCGATATGCGACAGCAGATCGGCTGGGTCGTCGTAAACGCGGAAGGCGCCGGCTTTCTGAAGCTCCTCGGGGCCATAGCCGCCGCTGAGAACGCCGACCCCCAACGCCCGGCATCGCGTCGCGGCCAGCATGTCCCAGATGCTGTCGCCGACGACGATCGCGGTGTCGATCGGCGCCTCGAGCCTTTCCGCGGCCGCGAGAAACAAATCGGGGTCCGGCTTGGCGTACTTGACCTGATCTCTCGTCACCACCGGCGTCCGCTTAGGGTCGACGCCGAGCTTGGCCAGGTTCACCGCGGCGGTCTGCATGCGGCCGCTGGTCGCGATCGCCCAGGGAACGCCGGCATCGGTCAGCCACGACAACAACTCGCGCGCGCCCGGAAGCGGGCGAATGCCATCGGCGAGCCGCAAGTAGGCGGCCGCGTGAAGCTGGCCCAGCCGTTCGACGCGTTCGGCGCTGATCTCGAATCCGGTTTCGCGAAGAAGCTGGTTGGTGAACAGGCCGCCGCTCATGCCGATCTTGCGATGGATTCGCCAAACCGACAGATCGATGCCTTCCGCGTCGAGCGCCTCCTTCCACGCGAGGACGTGTTGATAGACGCTGTCGACCAGCGTGCCGTCGAGGTCGAACAAGAATACCGGCTCGATGCGCATCGCTGAATCTTCCTCGTGTCCTTCGCTGCCGCCGGCGACGCGCCGCAACCCGCCGCGCGCGGCGACCTCGCCGGCCGAGGCGGCGATCATGCGCCACGCCCGCCGGCCGGGCAAGCGGGTTTGCCGATTCGCGCTTCGCTTCGGTGCGAAAATCGACGGTTCGGCCGCGCTCCGCCGGGGTTCAGCGCGCCGCGGCGAGCTCGAGACGCGCCGCCGCGCGCAGCAGCGTCAGGTCGGTCCCCGCCGTGCACAAGGAAAAACCGCGCGCGAGCGCCGCCTTGGCGTGCGCGCCGTCGGAGCAGAAGAGCCCGGCGAACTTGCCGTGCGCGCGGGCGCGTTCGACGATCCGCGACAAGGCGGCCTCGACTTCGGCGCCGTCGGAATCGACGATCGAGCCGCTGCTGAGCGCGATCGACAGGTCGAACGGCCCGACGAACACGCCGTCGATCCCCCGCGCGCCCAAGATTTCGTCGAGGGCGCTCAGCGCCTCGCGCGTCTCGATCATCGCGATCGCCAGCGTCATCGCGTTGGCGCTGTGGAGATAGGCGGGGCCGATCAAGCCGCTGAGGCCGAGCGCCGCGCGCGGCCCCCACGAGCGCCGCCCCAGCGGCGGGAATTTCATGAATTCGGCGAATCGTCGCGCGTCGTCCGCGCCGTTGATCATCGGGGCGATGACCGCAGCCGCGCCGGCGTCGACGAGGCGGCTCGCCGAGGCGAAATCGCCGACGGCGATCCGCACGATGGTCGGCTTTCCCGCCAGCGCGACGGCAAGGATCGCGCGCGACGCGCCGACGAAATCGACGCCGCCGTGCTGCATGTCGAGCGTGACCGCGTCGAAGGCTTCGCGCGCCAGCGCCTCGGCGACCGCAGCGTCGTCGACGCTGACCCAGGCGCTGACGACGCCCCTCCCGCTCGCCAAGCCCCGCGCCAATTTGCCGATCACGCCGCTCTCGCCCATCGCTGTCTCTCCTCGCAGACCGACCATTGGGGGATGCGCGGGGCCGCGTCAACGGCGCATTCGGTTCGCCGCTTCGTCACGCGGACGTTGTTCGAATGTCGTTACGCGGATGTAACTTGAAAGTAATCTCGGCACGGTACAGCCTCGCGCCGTGGATTCCAACCGGAAAGGCGTTCCGATGAAAAAACTGATGGTCGCTTCTCTCGCCGCCGCGACGCTGGCGGGCTCGGTGTTTGCGCTCGGCGCCGCCGCCGCGCCGGGCGACGCGTCGCCCGCAGCGGGCCAAATGCAGGATCGGGCGGAAGCGCGCGCCTTCATGCTCGACGCGCGTCTGGCCGGCATGAAGGCGGCGCTGAAGCTTACGCCGGAGCAGGAGAAGAATTGGGCGCCGTTCGAGGCGGCGGTGCGCGACGCCGCCAAGGCGCGGATGGACGAGATGCGCGCGATGCGCGACGCGATGCGCGGCGCCGAGCGCCCCTCCCCGATCGAGCACATGAACATGATGGCCGACCATCTGGCCAAGGCTTCGGCGGACCTCAAGGCGATCTCCGCGGCGGCCAAGCCGCTCTACGACAGCCTCGACGATACGCAGAAGAGCCATTTCGGCCCGCTGCTGATGACCATCCGAGAGCATCGGCCCCATGAGGGCGGCATGTGGGGTCATTGGCGCCATCGCGGCCCCGACCAGGGCAAGTGACGCCCACTGCAACGAACGAACGATGGGAAATGGCCGGGTGCGTCCCGGCCATTTTCATTTTGCGGGTCCGCCCGGCAGGGCGTTCGACCCCGCGCGGCCGGTTGACTCGGCCTTGCGCCTTTCTACTGTGCCCGCCTCGGGCGGCCGCTTCGCGCCGAATCGGCAAAGGAAAGAATCCATGTCGCACGCAGCCCTGCGCGAGGCCGCCGAAGTCTCCAAGGCGTGGCCTTTCGAGGAAGCGCGCAAGCTCGTCGCCCGCGTGCGGCGCACGGGGCAGCGTCGCGTGCTGTTCGAGACCGGCTATGGCCCCTCGGGCCTGCCGCACATCGGCACCTTCGGCGAAGTCGCGCGCACGACCATGGTCCGCTGCGCCTTTCGCGCCCTCACCGACGACGCGATCGAGACGCGCCTGATCGCCTTCTCCGACGACATGGACGGCCTGCGCAAGACGCCCGATAACATCCCCAACCGCGCAATGGTCGAACGGCACCTCGGCAAGCCGCTGACCGAAGTGCCCGACCCGTTCGGCGAATACGACAGTTTCGCCGCCCACAACAACGCGCGACTGCGCCGCTTTCTCGACGGCTTCGGCTTCGACTACGAATTCGTCTCCTCGAGCGCCTACTACAAGTCCGGCCACTTCGACGCGGCGCTGCTGCAGATGCTCCGGCGCCTCGACACGGTGCAGGCGATCATGCTGCCCAGCCTGCGCGAAGAGCGCGCCGCGACCTATTCGCCGTTCCTGCCGATTCACCCGCTGACCCGCGTCGTCATGCAGGTGCCGCTCCTCGGCTTCGACGCCGACAAGGGCACGATCCGCTGGCGCGATCCGCAAAGCGGAGAGGAATTCGAGACGCCGGTCACCGGCGGCCATTGCAAGCTGCAGTGGAAACCGGATTGGGCGATGCGTTGGCAGGCGCTCGGCGTCGACTACGAAATGGCGGGCAAGGACCTGATCGATTCGGTCAAGCTCTCCTCGCAGATCGCGCGCGCGCTCGGCGCCGAGCCGCCGGCCGGCTTCATCTACGAATTGTTCCTCGACGAGAACGGGCAGAAGATCTCCAAGTCGCGGGGCAACGGCCTCGCCATCGACGAATGGCTGACCTACGCCGGGCCCGAGAGCCTGTCGCTGTTCATGTTCCAGAAGCCGACCGCGGCCAAGCGGCTCACTTTCGACGTCATCCCGCGCACCGTCGACGATTATCTCGGCTTTCTCGACGCCTACCCCGAGCAGAAGTGGAAGGAGCGGCTCGGCAACCCCGTCTGGCACGTCCACTCGGGCGCGCCGCCCGCGCCCGAAAAGCTCGCGCACGGCGCCGAGGCGCAGGCCGCGATCTCCTTCGCCATGCTGCTCAACCTCGCCGCGGTCGCCAACAGCGACAACCCGGCGGTGCTGTGGGGCTTCCTGCGCCGCTACGCGCCCTCGGCGACGCCGGAGAACCACCCCCGGCTCGATCGGCTCGTCCATTACGCCGTCGCCTACTTCAAAGACTTCGTCGCGCCCAAGAAGCGCTATCGCCTGGCCGATGATGTCGAGCGCGGCGCGCTCCAGGCGGTGTCGGCGAAACTGGCGACGCTCTCCCGCGAGGCGAGCGGCGAAGAAATCCAGCACGCGCTCTACGACATCGCGCGGCCGATCCCGCGCTATCAGGACACGGACGCCAAGGGCGCGACGCCCGAGCGCCCCGGCGTCTCCAACGAGTTCTTCGCCATGCTCTACGCGGTGCTGCTCGGCGAACAGCGCGGGCCTCGCTTCGGCTCGTTCATCGCGCTCTACGGCGTCGAAGAGACGCGCGCGCTGATCGCCAAGGCGCTGGCGGGGGAATTCGTCGCGGCGGCGTGAAGGGCGCACGAGGCGAGAGGCGGACCGTCAAGCGGCTCGGCGAGTTTCGTCAAGCGGCGTCAAGTTTTGTCAAGCGATGTCAAGGTTCTCCTTGACACTGCCTTCTGCAATATCAATGGCTTAGCGCGCAAAAACTTGACAATTTGACAGACGCCGCTTCGGCGAAAATTGCGGGCCTTTCCCCGCTCCGTCCCTCCGGCAAACGCGATTCGTCTGAATCGCCGAAATGACAGCATAGCATAAATACGACAATTCAGAAAGACATTGCTGAGTTCGGCGTGCGCCGATCGCCGCCGGAGGTTCGGGGTCGGCGCCCGGCGTCGCGGCGATCGAGGGCCTGCGTATTGACAAGTATGTACGTACAACGATATAGAAATTCGCGCCATGCAATTCGAATGGGACCCGGACAAGGCTCGGAGGAATCTTTCCAAGCATCGCGTCTCGTTCGAACTCGCCACGCGCGTTTGGGACGATCCTTTGCATGTCTCGCACCCGACCGCTTCGAGGCCGGGGAGCAACGTTGGCATGCGATTGGGCTTGTCGGCGCGGCGGCGATCCTCGTCGTTGTTCATGCCTACCCGTTGGCGCACGATGAAGAACGAATCCGCATTGTCGGAGCTCGCAAGGCCACGCCGCATGAAAGGAGACGCTATGAGCAAGAAGGCGCTTAGCCGGGCGGAACGCGAACAACTCGCCGAGTTGGCGAAGCTGCCCGACGAACGCATCGACGTCGCCGACATCCCCGAGGCGCCGGCGGAGAATTGGGTTCACGCGCGCCGGAGCGAACTCTACCGACCGCTGAAACAGCCGGTCACGATGCGCCTCGACGCCGACGTATTGGCTTGGTTCAGGGAGCACGCGACAAAAGGCGGCTACCAGACGGAAATCAACCGCGTGCTGCGGCGGCATGTCTTGGAAGCGGAGAAGCGGCGGGCTTAGAGGCGCGCCTTCGACGCGCCGTCTTCCCTCAGCGGGTCGATTGGAAGTCGACGACGCAGACTTTTTCCAGGGCGGGGTCGAGATGGCGCCGGCAGAACGCCTGGTGGGCGGGATGGGGCAGATAGGCGTCGCGGCCTTCCGGGCCATCGAAGCTCACGATGAAGCAATGCGTGAATCCCTCGTCGAGCCCTTCCGGGCTCGAGTTGCGGCCCCACTCGAAATCCCGCACGAACGGCAGCTCGGCGCACAGCGCCCGAAACGCGTTCTCGATCGCCTCGACCGAACCTTTGGGCGCGGTCGGCTTGAACTTGAACAGGACGACGTGACGATACGCGCTGGCATGTTCCGCCATCGGACCCTCCCCCTAATCCCGCCGCGCCGCGGCGATGGCGTCCCTTATAGGACGATCCGCGCCGTCGTCGACCATGATGCGACCCGCCGCGGGCCCGTTTGCGGCGGCGATCGCGCTGCGTGAGACATTGCGCCGCAGCATCGGGGGAGTTCAGCGCCGCGGCGGCTGGGCTTGCAAAGGCGCTGCGGTTTGGCGCGCGCCATCGCGGATGGGGGCGGCCCTGCGGGCGCGAGACAAGACCGTCGGCGAGGCGTAAGAGGGCGGCCGCGCGGGCTCAGCCCGCGAGCGCCAGCCCGGCGAGGGACGACGCCGAATTGGCGATCAGGGAGACGATCATGGCGCGCGGAAGGGCGAGGCGAGCCATCCAGGCGATCAGCACGCCTTCGGCGAGGATCACCAGCGCCTCCAGGACCAGGATCGCCGGCCAATAGGGGAAGCGCGGATAGGCCCAGTAGGCGGCGGCCCACAGCTGGGGATGGGTCACGGCGGTCGCGACCGCGGACGCGACGCCGACGTGCAGGGCGCCTCGGCACGGCCATTTGGCGAGGCGCGCGACGGCGAAGGCGATCGGACCTTCGATCGCCGCGGAGAGGAGAAGGGCCTGGGCTTCCGTCATGGATGTCTTCCCTTTCCCCGATCGAGGGAACGCGCGCTCGCCGACAGGGCAAGGAGGATAGCATGGGTCGCCGGATCGAGTTGGCTTGCTTGGCGCTGGTGTTGGCGGCCTCGACCGCCCGCGGAGACATTTTGCCGACGCCGGACCGCGGCCCGCCGATGGGCGAGGCCGGCGGCTTGAGCTTCGAAGTGCGATGGGTCGAGTTCGAGATGGGGCCGCTCAACGGACCGCACTATCACAAGCGAGGGCAGATCGTCGTGCTGGTCGGCTGCGACGACGCGCGGCCCAATTGCGCGCTGGCCAAGTCCAAGCGTCTGATCGGGATGGAGGTGGATTCGGTCGACGGCGCGGGCTTGCGGCCCGAGCGCGGCATGGTGCGGCAAATCATCGACGCGTTCGCCGACCAGGCGGCGCCCCCGACGATCGCCCTCGAGCTCTCTTCGCGCGGCGCGGACAGCGAGCCAATCGAGGTCGCCTTCGCGCGGCGCTGACGGCCGGCGGATAGGCTGGGTTTGTCGGCGGCGCCGCGATTGGCGAGCCCTGGCCTTTTGCCCCGCCAACGCTTAAGTAGCCGGTTGCGGAGCTGGGTGGCGCGTCAGGACCTTATTCCTCGGGGCCGTACGATCCCCATGGGAGCTGTCCCTGTCCTCGCCCGTGGGCTTGGGCACACGGCGCCCACCTACTTACGTAGGCGCCCGGGATCTTCGTCCAACGGCTTTCTCGGCCCCGCGCTTGTGAAAAAGAGGGATCGGCCAATCGACGCCGCCATGCCCGAAGACGCCGAACCCAAGTCGCTGCTGCGCCGGCGGGCGCTGGCGCGCCGCGCCGCGCTCGACCCGCCGACGCGCGCTCTGCTGACCGCCCGCCTCGTCGACAAGGGCCTGGCGTGCGCGCGCCAATGGCGCGCTCGCGTCGTTTCGGCGTTTTTTCCCATCGGCGACGAGCCCGACGCGCTGGCGCTTCTCGCCGCGCTCGGCGACGCGGGCTTCATCACCGCCTTGCCGGCGACGGCGCCCGCCGGCGCGCCGCTGACTTTCCGGCTGTGGCGCGTCGGCGATCCGACCGTCCTCGGCGCGCTGAACATTCCCGAGCCGCTCGCCGAGGCCGACGCCGTCGATCCCGATCTGCTGTTCGCGCCGCTCGCGGCGTTCGATCGGCGCGGCCATCGCATCGGCTACGGCGCGGGTCATTACGACCGCACGCTGAGGCGCCTGCGCGCGGCGGGACCGATCCGCGCCGTCGGCGTCGCCTATTCCGTCTGCGAGGTCGCGGCGGTTCCCGACGAGGCGCACGACGAGCCGCTCGATTTCATCCTCACCGAGCGCGAATGGATCGCCGCGCGGGGTCGTTCCTGATGCGCATTCTGTTCATCGGCGACGTCGTCGGCCGCGCCGGGCGCGCCGTCCTTCACCAGCACGTCGCGGCGTTGCGCGCGCGCTGGCGGCTCGACCTCGTCGTCGTCAACGGCGAAAACGCCGCCGGCGGCTTCGGCGTCAACGAAGCGATCTGCCAGGAATTCCTCGCCGCCGGGGTCGACGCGATCACGCTGGGCAACCACGCCTTCGATCAGCGCGAGGCGCTGGCGTTCATCGAGCGCCAGCCGCGCCTGCTCCGCCCCGCCAATTACCCCGCGGGCGCGCCGGGGCGCGGCGCCGTTGTGATCGAGGTCGCCGACGGCGGCAAGGCGCTGGTCGTCAACATGATGGGGCGCCTATACATGGACGCGCTCGACGATCCCTTCCAACGCATCGACCAGGAACTCGCCGCCTGTCCCCTAGGGGTCGGCTGCGACGCGGCGATCATCGATTTTCACGCCGAAGCGACCAGCGAAAAACAGGCCTTCGGCCATTTCGTCGACGGCCGCGTCAGCCTCGTCGTCGGCACCCACACCCACGCGCCGACCGCGGATTGGCGCATTCTGTCCGGCGGCGCCGGCTTCATCACCGACGTCGGCATGACCGGCGATTACGATTCGGTGATCGGCATGGACAAGGACGAGCCGCTGCGCCGCTTCACCCGCCGCATACCCTCCGGGCGGCTCGAGCCGGCGATGGCGGCGGCGACGCTGTGCGGCGTCGCGGTCGAGACCGGCGTCGACGGCCTGGCGCGAAAAATCGCGCCGCTGCGCCTCGGCGGCGCGCTCGCCCCCTGCGAGCCCGACTTCTGGAACGCCTGACCTTCGCGCCGAAAGATCGCCCATGCCCGTCGCGCCGACCCTCGTCTTCGATATCGACGGCACGCTCGCCGACACCGCCGGCGACCTCATCGGCGCCCTCAATGTCGTCCTGGCGAGCGAGGGCGTCGCGCCCGTGCCGGTCGCCGCCGCGCGCACGCTGCTCGGCGCCGGCGGGCGGGCGCTGATCGCGCGCGGCTTTGCGCTGTCGGAGCGCGACGTCGCGCCGGCCAAGCTCGAAGCCCTGTTCGTCGAATTTCTCGCAAGCTACAACGCCCGTATCGCCGACGTGAGCCGGCTCTATCCCGGCGTCGAGGCGTGCCTCGCGCGCTGCGCCGAGGCGGGCTGGCGGCTCGCCGTCTGCACCAACAAGATGGAGCGCTCCTCCCGCCTGCTGCTCGACAAGCTCGGCGTCGCCGACCGCTTCGCCTTCATCTGCGGTCAGGACACGTTCCGCTTCTCCAAGCCCGACCCGCGGCCGCTGCTGGAGACGATCCGCGCCGTCGGCGGCGAACCGCAGCGCGCGGCGATGGTCGGCGATTCGCGCACCGACGTCGAGACCGCGCGCGCCGCGGGAACGTCGATCGTCCTCGTCGATTTCGGCTACAGCGACGTCCCCGTCGCCGAGCTGAAGCCGGACCGGGCGATCTCGCATTTCGACGCGCTGTTCGCGGCGGCCGAGGCGCTGCTGGCGCGCCGCGCGGCGGAGTAACGCCAGCGGCTTACGACCGCGCCGGTTCGAGCAGCGCGCGGGCGAGCGCGTCGCGCCATCCGGCCCAGCGGGCGGCGCGGGTCCCCGCGTCCATGGCGGGGGAGAAGCGGCGATCGAGCCGCCAATGGCCAGCGAACGCCTCGGGGCCGGGATAGAGGCCGGCCCGCCATCCCGCGAGGAACGCGACGCCGAGCGCCGTGGTCTCGGTGATCGCCGGCCGATCGACCGGCGCGTCGAGAATGTCGCTCAGAAACTGCATCGTCCAATCGCTCGCCGCCATGCCGCCGTCGACGCGGACGATCGGGTCGAATCGCTGGCCCGAAGCCGCGAAGGCGTCCTCGCGCATCGCCGCGAGCAGGTCGCCGGTCTGGTAGCCGACGCTCTCCAGCGCCGCGCGCGCCAATTCCCGCCGCGTCGCGCCGCGCGTCAGGCCGACCACGACGCCGCGCGCGTCGCTGCGCCAATGGGGGGCGCCGAGCCCGGCGAAGGCGGGAACGAGATAGACCGGCTGCTCCGGATCGGCCTCGGCGGCGAGGGCGCCGGCCTCGGCCGAATGGGAAATGACGCCGAGCCCGTCGCGCAGCCATTGCACCGTCGCGCCGGCGGAAAAAATCGACCCCTCCAGCGCATAGCGGCGCACGCCGCCCCACTGATAGGCGATGGTGGTCAACATGCCGTGGCTGGAGCGGACCGGCGTTTCGCCGGTGTTCAAGAGAATGAAGCCGCCGGTGCCATAGGTCGCCTTGACCATGCCCGGCCGCAGGCAGGCCTGCCCGATCAGCGCCGACTGTTGATCGCCGGCCATCGCCAGCACCGGCAAGCAGGCGCCGAGCCAGCCCGGCGCCAAGACGCCGAAATCGGCGGCGGTCTCGCGAACTTCCGGCAGCACGGCGCGCGGCACGCGGAACAGCGCCAGCAGCTCGTCGTCCCATCGCCCGGCGCGGATGTCGAAGAGCGAGGTGCGCGCCGCGTTGGTGAAGTCGGTGGCGTGGACCGCGCCTTCGGTGAATCGCCACAGCAGATAGGAGTCGACCGTGCCGAACGCCAGTTCGCCTTTTTCCGCGCGATTGCGCGCGCCCGGGACGGCATCGAGAATCCAGGCGATCTTGGCGGCGGAGAAATAGGGGTCGAGAACCAGGCCGGTCCGCTCCTTCACCAAGGGCCCATGGCCCTCGGCGGCGAGTTCGGCGCAACGCTCGGCGGTGCGGCGGTCCTGCCAGACGATGGCGTTGGCGATCGGCGCTCCCGTCTTGCGCTCCCACACCAACGCCGTCTCGCGCTGGTTGGCGATCCCGACGCCGGCGATGGCGCCGACGGCGACGCCCGCCCGCGCGATCGCCTCGCGCGTCGTCGCCAGCGTCGTGCGCCAGAGGTCCTCGGGATCGTGTTCGATCCAGCCGGGGTGCGGATAGATCTGCGGGAATTCCTGCTGCGCCAGCCCGACGGGCTCGCCGCCCGGGCCAAACACGACGGCGCGGGTGGAGGTGGTGCCCTGATCGACGACGAGGACGCATCCGCTCATGGCGCTCGATTCCCAGCCCGCCCGTTCCCTCGATATCGCCGGGCGGCGGGCGAAGGCAAGGCGAACGGCGAATTTCAGGCGATTCCCAGAACGGCGGCCGGCGGCGTTGTCGCGTCGACGAAGCCTTTGCTATAGGCGATAAAGGGCGCGCGAGCGCCCCTCGAGGAGCATGGACGGCGATGACCGCGCTCGGCGCCTGGGCTTGCCGATGTCTGGCCGTCGCGGCGCTGGCGGGGCTCGCGGCGATGCGGCCCTCGCCCGCGGCGGCCGAAGAGCTGGTGAAGTTCGCCGCCGCGGTTGCGCGCCTCCACGCGATCGAGCAGCGCCCCGCCCGCGACGGCGGCGCGCCCCTTCAGGGCTACCTGACCAAGCCGAACGGACCCGGTCCTTTTCCCGCGGTCGTGCTGCTGCATTCCTGCCTCGGCCTGCCCGCGAGCCGACCGGCGATTGGCGACGCCTTGGCGCGCCAAGGGTATGTCGCGCTGTTCGTCGACGATTTCGCGACGCGCGGCCTCAGGGAAACCTGCGCCGTCGATTTCGCCGAGGCGCTCCCCGACGCCTACGGCGCCTTGGCGTTCCTCTCCCGGCGCCCCTTTGTCGACGGAAGAAGAATCGGCGTCGTCGGTTGGTCACAAGGCGCCGACACTGCGCTGAAGATCGCCTCGTCCCGCTTCGCCGCCGCTTTCGCTCCTCCCGACGGGGCGAGATTCAAGGTCGCGGCGGCGTTCTACCCGCCGTGCGACAACCTGGACCAAGCGAGGTTGGCTATCCCGACCCTGATCCTCGTCGGCGAATCGGACGACGTCACGCCGGCGGCCGATTGCCGACGCCTCGCCGAGGCGCAGCCCGCCGGCGGCGCCGAAGTGGAGCTCGTCGTCTACCCCGGCGCCGCGCACGGATTCGACAATCCCGAGTTCGCCGAGGGCTTGCGCATGGACGGCATGTCGCTGCGCTACGATCGCGCCGCCGCCGAACGCGCCAAGGCGGCGCTCGGCGATTTTCTGGCGGCGAAACTCGCCCGCTAGCGACGCCGCCCGAGCGCGGCGCCCTTGGCGACGCGGCCTCGCTCGGCGGCTGGACTCGCCTCGGCGCGCGCCGTACATCTGGGGAAGCCGCTGCGGCGAACGAACGCCCGCGCCCGCGAGGCGCGCGCAAGGCGGCGCGGAGGGGGCCGTCATGCATAGACGCGATTTTCTCATCGGCTCGGCGGTCGGCCTTGTCGGCGCCGCCCTTCCCGCGCTCGCCGGCCCGCCGGCGCCGTTCCAGCCCGACCTCTGGCCGCCGATGGCGCGGCGCGCCGACTTCGTCGCCTGGATGGCGGCGAACCGCGGCGAGAACCCGACGCTGCTCGGCGAGCGCTTCGACCGCTATCAGGTGCTGCTCTCCTTCAACGATCTGTGGACGCCCGCGGAGAAGCGCGCCTTTTTGATGACGCCGCGCGAGGAGTTCGTGCTGCCGGAGGATCGCGAGCGCGCCTACGTCGGGCACTATCTCGACATCGGCTTCGGCGTCACCATCACCCCGCCGGGGACGATGGGGCGCATGACCAGCGCGCTCGGCGTTCGCCCCAGCGACAAGATCCTCGAAGTCGGCACCGGCTCCGGCTACCAGTCGGCGTTGCTGAGCTATCTCAGCGACCACCTGTGGTCGATCGAGATCATCCCCGAACTCGCGGCGCGCACGCGCGGCGTCTACGGCCGGCTGATCGCCAACGGCTATCGCGAATACGCGGCGATCTCGGCCAGCGCCGGCGACGGCTATTACGGCTTGCCGGCCGCGGCGCCGTTCGACAAGATCATCGTCACCTGCGGCATCGACCATATTCCGCCGCCGCTGCTGCAGCAGTTGACGCCCGGCGGGATCATGGTCATCCCGGTCGGGCCGCCCGGCGCGCAGCACATTCTCAAGGTGGTCAAGACGCTCGGCGCCGACGGCCAGTACCAGGTGACGCGCTCCGACATTTTCGGCGGCGCCGTCATCCCCTTCGTGCCGCTGAGCGGCGGGCATCAGCCCGAGGGGTGATGCGGGGCGGTGGATCGGCGCGATTGCGATCGCGCCGAGATAAACTTATTGGAAAAATTGGCGGACGCCGCTTTCGGCTGGCCGACGCTAGAGCCGATAGTCGCACCCCATCGTCACGCTCAGCGCCATGACGACGATGATGGACAAGCCGAACATGCGGCGCGCCCAGGCGCGGTCGTCGCTGGCCCGCCAGCCGGCCAGACCCATAGCGAACCAGCACCCGCCCATCGTCACGCTGGCCGCCAAATAGGCGTAACCGGCGTAGCCGCTGAGCGTCAGCCCGGCCGCGGCGAAGGTGAAGGCGACGATATAGGCGAGGATGCGCCGCTTCGCCGTCGCGACGCCGCAGCGCACCGGCAAGATCGGAACGCCGGCCGCGGCGTAGTCGTCGCGGTGGAGAATGCCGATGGCGTAGGAGTGCGGCATCTGCCACAGACAGAAGATCAGCAGCAGCAACGCCGCGCCGACGTCGAAGCGCCCGCTCGCGGCGCAATAGCCGATGACCGGCGGCGTCGCCCCGGACAGGCTGCCGACGACGGCGCCGAGCGACGAGCGGCGCTTCAGGCAAAGGCTGTAGACGCCGACATAGACCGCAAAGCCCGCCGCCGCGAGAGCGACCGCCAGTCCGCTCACCGCGTTGGCCAGGACGGCGAATCCGGCCGCGGCGAGCAGCACGGCGTAAACCAGCGCCGCGCCGGGCGAGACCGCGCCGCGCGCCAGCGCGCGGCCGCGCGTGCGTTTCATCGTGGCGTCGATATCGCGGTCGATGACGTTGTTGAAGGCGCAGCCGGAGGCGACGACCAGCGCTGCGCCGGCGAGCGTCGCCAGCAGCAGCGGCGGGTCGAGGCTTCCGCGGGCCGCCAGCAGGAACCCGCCCGTCGTCGAAACCAGGTTGCCGAAGACGATGCCGGGCTTGCTCAGTTGGACATAGCGGGCGGCGGCGGCTCGAATCCGGTCGAACGCGCCCTTCGCCGGCCGCCGATCCGACGACGACGCGTCGGCGTCGGGCCAGGGGCCGAGGGAGGTCTCCGCGCGCGCGGCCATCGACGCCTTCGCCATAAACCGACTCCCGAAATCGTCGCTCCGTCCGGCGTCCGCCTACAGGCCCATGTCGATCGACGGCGAGGGCGACAGGGTCGCGACCATATTGGCCATGATCCAGACCGACCCGCCGACGATCAGGGCCAGGATGAGAACGGTGAACACAAAGGAAACCAAGTTCCAGCGGTTGTCGCGGCGCAGGCTCATGTGCAGGAAATAGGCGAGGTGGACCAGCACCTGCGCCGCCGCCAGCACCAGAACGACGGCGATGACGCCAACGCGCGGCATTCCCGGGCGCATCGCCGCCCAGAAAGCGGCGATGGTCAGAGCGACCGAGAGGGTGAAGCCGACGATGTAGGAATTCCGGTCGCCGTGATCGGCGCGACCCGCTTCCATTAGACGCTCCCTATCAGATAGACGATCGTGAAGACGCAGATCCAGACGATGTCGAGAAAGTGCCAGAACAGGCTGAGGCAGCTCAACCGACGCGCAGCCGAACCGCCCAGCCCGAGACGGGCGACCTGAACGATCATGACCGCCATCCAGATCAGGCCGCAGGTGACATGCAGCCCGTGCGTGCCGACCAGGGTGAAGAAGCTGGATAGAAACGCGCTGCGGTCGGGGCCGAAGCCTTCCATGATCAGGCGATGGAACTCGTAGACCTCCATGCCGATGAAGGCGAGGCCGAACAGAAAGGTCGTCGCCAGCCAGGCCAGGACCCGCGTGGGGGCGTTCTGGTAAAGCGCCAGCATGGCGAACCCGTAGGTCACGCTGCTGATCAGCAGGCAGAAGGTTTCCGTGAGGACATAGGGAAGCTCGAAAATGTCCTTGCCGGTGGGGCCGCCCGCCGCGTTGTCGCGCAGGACCGTAAACGTCGCGAACAGGGTCGCGAACAGAATGCAGTCCGTCATGATGTAAATCCAGAACCCGAACACCGTGTCGGCGTCGGCTTCCGCATGATCATGATGCCCGTGCGCGGCGGGCTTCGGCGCGGTCAGCGAATATTGGCCGGGAAGGTCAATCGACATGGATCGTAATCGCTCTGCTTGAAGTTACGAATGGCTCCGCTCGATCCGTGCGACTTCCGCCCCGGGGACGTAATAGTCGACGTCGTCGTTGGATGCGCGGGCGAGCAGCGTCGCGAAAACGCCCAACGCGCCGGCGACAGCCATCCACCATATGTGCCAGATCAGCGCGAAGCCGAGAATCAGGCTGAAGCCGCCGACGAACAAGCCGGCCGCCGTGTTGCGCGGCATGTGGATGTCTTCGAACTGGGCGGGCATGGCGCGCCCTCCGTGCTCCTTGATCGTCGTGAAGGCGTCGCGGCCGGTCACGACCGGAACTTCGGCGAAATTGTAGAACGGCGGCGGCGAGGCGGTCGCCCATTCCAAGCTGCGGCCGTTCCAAGGGTCGCCGGTCGCGTCGCGGTTCTTGGCGCGATCCTTGATGCTGACGGCGATCTGCAGGACCTGAAAGAAGATGCCGAGCGCGATGATCGCGGCGCCGATGGCGGCGACGATCAGCCAAGGACGCCAGGCCGGGTTGTCGTAGTGGTCGAGCCGGCGCGTCATGCCCATGAAGCCCAGGACGTAAAGCGGCATGAAGGCGACGTAGAACCCGATCAGCCAGCACCAGAAGGCGGCCTTGCCGATCCGCTCGTCGAGGGTGAAGCCGGTGGCCTTGGGGAACCAGTAGGCGAAGCCGGCGAAGGCGCCGAACAGCACGCCGCCGATGATCACGTTGTGGAAGTGCGCGATCAGGAACAGGCTGTTGTGCAGCAGGTAGTCGGCCCCCGGCATCGCCAACAGCACGCCGGACATGCCGCCGATGGTGAAAGTGACGATGAAGCCGATCGTCCACAGCATCGGCGTGGCGAAGCGCACGCGGCCGCGATACATGGTGAACAGCCAATTGAATATCTTGACCCCGGTCGGCACGGCGATGATCATCGTCGCGACGCCGAAGAACGTGTTCACGTCGGCGCCGGCGCCCATGGTGAAGAAGTGGTGCAGCCAGACGATGAAGGACAGAACCGTGATCGCCAGCGTCGCCCAGACCATCGAGACGTAGCCGAACAGCCGCTTGCCCGAGAACGTGGCGGCGACCTCGGAGAAGACGCCGAAGGCCGGCAGGATCAGGATGTACACCTCGGGATGGCCCCACGCCCAGAACAGGTTGACGTACAGCATCGGCTCGCCGCCCTGGTCGTTGGTGAAGAAATGCATGCCGACGTAGCGATCGAGCCCCAGCAGGGCGAGCGTCACCGTCAGGATCGGGAAGGCGCCCAGGATCAGCATGTTGGCGCACAGCGCCGTCCAGCAGAAGATCGGCATGTTCATCAGCTTCATGCCGGGCGCGCGCATCTTGATGATGGTGACGAAGAAGTTGACGCCGGTGAGCAGCGAGCCGACGCCGCCGATTTGTAGCGCCCAGATGTAGTAGTCGACGCCGACGCCCGGGCTGTAGGGCAGCTCCGACAGGGGCGGATAGGCGGTCCACCCGGTCATGGCGAATTCGCCGATGAACAGCGACAGATTGACCAGCACGACGGCGGCGGTCGTAAGCCACAGGCTGATCGAGTTCAGGAACGGGAAAGCGACGTCGCGCGCGCCGATCTGCAGCGGCACGACGATGTTCATCAGGCCGAACACGAACGGCATCGCGACGAAGAAGATCATGATGACGCCGTGCGCGCTGAACACCTGGTCGTAGTGGTGCGCCGGCAGATAGCCGTGATCGGCGCCGTAGGACAGGGCGAGCTGCGACCGCATCATGACGGCGTCGACGAAGCCGCGCAGCAGCATGACCAGGGCGATGACGATATACATGACGCCGATCTTCTTGTGATCGACGGAGGTCAGGTACTCGGTCCACAGCCATTTCCACTTTGCGAAATAGGTGAGGCCGCCGACCACCGCCAGCCCGCCCAGGATCATGAAGGCGACCGCGCCCATGATGATCGGCTGGTCGAACGGAATGACGGAAAGGCTGAGCTCACCGAGCACTTTGGACTCCTGTGCAGATGGGCTCCATGCCCGCTTTCATGTACGCGCCGATGATGTCGCCGAACAGGCGAGGATCGGCCTCCGCATAGTACTGGACGGGGTTGTCCTCGCTCGGCTTGGCCAGCGCCGCGTAGGCGTCGTCGCTAAGCCGGGCGGACGACTGCCGGACTTTGGCCACCCAGGCGTCGAACCCGTCGTTCGACAGCGCCAGGGCCTTGAACGACATGCCCGAGAAGCCGCTGCCGCTGAAATTGGCCGACACGCCATCGTAGACGCCGGCGGCGTTGGCGATGAGGTTGAGCTTCGCGTCCATGCCGGCCATCGCGTAGATCTGGCTGCCGAGCTGCGGGATGAAGAAGGAATTCATCACGGTGGCCGACGTGATGTCGAAGCGCACCGGCGCGTCGACGGGAAAGGCCGCCTCGTTGACGCTGGCGACCCGCTGGTCGGGGTAGATGAACAGCCACTTCCAGTCGAGCGCGACGACCTCGATGCGGATCGGCTTCGCGTCGGACGCGATGGGCCGGGCGGGGTCGAGCGCATGGGTCGACTTCCAGCAGACGACGCTCAAGACGACGACGATGAGAATCGGCGCGCCCCACACCACTGCCTCGATTTTCGCGGAGAAGTCCCAATCGGGCGCATAGACGGCCTTGTCGTTGGAGGCTCGGTAGCGCCAAGCGAAAAGCAGGGCCATGAAAATGGCCGGGATCACCACCAGCAGCATCAGGCCGACGGCGATCAGGATAAGATTTCTCTCATCGACGCCGATCTGACCCTTGGGGTCGAACAGCGCCATCTCGCAGCCCCCAAGCAGGGTGGGAAGGCACAGCGCCGCGCCAATCAGCAGCCCGGCGCGCAGCTTTCGAACCATATCCGACAGTTCCTTCATTTCCAGATTACGGATAACGGGATTACGGGGACGCGATACGGGTGGGGCGGAGCGTACGGGTCTGCGCCCCTCGTGTGAAACAGGCAAATTCGGCGCCAAGGCGGTTAGGAGTTGACGAGTCGGGTCGGCAGTCTTTCTGAGCGCGGCCTCAAAGGCAATGGGAGATTGGCGGCCGAGCGCGGAGTGGAGGCGGTCGGCGTTGTAGACGTCTTCGATGAAGGCGCCAACACGACGACCGGCGCGACGCGCGTCGGCGGGAATTACGACCGCCGCGCCTTCTCATGCCGCGCCGGGCGATGGGGCGCAGCGCGCCGGAGACGAGGCGGAGGGCGCACAGCAAACTCCCGCCAGCCAGGCCAGCGCGTGACCGGAGGCGGCGCGACGATCGTCGCGGGGCGGACATCGCCGCAAGGGGAACGCCGTCGATCGCCATGGCTGGGGTTTGTCGAAATTTCACGGAATCAAGAATCCGTCGTTGCGAGCGACAGCGAAGATTCCAGACGAAGCCGCCGCCGTGAAACCCAAGTCTGGACTGCTCCCCCCTCGCTGCGCTCGGGGTCGCAATGAGCGTCGACAAACATCCTCGACCCGGAGGCGAGCGGGCGCTTCATGTCTTTGTGCGGTCTTCGTATTCGAAATAGCGGAAGTCCGCGCCGAGTCCGCCGCCCGACGCATCGAACGCCGCCATGCCGACGAAAGCGCCGGTGAAGGAGCGGTGCTCGCCGCCGCCCGCTTCGTCGGACACGATCGAGGCGTCGAGCGCCGGCCCGACGTCGCGCCATTCGCCGCCCTGAGCGTAGGAGAACTGCAGCCTGGCGTGATCGACCGACGCCGCGAGCCGCACCGGCGCCTCCGCGTCGAGCGCGACCGGCGCGGAGAGCGGGAAGGCGAGCCGACCCTCGGGATAATCGCCCTCGCAGCTCATGATGGTCAGGACGCGTCCCAAAGTCTCATGCCACGCGACGGCCAGGAAGTGGAACTTGTAGCGGTTGTAATAAGCCGTCAGTCCCGCGGCCTGCTGGAAGCTCCACGGCCGGAAATCGACCTCGGTCTCCGCCCGGAAGACGAAATGCTGCTGCCGGCGCGCCACCAGCGCCTGCTCGAACCAGGAGCCGATCGATTCGCGCGCGATCAGGCGCAGCCAGCCGGGACGAGCGGAGAGCGAGAAGATCCGCTCGGGAATCGGCGTGCGCAGCCACTGGAAATCGAGCGGCAGGGCGCCCGGCGCGAAGGCGGTCCGCTGGAGGCGCGGCCCGGGCGCCGCTTCGGTCGAAAATGGCGCGGGGACGTCGACGGCGGGAACTTGGCCGCCCTGGGCGAGATAGAGCCAGCCGTCGTCGCGCCAGACGCATTTCTGGATCGCGGTCTCGCGCCCGAGCGGCGAGCGCTTGAGGCCTTTCAGCGGGCGGGAGCACAAATGCGTGTGATAGACCTGCCCGTCCGGCGTCTCGACGATCTGCCCATGGCCGGCGCGCTGCAAGGGCGCTTCGGGCGCATCCTTCGAGGTGAGAAGGTGGACGTTCGGGTGAAACTCGTAGGGCCCGTCGATCCGGCGCGAGCGGGCCATCGTCACCGCGTGGTCGTAGCCGGTGCCGCCCTCGGCGGTCGTCAGATAGTACCAGCCGTTGCGCTTATAGAGGTGCGGGCCCTCGACGAGGCCGCGCGGGCTTCCGGCGAAGATCGTCTTCGGCTTTCCCACCAGCTTGCCGGAGGCGGCGTCCCATTCCTGCAGGCGAATGCCGGCGAAGGCGGGATGCTTCCGTTGCGCGCGGAAATCGTCGCGATGGTCCCAGATCATGTTGACGAACCACTTGCGTCCGTCGTCGTCGTGAAACAGCGAGGGATCGAAGCCGCTCGAATTGACATAGGTCGGATCCGACCAGCGGCCCTCGATCGAGGCTGCCGTGACGATATAGTTGTGCGCGTCCTTGAACGCGCCGTCGAGACGCTTGACGTCGGTGTAGACCAGCCAGAACCGGCCGTCGGCGTGGGAAAGACATGGCGCCCAGACGCCCCCGGAATCCGGGTCGCCGCGCAAATCGAGTTGCGCGGCGCGCTCGAGCGGCCGCCGCGCCAGCCGCCAGTTCACGAGATCGCGCGAATGGTGGATTTGCACGCCGGGATACCACTCGAAGGTGGAGGTCGCGATGTAATAGTCCTCGCCGACGCGGCAGATCGACGGATCGGGGTTGAACCCCGGCAGGATCGGGTTGCGGATCATCGTCATGGCAAGCTCCTCCGCGTGCGCATCGCCGCCGGAAAGGATGGCGCGCCCCGGCCTTGAGGCGATCGGCGATGGCGCATGAGGCCCTCTGAAGTCGACTCGCGCAGCGGGGCCGCCTCACAGTGAAGCGGTCCCTGAATAGGGGGCCGCTTCACCTCATCGCGCCAAGACCTGAACGTCTCCAAGCTGTCCTGTAGAGGATGGAATTGTTTCCACTCTCGCGGACAGATGTCAACGGTATGACGCAAAGCTTGGCCGTTGCTGTCGTCGACTCGCTTGACAAGAAGCGGGAAGCGGACGAGCGTTCGCGCGCAATGCGGGGAAACCGCTGAGCCGTTTCCTGCGGAGGGAGTCATGAAGTTTCGTCATCTCGCTTTTGCCGCCGCGTGCGTCGCGGGGTTAAGCGTCCCGGCTTTGGCCGAGACGAACATCACCATCTTGCACGTCAACGAAGTCGCCCCGGCTAGAGACCTTTAGAACAAGATCGCCGCCGACTACAACGCCTCGCACCCGGGCGTCAAAGTGCAGTTCAAGTACCTGGAGAACGAGGCGTTCAAGGCCAAGTTGCCGACGATGCTGCAGTCCGACGACCGCCCCGATATGTTCTACAGCTGGGCGGGCGGCGTCATGCAAGCCCAGGACAAGGCGGGGCTGCTCAAGGACATCGGCGCCGACGTCGCCGACGTCGAAGCGACGATGTCGCAGACCGCGGTCAACGCCTTCAAGGTCGACGGCAAGGTCGTCGGCGTGCCCTTCGAAATGGGCGAGGTCGCTTTCTACTACAACAAGAAGCTGTTCGCGCAGGCCGGCGTGAAGGCCGAGGACATCAAGGGCTGGGACGATTTTCTCGGCGCGGTCAAGAAGCTGAAGGCGGCGGGGATCACCCCGATCGTCGTCGGCGCCGGCGAAAAATGGCCGATGCACTTCTATTACGCCTATCTCGTCGTCCGCATCGGCGGCGACGGCGCGCTCGCCGACGCGAAGGCGAACAAGAACGGCGGGTTCAAGAACGCGGTCTTCGTCGAAGCCGGCAAGCGCCTGCATGAATTGGCGGCGCTCGAACCGTTCCAGGCCGGTTATCTCCAGACTACGCACGCGCAGTCGGCCGGCGTCTTCGGCGACGGCAAGGCGGCGATGGACCTGATGGGGCCGTGGCTGCTCGGCATGCAAGCGCCGAACTCGGCGAGCGGCAAAGGCTTGGCGGCGGAGGACATCGGCATTCTGTCGTTCCCGACCGTGCCGGACGGAAAAGGCAAGGCGACCGACACCATGGGAGGCGTCAACGGCTTCCTCGTCACCAAGAGCGCGCCGAAGGAGGCAGTCGATTTCCTCAATTTCTTCAGCCAGAAGAAATACGCCGAGGAGGCGGGGGCCACCAGCGCCTATATTCCCGTGGTGAAGGGCGCCGAAGCGGCGATCAAAGACCCGCTGCAGAAGCGCCTGGCCGACGATCTCGCGGCGTCGACCTACCACCAGAACTATCTCGATCAGGATCTCGGTCCTTCGGTCGGTCGCGTCATCAACGACATGTCGGTCGCCGTCGCCGCGGGAGAGAAGACGCCCGAGGCGGCGGCCGCCGCGATTCAAGAGGCCGCCGAACAGCAGTAACGTTCGAATCGCCAAGCGAAATCTCGCCTCGCCCCGCCGCGTCTCCGCGGCGGGGCTTCTGTGATCCGAGAAGCGAGGCTCATTGTCTTGTCGACGCTCGCGACAAGCTATTTCGAACCCGCCAGGCGGATGAACGCCAGCGGCTGGGCGGTCGTCGTCGTCTTCCTGCCGCCCGCGCTGCTGTTGTTCACGGTCTTCGTCGCCCTGCCGATGGCGGAGGCGGGCTGGTACAGCCTTTACAACTGGAACGGCTACGGCCGGCCCGAGCGGTTCATCGGGCTGGCGAACTACGGCTATTTGATCGGCAACGCGACGTTCGTCCGCGCCCTCGTCAACAACGGCCTCGTCATCGCCGTCTCGCTGCTCATCCAGCTGCCGCTCGCGCTCGCGGTGGCGATGATGGTCGCCGGCCGGATCGCGGGGGCGGCGACGTTCCGGATGATCTTCTTTCTGCCCTATGTGCTCGCCGACGTCGGCTCGGGGCTCATCTGGCGCTACATGTTCGACGGCGATTACGGCCTCGTCGCCACGATCGCCGGCGCCCTCGGCCTGCAACCGTATTACCTGCTCGCCGACAAGGACTGGGCGTTCACGGCGATCCTGATCGTCATCATCTGGAAATACTTCGGCTTCTACATGATGCTGTACGTCGCCGGACTGCAAGGCATCGACAAGTCGTTGCTCGAAGCGGCGGAGATGGACGGCGCAAGCCCGTTCCAGCGTTTCCGCTACATCGTCTTGCCCCAGCTCGGGCCGATGATCCGCCTGTCGATCTTCTTCGCCGTCGTCGGCTCGTTGCAGCTCTTCGACATCGTCGTGCCGCTGACCGGCGGCGGGCCGTTCGACACCACCCATACGATGGTGTCGTTCCTCTACTATTTCGGCATCACGCGCATGCGCGTCGGCTTCGGCTCGGCGGTCGGCGTGGTGCTGTTCTTCATCTGCGTCACCTTCGCCATCGGCTACCAGCGGATCTTCATGCGCGATGACTGAGATGTCCATGCCAGCCGCCCCGCGCGACGTATCCGGTCGCCGCCTCGATCCGCTGGCGATGATCGCGATCTTCGGCGCGCTCGTCGCGCTCGCCGGCGTCGTGATCGTTCCGATCTACGCGACGGCGCTCGGCGGTTTCAAGGAGCTCGGCGAGCTGCGCGCCAACCTGTTGGGCCTGCCGCATCACTGGGTGTGGAAAAACTACTGGGACATTCTGGCGAGCGTGCGCTATTGGCGGGTGCTCGGCAATTCGCTGATCATGGCGCTGCTCACCGTCGCGCTGACGCTCGCGGTCGCTTCGATGGCGGCCTTCACTTTCGCGCACCTCAAATTCTTCGGCAGCAAACATTTGCTGGGCTATCTGCAGCTGGGGCTGCTGTTCCCCGTCGCGACGGCGATCCTGCCGTTGTTCATCAAGATCCGAGATCTCGGCCTGCTCGATTCTTATCTCGGCGTGGTGCTGCCGCAAGTCGCTTTCTCGCTGGCGATGAGCATTTTGCTGCTGCGCAACGCCTTCAAGCAATTGCCGGACGAACTTCTCGACGCGGCGATGATGGATGGCTGCGGCTACTTCCGTTACTTCCTGTTCATCACCCTGCCGCTGTCGGGGCCGATTCTTTCGACCGTCGCCGTGATTTCGTTCGTCGGCAGCTGGAACGGCTATCTGCTGCCGCTCGTCGTCCTCGACAGCGAGTCGCGTTATCCCTGGACGCTCGGCCTGATGGCCTATCAGGGTCAGTACAACACCTCGTGGCAGCTCGTGCTCGCGTTCATCACCCTCACCATTTTGCCGGCGATCCTGATGTTCTTGTTCGCGCAGCGCTACATCGTCGCCGGGCTCACCGCCGGCGCGGTCAAGGCGTGACGCGGCCGCTCGAATTTCGCCGCGGTCAGGACTGCGCCGACGGCTTGATCGAAGCGCCGAGCGCGCTCGCGCCGCCGCCTACATCATCCGCAGTCCGGATTGCTGGTCGAAGACATGGACTCTCGCCGCCGGGGCGGTCAGAGCCAGCATGCCGCCCGGCTTGACGTCGAGGCGCTCGCGGAAAACGCCGACGATGTCGCAGCCGGCAAATCGCGCAATCACCTGGGTTTCGGCGCCCGTCGGTTCGACGACGCTGACCTGCGCCGGAAGTCCGGCTTCGTCGTCGATGCTGAAATCCTCGGGCCGGATGCCGATCGTGGCCGGCCGTCCCTCCCAGGCGTTCGCCGTCTCCGGCGCCAGCGGCAGGCGATCGCCGCCCGCCGTGACGAGAAACGCGCCGCCATCGATGCGGATGCGGCCGGAGATGAAATTCATGCCTGGCGAACCGATGAAGCCGGCGACGAACTGATTGATCGGCCGGTCATAGAGGTCGAGGGGGCTGCCGATCTGCTCCACGCGGCCGTCGCGCAGCACGACGATCTTGTCGGCCATCGTCATCGCCTCGATCTGGTCATGGGTGACGTAGACCGTCGTGGTCTGCAGCCGCTGATGCAGCTGCTTGATTTCGGCCCGCATCTGGACGCGCAGTTTGGCGTCGAGATTGGACAGCGGTTCGTCGAAGAGAAAGACCTTCGGGTCCCGCACGATGGCGCGCCCCATGGCGACGCGCTGCCGTTGGCCGCCGGAGAGCTGCCGGGGGTAGCGATCGAGCAGCGCCTCGAGGCCGAGGACGCCGGCGGCGCGATCGACTTTCTCCACGATCTCGTTATGCGCCATGCGTTTCAGCTTCAGCGCAAAGCTCATGTTCTCCCGCACCGTCATATGCGGGTAGAGCGCGTAACTCTGGAACACCATGGCGATGTTCCGGTGCATCGGCGGCACGTCGTTGACGACCGCGCCGCCGATGCGGATCTCGCCCGACGTCACGTCCTCCAGGCCGGCGAGCATCCGCAGCACCGTGGACTTGCCGCAGCCTGACGGCCCCACGAGCACGACGAACTCTCCCTCGTCGATCGCAACCGAGACGCCCCGGATCACTTCGACCGCGCCGAATCTCTTGCGCAGGTCGCTCATCTCCACTGATGTCACCGCGGCTCTCCCGACACTCGAATCCGACCCTTCCGCCCCTGACCGCGCCGGTCGACAGACCCTCGGCCAAGCATATTACAGATAGACGAAACCGAGCGCCAGAACAGCCGCCGCCGTGGCGACCCCGTCGCTCCGGCGTGATCCCTCGAGGATCACGACGCCGGGCGTTCGCGCGCGTTTCGCCTCGTCGTTGATCGTATGCATCCGACATGCGCCGAGGGCGCTCGCGATCCGCCGCTCCCGCGCGCCGTTCAAGCCGCGACGGCGGCGTTCGCGGACGTGACCGCGAATGACGCGCCAAAGGCGACGACGAGAACTCGCCGCGGTGGACGGCCCACCTGCGGCGCCCCGCTTGTCGGCGATCCGAATCCGGCGGCTCGGCGCGGAGCCTCGGCGCCGAGCGGCGTCCCGACCTCTCGAGTCGCTTCTCTCCGATGCGGTCGGACGCGGACGCCTATCCGCGCCGGCGATCGTCCGTGCGGGCTTCAGCGATCGGAGAGACGCAACTGTTCGAGATCGGCGATCAGCCCGGGCCCGGTCGGTCGCCATCCCAGCTTTCTCCGCGTTTGCGCGCTGGAGGCGGGCATGTCGTTTCCGGCAAACCTGGCGAGCCAGCCGAAAAAGGCTTGAGCCTCTTCCGGGGCGATGGACGTGACCGGCAGGCTCAAGCGTCGACCAATCGCTTCGGCGATGTCGCGCATCGCAACGCCTTCTTCCGCGACCGCGTGGCGAATCGCGTTCGGCTCGGCCTTTTCGATCGCCAGCCTGTAGAGGCGGGCGACGTCGAGAAGGTGCGCCGCCGGCCAGCGATTGCGTCCGTCACCGACATAGGCGCACGCGCCCTTTTCGCGATAGATCTGGATCGCCGGGCTGATGAGGCCCTGCTTGGCCGTGTCGTGAACCTGCGGCAGTCGCACCACCGACACGTTGACCCCTTTAGCGGCGACGGCGGCGGCCGCCGCTTCCGACGCGCGCGGAAAGTTGGCCGCAGGCTTGTCTTCCTCGGTCGCGATGCGGCCCGGCGCCAGGAGGCCTAGGCCGGAGGTCACCAGCAGCGGCCGGTTCGAGCCCTCGATCGCCGCGCCAATGGCCTCGATGGCGCGGCGGTCGATTTCACTGTTTTCCGCGAATTTCGAGAAGTCGTGAATGAAGGCGAGATGGATCACGCCGTCCGCCGCCGCAGCGCCGCTCCTCAGGCTTTCGAGATTCTCCAGATCGCCGCGATGCGCCTCGGCGCCCGCGGCGGCCAGAGCCTTGGCGCCGGCCTCTGAACGAGCGAGGCCGAGCACGCGATGGCCCGCGGCGATCAATTCCTTGACGAGGGCCGAGCCGATGAATCCGGTGGCGCCAGTGACGAACACGCGCATGAGCGAAGTCTCCGATTTTGGTTGGAGACAAGTTTCCGCTGTTGGCTTATGCTGGTACAGTAGTGATCTTATCATAGTAAGACGGCTAACAGGATGGATGAGCGCGTCACCCGCGAAAACCGGCTCGGGACCTATCTGAGGGACCGCCGCGCCAAGCTCGACCCGGCCGCTCTCGGTTTTCCCTCGGAGCGCCGCCGCACCCTCGGCCTGCGCCGCGAGGAAGTGGCGCGGCGGGCCAACATCAGTCCCACCTGGTAACACATGGCTCGAGCAGGGCCGCGGCGGCGCGCCCTCGGCGGACGTGCTCGATCGCATCGCGCGCGCGCTCATGCTGACGGATGTCGAGCGCGAGCACCTCTTTCTGCTCGGCCTCGGCCGCCTGCCGGAAGCGCGCTACCGGAAGAGCGAAGGCGTCACGCCGCGGCTGCAGCGCGTGCTCGACGCGTTGGACCCGAGCCCCGCCGTGATCAGGACCGCGATATGGGACGTCGTGGCCTGGAACCGGGCGGCGACCGTGATGTTGATCGACTACGGATCGCTGCCGCCGGAGCAGCGCAACATTCTGCGCTTCATCTTCCTCGACCCGCGCGCCCGCGCGGCGCAATACGATTGGGAAAGCGTGGCGAGGTTCGCGTTGGGTTCGTTCCGGGTGGACGCGGCCCGCGCCGGCGCGGCGGCGGAAGTGGAATCGCTCGTCGAAGAGCTCTGTCGACTCAGTCCCGAGTTCAGGGCGATGTGGCGCGACAACGACGTTCGCGGCCCGCATGGCGAGACCGTCAAGCACATCCGGCATCCGGCGCTCGGTTCGCTCGCCTTCGAGCACTCCGCCTTCGCGGTCGATGGCCGGCCGGATCTCAGCATGGTGGTCTACAATCCGGCGACGCCGCAGGACGCCGAACGGATCGCGTCGTTGCTCGCCTAAACCGCCGCTGCGGCGGAGCCGACCCTCGGGCCTCGGCTGCGAGCGGACCACGGCCTGAGCGGCAAGCCACGCCCTTTGGCGATTTTCGGGTCGAGGGCCGGGCAAGCGTGAGCGCTGCAAGTTCGAGCAGCGGAAATGCGCCGTCCCATCTTTCGCGCGCGCCGCCGCACAAGGCGTCGGGGCGCCGCAGGTTCCGCCCTTTTGTTCAGGGCGCAGGTTGAGAACCCTGCGCCAGATCCGTTCAATGGAAAGGATGGCGCGCCCGAAGGGATTCGAACCCATGGCCTCTGCCTTCGGAGGGCAGCGCTCTATCCAGCTGAGCTACGGGCGCGCGGCGCCGTTGGGCGCCGCCATGGAATAGAGCATTTCGGCGGGCTTGGGAATCCCCGCATCGGCGTTCCCCGGCGTTCACGCCGCGAGCGCGGCGGCTTCGTCTTCCCCGCCGAAATGGGCGAGGCGGCGCGGCCCCTGCGCCATCGCCGCTTCTTTCGAATCGGCCCCGCGAAGCCGACCTCGGAGCATCTCCGTCGCACGGATTTATGACGCCCGCGCGCGCGCCGACGCCGGCGCTGGAGAGGCCAGCACGCGCTCGATCGTTGCGGCGAGCGCCGACCGATCCACCGGCTTGGCGAGAAATTCGTCGAAACCCGCCGCCGCGCCGGCGCCCCGATCCTCCCGCGTCGCCTTGGCGCTCATCGCGACCAGCGCGACGCGCGGCGCGCCGGACTCGCGCTCCCGGCGGCGAATGCGGCGCGCCGCTTCGTAGCCGTCGATCCCGGGCATCTTGATGTCCATCAGCACGACGTCGAACCGAGGCGCCTCGCCGTCCGCCGCCTCGCCGGCGAGCCGCGTCGCCTCCTCGCCGTCGCGCGCGCGCGCGACCTCGAACCCCAGCCGCCGCAGCGCCTTTTGCGCGATGACGGCGTTGATGTCGTCGTCGTCGGCGAGCAGGGCCCGCGCCGCGCGCGCGCGCAGGCCGACGCGCGCCGCGGCCGGCGCGACGGCGGAGGGCGCGACGGCGGCGGGCGCGAACTCGCTTTGCAAGCGATCGAACAACGAGCGAGCGCGCACCGGCTTGACCAGCCAGCCGTCGAAACCCTGCAGCGAGGTCTGGCCGAAGGCGCGCCGCTCGAACGGCGAGAACAGCACCAGGCTCTTGGGCGCCCCGGCGACGCGCGCCGCCATGGCCAGGCGATCGGTCGCCGCCACGCCGAGCGCGCAATCGATGATGACGAGATCCGGCCTCGGGCCCGCGCTCAGCGCCGCCAGGCCGTCTTCGAGCCCTTCCGCGCGCGCCACCGCCGCGCCCGCTTCGCCGAGCCGAGCCGCGATCGCCGGCGCTTCGAACGGCGAGCGGGCAATGATCAGCGCGCGCCGGCCTTGGAGCGTGACCGGCGCGGCCTCGGGCGGCGCGTCGGCGCAAGCCGGCAACGGAATCGCAAAGGAAAAGACCGAGCCGCCGCCGGGGCCGTCCATTAGCGTGAGTTCGCCCCCCATCAAGGCGACGATGCGCTTGGAAATGGCGAGGCCCAGCCCCGCGCCCTCGGCATGGCGCGCGCGCGAGCCGTCGCCCTGCTCGAAGTCCTCGAAGATGGCGGCGCGGCGATCGCCGGGAACGCCCGGCCCGGTGTCGGCGACCTTGAACGCCGCGCGGCCGTCGGCGGCGCGTCCGACGCTGACGCCGACGCCGCCGCGTTGGGTGAACTTGACCGCGTTGCCGGCCAGATTGGTCAGCGCCTGGCGCAGCCGTAAGGAGTCGCCCTCGACGAAGCGCGGCGCATCGCCTGCGATCGAGGCGGCGATTTCCAGGCCCTTGCTTTGCGCCTGCGGCGCCAGGAGCTCGACGACGCCTTCGACCAGCTTGGCCAGATCGAACCGCTCGCGGACCAGTTCGAGCCGCCCCGCCTCGATTTTGGAAAAATCGAGGATCTGGTCGACGAGGCTGGCGAGCGCGGCGCCGGAGCCGCGGATCGCCTCGACGTAGCTGGCGTGCTCGGGATCGAGCCCGGCGTCGCGCAGCAGGTCGGCCATGCCGAGAATGCCGATCAACGGGGTGCGGATTTCGTGGCTCATCGTCGCCAGGAACCGCGACTTGGCTTCATTCGCCGCCTCGGCGCGGTCGCGCGCCGCCGCGGCTTCCTTCAGACGCCAGACTTCGTCGCGCAAGGCTTCGGCGGCGGCCTCCGCCCGCGCCGCGCGTCGCTCGGCGCGACGGCGCGTCCGCCCCACCGTCGCCGCCAAGGCGAGCAAAAGCGCCAGCAGCGGCCCGGCCTCGATCGCCAGAACGCGCAGGTCGAAAAGCGCCAAATCGGCCGAAGGATTGATCATGGCGATCCCCGCCGCCGGCCCCGCCGGCCCGCCAGGCGAGGATGACAGGACGCGGTTGAGAAACTCTTGCGGGGATCCGCAAGAATCGAACATGCGACGTCGATTGGGAGTAGCCGCCTATCTAGCTGCTGGACTTTCGTCCGCGATCGTCACTTTGGTTGGCGCCTTGTCGGATGCGACTCCAATTAGAACAAGTGGCACCGCCGGCACGCCGCGCCCTTCGCGAACCAGGTTGTACAGCTCACCTTCGTAATAACCGACGCCCGAAGCCATTTGTGCCTGTAATTCTTTCATCGCCAGAATCTCAATTCCTACGTCTATTATGTTTCCGATGTAAAATGCCATATGTTTCACAAACAAATCGTAGGCAACGAATGAATATTTGCCAAATTGAATTTCGACGGCGACGCGGTCCTTAACGAAGTCTGTCTGATTGTACGACAAAATTGCGCGTTTGCCGGCCGCAAGGATGCGCGCCTTTTGCTCTCCTTCGGAAAGCTTAAGCGTCTCGTCGATGAGTTCAGCGTCGTCGGTTACCCAGTAGCGCGTGCGTTGCTCTTTCCAGCCTCTGGCTTTGAAGCCCGTCGCCATTGCCTTATTCATCTCCACCGGAGAATAGAAATTGACGCCCTTCGTTCTCTTTTCCTTCGAGACTTTGACCTTGCATGCCTCAGCGTCGACGCTGGCGACGATTTCCAATATCTCGGGCCACAGGTGCGGTTTTCGAACCTGGATATGCTCCCACCCGTTCTGGTGGGAATGATATGCGCTGATCTTCATTCGCCAGCGACCAACGGCAATTCCGGCGAGTCCAATTGTCGGCGCCGGACGATCCTGTGGCCGCCATAAGGCTTTGAGGGGTCGTAGACGGGCTTGGCCATCGGCCGAGTTTGCAGCCTGCCAGAGCGAAACGCGGCCACGCGTTGCCAAGCGATTTCGACGTACTGTTTCACCACATCGCAGCCATATCCCACACGGTCGTTTTTCATCGCCGCAATAACAGTCGAGCCGACGCCCATGTATGGGTCAAAAACCGCATCTCCAGTCTTCGTGAGGGAGAGAACAAGTCTCTCAACTAACTCCACTGGGAACTGGCAAGGATGGATGGTTTTTTCCACGTGATTGTTTTTCACGTTGGGGAAAACCCATACGTCGCCGGGATTCTTGCCCAGAGGATTACCGGATAATTGGCCGATCTTCGGCCCCTTGAAATACTTCTTGCCTGGATATTTCGACGGCACCCGGATCGGATCCAGGTTGAAGCTGTAGTCGTTGCCCTTTGTGAACCACATTATTGTCTCATAGCGGCCGGAAAGCCGCTTCGAGCAATGCAGCCCGTGCTCGAAATGCCAAATGATGCGGTTGCGCAATTTTAGGCCGTGCCGCTGGAAGAGCGGATAGAGAACTATGTCGAGAGGAAATATCTCGCCATTTTGAACGTGATTGCCGATCTGCCAACATAACGACCCGCGCAGGTTCAGCAAACGAACGCATTCTGCGATCACTTGGTCCTGCGACGCCACATAGTCATCGAGCCGCGTCCTCGCCTCGTACGACTTACCTATATTATAGGGCGGCGAGGTTACGATGAGTTGCATTGATCCGGCACGCAACCGACGCATGAAAGCGAGGTTGTCTTCGCACTCCATTACTACGTCACGGTCGAATTCAGCACTGCGCATCGCATTTGCTCGCATCGCGTATTCCCATTTAGCCCGAAGCGGCGCTGATGCTGATGGCCGCAAGGGGCTGGCGTGACCGACATAGCCGAATTGGGGCCGTTTCAGCTCGGCCTTCGACAAGCTCGTGGACGTCAATCCGCCTGATTCGATTTAAGAATCACGATAGTTGACGACGCATCCGCAACATAGTGTCCTCGGGCGCTTTTCCACTTACGCCGCGGCGGCGACGCGCTCCTGGGCGCCGCGATAGCTCAACGCCTCGGCGAGGTGGACGCGGCTCACCGCGCCGCCGCCGTCGAGATCGGCGAGCGTGCGCGCCAGTTTGAGCACGCGATGATAGCCGCGCGCGGAAAGGCGCAATCGCTCGGCGGCGTCGCGCAGCAGCGACAGCGCCGCGGCCTCGGGCGCGGCGACCGCTTCGACGACGTTGGCCGGCGCCTCGGCATTGCAGCCGACCCCCTCGAGCCCCAGCGAACGATAGCGCGCGCTCTGGATCTCTCGCGCCGCGAGCACCCGCTCCGCGACTTCGCCCGATCCTTCCGTCGGCGCCGGCCGCAGCAAATCGGCGGCGCCGACCGAGGGCACGTCGATCGTCAAGTCGAAGCGGTCGAGCAGCGGGCCGGACAGCCGGCTCTGGTACTGGGCGACGCAGCGCGCGTTGGGCGCGCGATGGCAGGCGTAACCCGGTTCGTCCGCCTGGCCGCATCGGCAGGGATTCATCGCCGCCACCAGTTGGAAACGCGCGGGGTAGACGATGCGATGATTGGCGCGCGCGATCGCGACTTCGCCCGATTCAATCGGCTGGCGCAGGCTGTCGAGCGTCTGCGGCTGGAATTCCGGCAGTTCGTCGAGGAACAGCACGCCGCGATGGGCGAGCGAAATCTCGCCGGGCTTGGCGTGAACGCCGCCGCCGACCAGCGCCGCCATCGAGGCGGAATGATGCGGCGCGCGGAACGGCCGCCGGTCGGTCAAGGCGCCGCCGGCGAGCGCGCCGGCGATCGAATGGACCATCGACACTTCCAACAGTTCGCGCGGGCTGAGCGGCGGCAGGATCGAGGGCAGGCGCTGCGCCAGCATCGATTTGCCGGCGCCGGGCGCGCCGCACATCAGCAGATGGTGTCCGCCGGCGGCGGCGACCTCGAGCGCGCGTTTGGCGCTCTCCTGGCCCTTGATGTCGCGAAGATCGGGCTGCGGCCCCCCGGCCGCGCGCATCGCCGGCGTGGGACGGCTCAACACCTGCGTTCCCTTGAAATGATTGGCGAGCTGGATGAGCGAACGCGGCGCCAGAATGTCGAGATCGGCGGAAGCCCAGGCCGCCTCCGGGCCGCAGGCGGCGGGACAAATCAGCCCGAGGCCGCGCGCGTTGGCGGCGATCGCCGCCGGCAGCACGCCCGCCACCGCGCTCACCGTCCCGTCGAGCGCCAGTTCGCCGATGACGGCGTAGCCGTCCAGCGCGTCGGCGGGAATCGCGCCGATCGCCGCCATGACCCCGAGCGCGATCGGCAGATCGTAGTGAGAGCCCTCCTTGGGCAGGTCGGCGGGCGCCAAATTGACGGTGATGCGCCGGGCCGGCAGCGCCAGGCCCGACGCGATCAGCGCCGCGCGCACCCGCTCGCGCGATTCGGCGACCGCCTTGTCGCCGAGGCCGACGATCATGAACACGACAGCGCCGCTGGCGATCTGCACCTGAACGTCGACCGCGCGGGCTTCGACCCCCTCGAACGCCACCGTCGCCACGCGCGCAACCATAATGCCCTCGCCCGCCTCGAGCCCCGCCGCCCAGCGCCCCTCGCCGCGCGCCGGCGGAACGGAACATTTGCAGAACATTACGCCTCTGGCAAGGGGGATTCGGTGCCGCGGCGTCATTTTTGTGCGCCGGCCTAGCCGCTCCGGTCAGTCCTTCGCCGCGGCGAGGATCGGCCCGGCGCTGGACGCCTGAACCAAAACGGCGTCGGCGAGCCCGGAAATGCTTGCAGCGGGCAGCGCGAGGCGCTCGGCCTCGCCGTTCCAACGGCCGAGAAGGATCAACTCGCGCACGACGTTCTTGTGCGCCAGCGTTCGGCCGGCGTTTTCGCCGCGCCGGACCGCGATCTCGATCACGCGCGGATCGTAGCGCACCAGCCAGACGTCCGCGCCGCGCGGCGGCGCGGCGCCGGCGCCGATGGTCGCGGCGCCGGGTTCGATCCTCGCCTCGGGGCCCGCCGCGCCACGATCGGCGCGTTCGGCCAGATCGCCCATTTCGCTGGTCGTTGCGCCGACGCCGTCGACGCGTCCGTTGACGACGATCTGCGGCGTGAAGACCTCGGCGCGCCCCATGGCGCGGGCGTAGGCCCATTGCCTGGCGGTGAATTCCGGCTTGGCGAAAGTGTCCCGCCACCCCAGGCGATCCCAATAGTCGACGGCGAAGTTGAGCGCGAGCACGTCGGCGCGCGCGGCGAATTCGATCAGGGCGGCGTTGGCGGGCGGGCAGGACGAGCAGCCTTGGCTCTGGAAGAGTTCGATCACCGTCGGCCGCTCGGCGTCGGCGGCGCCCGCCGGCGCGCCGGCCGAGACGACGAAGGCGATTGAAAGTCCCAGCGCCGCGCCGGCGCGAGCGCTTCGCGCCAAGGCGTGGGGGCCTGAGGGAATACGCATGCGACGCTCCGTTCGTGCGGCGCGGCGCCGCATGGGCGGCGCGGGCCTCGCCGTCGTTTCGCGTTCGCGCCGGCGTTTGTTACGCGCTCCGCGAAACGCGCGTCCGTGCTATGGGTGAACGAACCCCGCAGCTCGCCGACGAACTCCCGCCATGGCCCGCGTCGATTTCACCACCCCTCGCCTCTATCTCGCCGGCGACCTCTGCGAGGGCGCCAGCGCGGCGCTCTCGCCCGATCAGGCCCATTATCTCCTCGCCGTGCTGCGGCTCGGCCCCGGCGCGCGCGTGCTGACCTTCAACGGGCGCGACGGCGAATACGCCGCTTCGATCGGCGCCGTCTCCCGCAAGGCCGCGACGCTGACGATTCGCGAGCGCACGCGGCCGCAGGAAGTTCCCCCCGACGTCGACTATCTCTTCGCCCCGCTCAAGCACGCGCGGCTCGACTATGTCGCGCAGAAGGCGGTGGAGATGGGGGCGCGGCGCTTAAGGCCGGTCGTCACCCGGCGCACCCAGGCCGCGCGGCTCAACGTCGAGCGCCTGCGCGCCAACTCGCGCGAGGCGGCCGAGCAGTGCGGCGTGATCTGGCTGCCTCAAGTCGATCCGCCGGAGCGGTTGGACAAGGTTCTCGCCGATTGGCCCGCCGAGCGGCTGTTGGTGTTTTGCGACGAGGACGCGCCGCAGGCGAACCCGATCGACGCGCTCGCCGAGCGCTCGCCGAGCGCCGGCGTTTCGCTGCTGATTGGCCCGGAGGGCGGATTCGACGACGGTGAGCGCGAGGCGATCGGACGCGCGCCGAACGTGCTGCGTCTCAGCCTCGGCCCGCGCATCCTGCGCGCCGACACCGCCGCGGTCGCCGCCCTGGCGCTCATCCAAAGCCGATACGGCGATTGGCGGTGATCCGGCGCGCCCGCCGGCGCAGGGCGCCGGCATGGCCCCGCGCCGTGAACGCGACGCCGCCTGCGCCGAAAGGGACGCCCCTCGCCGCCATCGCCGCGGTCATTCGGCGAGGCGGGCCTCGGGCGCGCCGGACTGGCGCGACAGCCGTTCGTGCATTGCCTTGAGGCTGGCGATCGCCTCCTCGATCTCGCGCCGCTGACGCTCGAGATGGTCGAGTTGATCGACGATCTGAGCGGGCCGCAGCCTGCCCTCGAAGTCGGTCTTGGCGGCGCCGTCCTCGGCGCCGATCAGTTCGCCGATTTCGGCGAGGGTGAAACCGAGCCGCTTGCCCTTGAGGATCATTTCCAGGCGAAGCCGGTCCGGTCCGCTGTAATAGCGCGCGTTCCCCACCCGGCGCGGGTGGATCATAGCGCGGTCCTCATAGAAACGCAGGGTTCGCAGGGTGACGCCGAATTCGCGCGCCATTTCGCCGATCGTCATCTCGCCGGCGGCGCTCCGGCTCCCGAGTCCGGAGGCAACCGAGAGATTGCTTGCAGAATCGGCAGCATTCCCCAACGCCGAAGTTGCGCTCATGGCCAATCCTTTCCGTCAGCGCCCTAGGGTCGCCGGGACCAGCCGCCGGCGCTTCGAGCGCAAACCGCGATGAATATGATCCATTTGTTGAGAAATGCAACTATTAGTTGCTATTGCTCGCTATACAACCGCAACGCCGTCGGCGACGGCTCCGACGGCCCATTTCGCGGGCCTTAACGGTTTTTTCACCACGAACGCCGAAACATTCAATGCGGCGCACTCATTGGCCGAAGGCGCTTCGATCGACACAACCTCGGCGACGGTTGCAACCATGAACGGCGCGGCGGCGTGGAACGTCAGAGGCTTAGCGCGCGAAACCCGCGACTTCGCCGAAGAAGCCGCGCGACGCGCCGGCATGAGCCTCGGCGATTGGCTCGACGAGGCGGTCGCCGACAAGGCCGCCGAACAAGGCGTCAGGCCGGACGATCTCGAACCCGATGACCGGCTCGACGCGATCGGCGAACGCATTTCGCGGCTGTCGCGCCGCGACGGCCGATCGGACGAAGATTGGCGCCCGAGAGCGCGCCGCGAGCCGCGGCGCCGGCGCGACGATCCGATCTCCAGCCAAGACGAGGCGCGCCGCTCCGACGAATTGCTCGAGGCGGCGATCGCCAGGCTCGAAAGCCGCGCCGAACGTCAAGAAGCGCGCGCCGTGCGCGCGATCGAATCGGTGGCGCGCTGGATCGAACGCAGCCAGGCCGATCGCGGCGAACAGCGAGCGGCGCTGCAGGCCGTCGCCGAAAAGCTCGACGCGATCGACCAACGCGCGGCGCGCGGGCAGGCGCCGGCCGGGGCGCTCGGCCGGCGGGAACCGCGTCTCGACAAGAGCGAGCGTTCGCGCATCGACATGCAAGAGGCCGTTTCGCAAATCGCCCGCCGGCGCAGCGAACTCGACGCGCGCGCGGCTCCCGCCGACCTCGAACCCGCGAAACGCGGCTGGCGCCATTTCGGCGTCGACTCCGCTTCGTCCTCGCGCCCAAGCCCCGCGGCGGCGCCGTCGCTCCCGCCCGTCGAGGCCGGCGCGGCGGCGCCCGCGAACGGCCCGTCGCCGACCGACGCGCTGCGCGGCGAGATGCTGGCCGTGAGCGCGCGCCTCGAGCAAATGCGCCGCGAACAGAACGAACAAAGCGCGCGCCTTCCGCTCGACGTGCAGGGCTTGCGCGCCGAGATCGCGGCGATGTCGCGCAGCCTCGCCGATCTCGCCCCGCGCAACGCCGTCGTCGCGCTGGAAGGGGCGATGCGCGATCTGAGCGAGCGGGTCGCCTCGATACGCGACAGCGGCGCGCGCGAGACGCTCGTCGCGCCGGTCGAAGCGTTGGTCGAACAAGTCCTGGACGCCCTGCGCGCTTACGATCCGCACGCCGCCGTGCAGGGGCTCGAGCGCGAGATTCGCGCCATCGACGCCAAGGTCGACGCCATCGCGCAGGGCGTCGTCAACCCAGCGACGTTCGAACGCATCCGCGCGCAGACCGAGGAAGTTCGCAACCTTCTCGCCGCGGCCGCGATGCGGCCGGTGCCGGTCGAACGGTTGGAAAAGCAGATCGCCGACCTCGCCGACCGCGTCGAGCGGCTGGCCTCGAGTCCGGCCCCGCAGGCCGAATCGGAGCGCGTCGTCGCGCTGCTCACCGAGGCGCGCGCCCAAATCGAGCGTTCGACGCCCCCGGCGGCGCTGTCGGCGATCGAGCGCCGCCTCGAGCAGCTCGCTCAGCGGATGGATCAGGCGCTGCAGCGGCCGGCGCCGGGCGCCGACTCGCGCGCCATCGAGGACCTGGCGCGCCGCATCGACGGCGTTCGCGCCTCGATCGAACGCCAAAACGGCTCGCAGCCCGACGCCGCCAAGCTCGAAGCCGCGCTGCGCGACCTCGGCGCCAAGCTCGCCGCGCCGGCCGCGCCCGACATGCGCCCGCTCGAGGGCCTGCTGCGCGAAATCAACCAGAAGCTGGACCGCGGCGCCACCCCTGCGGCGCCGCCCGGCGAAATCGAGGCGATGATCCGCGACCTCGGCGCACGCATCGACCAGCGGGTCGTTCCGTCGATCGACGTCCACCCGCTGGAAGAAGCGCTACGCGCGCTCAACCAGCGACTCGACCTCGGCGCGGCCCCGAAGCTCGACCCGAATTTCGTCGAGCAGGCCGCCGACCTCTTCGCCGAGCGGCTGGGCCGCCGCGACGGGCCGAGGGTCGACGCCGATGCGCTGGCGAGTCAGATTTCCGAGATTCACGATCGTCTCGACGCGTTGCAGCCGGACGCCTCGTCGAAGGCCGCGCTCGATCCGCGCACGGTCGCGGACTTGATCGCCGAACTCGACACGACGCGCAAGACCCTGCAATCGCTGCGCGAGCCCGCCCCTCCCGACAACGACGACATCGCCGACGGGCTCGCCGACCTGCGCGCCGAACAGGCGAGCGCCGACAAGCGCACGCAGGCGCGCCTGGCCAGCCTGCAGGACGTTCTGGAAAGGCTGGTCGATCGTCTCGGCCGCATCGACGAGGGCGCGCGCGCCGAAGCGCCCGGCGCGGCGAACGCGACGCGGAGCGTTCCGCCCATCGGCGTCGGCGAAGCGTCGAACGCCGCCGACGCGGCCTTGCGCGGCATCCCCGATCGCGCCGCGGCGGCGAACGGGCCCAGCGAACCGGCGTGGAGCGGCAAGTCCGATCAAGCCGGCCAGGCGCCGCCGCTGCGCTCGCTCGACGGCTCCGACTTCTTGCTCGAACCCGGCGCGTCGCTGCCGCGGGCGCGCGCCCTGGAGTCGAGCGAATTCCCCTCGTCGAAGAGCGCGGTCAACGCCCATATCGCCGCGGCTCGCCGCGCCGCGCAAGCCGCGCTGGCGGAAAGCGCGGCCAAGGACGGCAAGTCGAGGCCGGCGGCCGAATCGGCCGACGCCCGCGAGCGGGCGCGCGGCTCGGCCGGCGGTCGGGCCAAGGCGTTCTTCGCCGCGCAGCGGCGGCCCATTCTTCTCGGCGCGGCGCTGCTGGCGGCGATCGCGACGTTCGCGGCGGTCGAGCTGCGCGGCGCTCGCCATCCCCTGATGCAGAAGTCGGAGCTGCAGACGCCGGCGCAACCAAATGCGAACCCCGATATCGCCAAGCTCGCCGCGCTCTCCGGCGCCGCGGCGATCGATCCCCATCCGATCGGCTCGATCGCCGCGCCGCCGACGCCGGCCAAGAGCGCCAAGAGCGCCCCCGCCGGCCTCGCCGCCGCGATTCCGGCCGATCTGCCGCCGTCGCTGCGCGCGGCCGCGGCAGCCGGCGAACCGGCCGCCGAACTCGAACTGGCGCTGCGCCTCGTCGACGGCCGCGGCGTCGCCAGGGACCTCGGCGCGGCGGCGCAATGGTTCGAGCAGGCGGCGGCGCAATATCTTCCGCTCGCGCAGTACCGACTGGCGACGCTCTACGAGAAGGGCCTCGGCCTCGGGCGCGATCCGCAGCTCGCGATGGCCTGGTACGCGAAGGCGGCGGGCGCCGGCAACGCGCGCGCGATGCATAATCTGGCGGTGATGAACGCCGAAGCCGCCGCCGGCGGCAAGCCCGACTATGGCGAAGCCGCACAATGGTTCCGCAAGGCCGGGCAGCTCGGAATCCGCGACAGCCAGTTCAATCTCGGCGTTCTCTACGCCCGCGGCATGGGCGTGCCGCAAGACCTCGTCCAATCCTGGCTGTGGTTCTCGCTGGCGGCCCAGCAGGGCGACGCCGACGCGGCCAAGAAGCGCGACGACGTGGCGACGAAAATGGACGCGGTCGCCCTCGCGGCGGCCGCCAAGGCGCTCGCCGAGTTCAAGACGGCGACGCCGTCGCCGGCCGCCAACGACGCGCCAGCGCCGCCCGGCGGCTGGGAGGCGAAGACCGGCGCGCCGCAAGCCGGGCTGACGCCGGCCGCGCCCGCGCGCGCCCTCTGACGGCGCCGAAGGCCGCCGGTCGACGCGCGGTTCCCTCGATCGGGCGCGCGCTCTAAGGTGCCTCGATTCGCTTCTCGCGTTCGAGGAATCCATGACCGCCGGCCTCTTGCTGCGCCTGATCGGCACCACCGACCTTCACGCCAATATTTTCGCCTACGACTATTACCGCGACCGGCCGGACGACACGGTCGGCATGGCCAAGACCGCCTCGCTCATTGCGAGCGCGCGCGCCGAAGTCGCCAACGCCCTGCTGTTCGACAACGGCGACATCATCCAGGGCTCGCCGCTCGGCGATTACGCGGCGCTGTCGATGGGGCTGAAGCGCGGCCAAACCCATCCGATGATCGGCGCGATGAACGAAATGGGCTACGCCGCCTGCGCGGTCGGCAACCACGAATTCAACTACGGCCTCGACTTTCTCGAAATCGCGCTCGCCGGCGCGAATTTCCCCGCCCTGAGCTGCAACGTTCTTCGTCCCGACGGCTCGTTCTATTTCACGCCGTGGCTCGTCCTGGAGCCGACGCTCAGCGACGAGGCGGGCGCCGAGCAGCGCCTTCGCATCGGCGTGATCGGCTTCACGCCGCCGCAGATCATGCAATGGGACGAGAGCCATTTGAGCGGCCGCGCGACGACGATCGGCATCGCGGAAGCCGCGCGCGTCCACGTCCCGGCGTTGCGCGCTCGAGGCGTCGATCTCGTCGTCGCGCTCTGCCACTCCGGCGTTTCCCGCAAGGCCCCGCAGCCCGGCGAAGAGAACGCCGCCCTGGCGCTGGCGGCGGTCGGCGGCGTCGACGCGATGTTCCTCGGCCACCAGCACTTGCTGCTGCCGGGCCCGGATTTTTCCGGCGTCGACGGCGTCGACGTCGTCAAGGGCGCGTTGCGCGGCGCGCCCGCGGTGATGGCCGGCTTTTGGGGAAGCCATCTCGGCGTCATCGATCTCTCGCTGGAGCGCGCCGGCGCCGGCTGGCGGGTCGCCGCCGCCAAGGTCGAAGCGCGGCCGATCTATCGGCGCGAGGGCGAGACGGTCACGGCGCTGGTCGAGGCGGACGCTCGCGTGCTCGCCGCGGCGCAAGGCGCGCACGACGCGACGCTTCGCTATGTCCGCGAGCCCGTCGGCGACCTCGCTTCGCCGATCAATTCCTATTTCGCGCTGGTCGCCGACGATCCCTCGGTGCAGATCGTCAACGCCGCGCAGATCTGGTACGTCGCCCGGCGCGCCAAGACCTCGCCGGCGCTCGCGGGCCTGCCGATTCTTTCCGCCGCCGCGCCGTTCAAGTCGGGCGGCCGCGGCGGCCCGGACTATTACACCGACGTCGCCGCGGGGCCGATCGCAATCAAGAACGTCGCCGACCTCTATCTCTATCCCAACGCCCTGCGCGCGGTGAAGATCGACGGCGCGACGTTGCGCGAATGGCTGGAGCGATCGGCCGGCGTCTTTCGCCGCATCGATCCCCGTTCGCTCGCCGAGCAGCCGCTGCTCGACGCCAATTTCGCCGCCTACAATTTCGACGTCATCGACGGCGTGACTTACGAGATCGACGTGACCCAGCCGTCGCGTTACGACAGCGACGGCAAGCTCGTCGCCCCCGACGCGCATCGCATCCGCAACTTGGCGTTTCGCGGCGCGCCGGTCGATCCGAGGCAAGCGTTCGTCGTCGTCACCAACAGCTACCGCGCCAACGGCGGCGGCAATTTTCCCGGTTGCGACGGAACGACGATCGTGCTGGAGGCGCCCGACTCCAACCGCGACGTCATGGTGCGCTACATCGTCGAGACCCGCCACGTCGAACCCAAGTCCGACGGCAATTGGCGTTTCGCGCCGTGGCCGCCTGAAGTCGTCGCGACGTTCTCGACTTCTCCGGCCGCGGCGCGCGCGGCGCCCCCCGCCGGCGTCACGCTGACGCCGATGGGCGCCGCGCCAGGCGGCTTCGTCACGTATCGCGTCCAGCCGAAATGACGCCTCACGGCGCGGTCGCGTCAACGGCCGCGGCGCGCGACGAGGACGTGGCACAGATAGGACAAGACCTCGCGCCCGTGCTGATCGACGCCGATCGCACGGCTGGAGATCAGGCCCCATTGCGGCCGCTTGGTCTCGCGCATCGCCTCGACCCGCGCCGAGTAGGTGACGACGGCGCCGGGCCGCACCGGGTTGGCCCAGCGCAGGTGGCGGACGCCGGCGCCGACGCCGAGCGGCGGCAGCGGCTCGCCGCGCGCCGCGGCGGCGGCGCGTTGCGCCTCGCGGTAGTCGATCAGCGCCCGCACGCCGACGCTCGCGGTGTGCCACCCCGAAGCGCACAGCGAGCCGAACCGCGAGGCCGCGCCGGCCGCCTCGTCGAGATGGCACGGCTGCGGATCGTAGGCGCGCGCGAAGGCGATGATCGCCTCGCGGGTGAACTCGCAGGCGCCGACGACGGCGCTCTGGCCGACGCGATGGTCCTCGTAGAACAGCGCGATCACCCGGCCGCCTCCCCCGCCACGCGGCGCAGAAAGAAGATCGCGCGCTTCTGCGTCATGACGATTTCCGCGTTCTGGTTGACGACGTCGAAACGGAACTCGACGACGCCGAGCGCGGGCCGCGACCGCGCCGGTCGCGCGCTCAAGGTGGCGCGGCGCGCGCGCAGGCGATCGCCGGGCTTGACCGGCTTGATCCAGTCGAGCTCCTCGACGCCCGGCTCGCCCTGGCTGGCGGCGCGACCGAGGAATTCATCGCAGTTCATGCGCGCCAGCATCGCCGCGGTGTGCCAGCCGGAGGCGATCAGCTCGCCGGCGAGCGAATCGCGCGCGGCCTCTTGGCCGAGGTGGAACGGCTGCGGATCGAACTGGCGCGCGAATTCGACGATCGCCGCGGCGGTGACCGGCGTATCGCCGTATTCGACGATTTCGCCGGGCGGGAAGTCCTCGAAATAGAGCCGGTCCATCGCGTCCTCTCACGTCGCGAAGCGGAAATGCAGCACGTCGCCGTCGGCGACGACGTAGTCCTTGCCTTCGAGGCGGAACTTGCCGGCTTCGCGCGCGCCCGCCTCGCCGTTGAACGCGACATAGTCGTCGTAGGCGATGGTCTCGGCGCGGATGAAGCCTTTCTCGAAATCGGTGTGGATGACGCCCGCCGCCTGCGGCACGCGGTTGAGGCCGGGCTCGGCGAGGCCCACCGCCTCGAGGTAATCCTTCTGCTCGGCCGCCGGCAGCACGGCGATCTCGCTCTCGATCTTCGCCGACACCACCACGGCGGCCGCGCCCTCTTTGGCGGCCTGCCCGCGCACCGCGTCGGCGAAGGCGTTGCCCTTGTCGGCGGAGGCTTCCTCGACGTTGCACACGTAGAGCACGGGCTTGGAGGACAAGAGCCCGAGCGACTGGAAGAGCTTGTGCTCCTCGCGGCTCACCCCGGCGGCCCGCGCAGGGCGGCCCGCGCGCAATTCGGCGAGGCTGCGCTCGGCGAGCGCGAGCAACTCCTTGCCGTCCTTGTCGCCGCCCTTGGCCCGCTTTTCCATCTGCGCGACGCGCCGCTCGAGGCTTTCGAGATCGGCGAGCATCAATTCAGTCTCGACCGTCGCGATGTCGGAGAGCGGATCGATGCGGCCTTCGACATGGACGACGTCGCCGTCCTCGAAGCAGCGCACGACATGGGCGATCGCGTCGCACTCGCGGATGTTGCCGAGAAACTGGTTGCCGAGCCCCTCGCCCTTGGAAGCGCCGCGCACCAGGCCGGC
>JBEKBD010000003.1:0-55316 GCA_050015575.1 Roseiarcus sp. | reverse complement strand
CGGCTTCTCGCGATCGTCGCGCCGCGCTTCGACGAGATCGACGCCGAATTGGCGGCGCTGAGCGAATTGCGCGAAAGACCAGCCGGAACGATCCGCATCACCGCCGGCGAGCACCCAGCAAACTCGATCCTGTGGCCGGCGATCGTAAAGCTGCTGCCCGACTATCCCGACATCAAGGTGGAGGTCATTGTCGACCAGGGCCTGACCGACATCGTCGCCGAGCGCTACGACGCGGGCGTGCGTCTCGGCGAACAGGTGGACAGGGACATGATCGCGGTGCGCATCGGCCCCGACATGCGGATGGCGGTCGTCGGCTCGCCCTCTTATTTCGCCAAGCGTCCCACGCCCAAGACGCCGCATGACCTTACCGACCACAACTGCATCAATCTGCGGCTGCCGACCTATGGCGGCCTTTACGCCTGGGAGTTCGAGAAGGGCGGACGGGAGCTGAAGGTCCGCGTCGAAGGGCAGTTGGTCTTCAACACCCTCGATTTGAGACTCAAGGCGGCGCTCGCCGGGCTCGGCCTCGCCTACCTGCCGGAGGAGCAGGCGCGAGCGCAACTCGAGAGCGGCCAACTGATCCGCGTTCTCGCCGATTGGCTCCCGCCGTTTCCCGGCTATCATCTCTACTATCCCAGCCGGCGGCAGCCGACGCCGGCCTTCGCGGCGCTGTTGAACGTCCTGCGCCGGCACGGTTGAAAAGGAGCGTCCCGCGCGCCCGCCATCCGGCGAGCCGCGTCAGTCGCGCGATGATGGTACCGCCACCCCGCCTCGAACGGGGGACCTCTAGATCCACAATCTAGCGCTCTAACCAACTGAGCTATGGCGGCCCGGACGGCGACGGCGGGGAAACTAGTGTCAAAGCCCGGTCGTTGCAAGGCTTGTCGATCGTCGACGCGGCGCCTGCCGGCCCCAGCGCTAAGGCGCCTGCGTCGCCTCCTGGACGGCGGCGGCGAATCGGCGGATGCGGCGCGCGTTGGCGCCGAAATCATGTCTGCCCACGCGCGAGACCGAGCGGATGTCGATCCGCGTCTGACTGGCGAGCGGGCGGATGCGGATGGCGATGTCGTCGACGAAGCCGAACAGCAGCGAACGATCGACGGCCTGGATCTGCGCCACGCCGTCGACGCGCAGATTGGGCGGGTTGGCGTCGACGATGCGCCAGCCGACGTCGTCGGCGGCGCGCAGAGCGAGCTGATAGGCCTGAGCGGGTTCGAGGTCGACCACGATCGGCCGCACGTCGGGATAGGCGGCTTTCTGCAGCGCGTCGATCTCGGCGGTTCGGCTCGGCGTCGCCAGTCCGGCGCGCGCCGCGCGCGCCTTGGCCGAGATCATGAACGAGGGCGGCGAGGCGAGGTCGGTCGTCACGTCGGCGATGGCCGGCAGCGGCAGCGCCGTGACGGTGAGATAAGCGGGGTAGGCGAGCAGCGCCAGCGACAGGCCCAGACCGAGCGCGGCCTGATCGGCGCCGCGCCGGCCGGTGCGCCAGATGTCCGCCGCGGCGGCGCCCGCCAGAAGGACGGCGAGAAACGCCAGCGCCAGCGCCGCGCCGAGGATGGTGAGGGCCGCCGTGGCGGCGCCGCCGCCGCCGAACCGCGACACGCCGACGGCGACGCCGGCCGTCGCCAGCGCAAACACCGCCGCCCGTCCGCTCCAGACGGCGGCGCGCGAAATCGGCTCCTCGAGAATCAGACGGCGCATGGCCGGGCGCGGCCGGCCGCCGCGCGGTTCGCGTTACTTGGCGGCGCCGCCTTCGGCGAGCGCATTGCGTGCGCCGATCTGTCCGCTGGCTTCGGAGAACGCCTTGTTTTCATCGCCAAGCTGGACCGTCGGCATGCAGGTCGGGTTGCACCAATAGGATTCGCGGTCGTTTCCCCGCTGCACGACCAGCACGGATCGGGTCGGTTGGACGTCGATCTGCTTTTCGTCGATTATATTGCCCTGCGCGTCGAGCGCAATCATGTTGGTCTGGCCGTATCCCTTGCCGGTGAGGACCATCGCTGCGCCGCCTTTGAGCATCGTCACGTCGGCGATGGCGGGATTGCCGACCACCAGCGTTTTGGCGCCCTCGGGGAGCTGCAGCACCTTGGCCTGGTCGAGCGTGATCTTCAGCGTGGCGGGCGGGGCCGCCGGCGCGGCGGCCAAGCTCGCCGAACTCAGGGCGAGCGCGGCCGCGAAACCCAGCGAGAACAAGACGCGACGCGACATGTTTCGTCCTTTACGAACGGCGGTTCCCGGCGCGCGCGGCGGCCGCGACGCCCTCTTAAGACCGATGCGCCAATTTGGCCCGAAATTGGTGAACGAACCCTCAACGCGCGCGGCCGGCGCCGGCCAAATCGGCCAACGCCGGGCCCGTCGCGCGACCAAGACCCGCGAGGTCGTGGAGCGATCGGCGCCGTCCGCCGCCGCGGCGCTACTCGCCGGGAACCGCTTCGGCGCGCCGGCGGACAGGCGCGCCGCCGGCTGCGCCCGCCGCGGCGCCGGCTCGGCCGTGCTCGGTCTTGGCCCAATGAAACGGCCGGATCGTCAAGTCGACCAATGCGGCCCAGCTCGCGACCGAAATCAGCGCGCAATAGAGCGGCAGCGACGCCAAGGCGCCGCCCACGCCGGCCATGCCGCGTCGGCGCGTCGCCGCCAGCGCGGGAACGAAGATCGCCATCAGCCCCGTCGCCATCAGGGTGTAGATCGCGACGTCGCCGCCGACGCTCCACGCGCCCGCGCCCGCCAGATCGCCGCGAATGGCGCGCCACAGCGCCTCGACGAACAACGCCGGCCCGAACAGCCCGCCGAGAACCGAGCCGCCGATCAGCGCGGCCGCGGCGACGGCGCGCGCCGGCCCGAGCGCGCGGACGACTGTCACGGGATGGCGCGAGTGGACGATCAGGGTCTGCATCCAACCTTTTTGCCAGCGCATGCGCTGGCGGAACCAGGCGCCGAGATCGTTCGGCGCCTCTTCCAGCGTGTCCGAGCCGAGCGCGTCGACGCGTGCGCCCTCGCGCGCCAGCCGGACGCCGAGATCGGCGTCCTCGGTGACGTTCCAGGCGTCCCATCCGCCGACGCGCCGCAGCGTGCGCGCGCGGAAATGATTGGACGTGCCGCCCAGGGCGATCGGCAGGCCGAGCGCCGCCAGACCGGGATCGACCAGGTCGAACAGCGCCGCGTATTCGATCGCGAACATCTTGCTGATCCACGAGTCGCGGACATTGCCGATCGTCAGGCGCGCTTGCAGGCAATCGAGGCCGGGGTCGCCGACAAAACGCGCCGCCGCGAGGCGCAGTTGATCCGGATCGGGCTCGTCCTCGGCGTCGTAGACGACGACGAAATCGCCGCGAAGCGCGGGGAGGGCGACGTTCAACGCGCGCGGCTTGGTCGACGGCCTGCCCGCGGGCGCGACGATGACGTCGTAGCGCGCCGGCAGGCCGAGCGCGGCGATCGCCGCCAGGGTCTCGCCGTCGCGCCGCTCGACCACCAGTTTGATGTCGAGCTTCGCTCGGGGGTAATCCGGTATCCTGGCGCAAATACCGGAAGCAATTTAGCCGTCCCGACCCGACATTTGGTCCCGGAAGGAACGGCTAAATGATCGCAGCGGTGCGGTGCGCGCTAAAATACACCCCGTTTTTCCGCTACGCGAGTTTCTTCCTCTGTGAGCTTGCGGCGATAGTTATGGGCGGACCCGCCCATGGCTTGGAATTCTTTCAAGCGAGAATTCCAGCACAAGCGGAACCCGGACAGGTATTGATTGCCGTAAACGTCCACGTAGCGGACCTGTCCTACAACCCAAAGTGCTGTTGCAGGCGAACCGGCCGTTTCCTCCGCGGTGACGACGATGTCGCGACTAGTGAACTGCCTTGGTTGGCCAGTCCCCCCGGATTCTATAACTTCGTCGTAAAACCAAGAGGATGGCAATGGTGGGAATGGAGCGGGCGGCGGGGGGTGTGCGCTCGTGACGCATCGAATATAGACCTCTCTGACAATCGCCGGCGATCGGCCAAAGTTCTTGAAATAATATTCAGCCCCATCGTTCAGAATGGTACGCATGTTGGGAATTTGGATGATACGCCGACGGGCGTATGCGAAGAGAATGGGAGCCTCGATACCGACAAGTGTAAGCTCGGACAATTCGACCGCATCCTTAGCGGCGTTGGCGGATTTCAAAGCCGCATCGGCGGCAATATGGGCTATATAGTCCGCCTTTATCAGAAATCGGATTTGAACGAAAGATACTACGGTCAATATAACAGTAAAGAGAGCGAGAACGCCGGTAAATATAGCCGTCCACCCTTCGGGCTTAACCCCGAAGAGTTTGTCGTTGTCTATTTGTGTGTTTGCGGCGGCTTGGGTTTGTTCCTGTCGATCGGAGGAATATTGTATTTCGACTTGTGGTCGCGTAGCAAAAAGCACAGCGACAATAATCAGAAAGGCGACCACAATTAACAAAAGGATATTGTTGGTAGTCTGGCGATTTGCTCCGCGGCCGTCCATCACGCGCACTGTCCGACGCTTTGAGCTAGATATCCTCCAACCTTACGCCCTCTCGCTCCAGCGCGGCTAGACACGCAAGGAAAAAAACTGCGGCGAACGTGCCCCGATTCAGTTTGCTCGTTATCGACGCTTCCGTTTCCTGTAGGCCGTGTTTCGCCAACCGTTCCGCGAGTTCAGCATAGGTGACTTCGGCGCGTTTCAGTTCGACCTTTAGGAACCGGCGAACGGCGTCCGCCCATTCCTTTTCGCTGGCCTTTGGTTTCATAGCGATCCCTTCCGTGCGAATTATTCCTTTCATATTTGCACGGATTCTTGTTGACATGCAAGAGGAAATATCCTATCGTATCTGCAAGGTTCATTGCGGATGCGAACGATGTCTCAGCACTTTCTCCAATCCCCCGAGGCCAAGACCCTTTCCCTGGCGACGGTGTTTCGCATGTCGGATGCCGACGCCGAGACGACGTTTCGCAAGCTGCGTTGGCCTGAGACTGCCGGCGAGCCGGTCTGCCCGGTCTGCGGCGGTTTGAAGGCTTATGAGTTCCGCCGCGCGTCGGGCGCTTTGCGCTTCGAATGTCGCGGGTGCAAAAAGGAATTCAGCATCACGTCGGGAACGCTCTTCGCGTCGCACAAGCTCCCGCTGAGGGGATATCTCGCGGCCATCGCGGTCTTCTGTAACGAGGTCAAAGGCAAGAGCGCCCTGGCCCTTTCTCGCGATCTCGGCGTCTCATACAAGGCCGCTTGGGTTTTGCTCCACAAGTTCCGCGAGGCGATGGCCGAGGAAATGAAGGGCCGCGTGGTCGGCGGCGCCGGCAAGGTCGCCGAGGTCGACGGCGGATATTTCGGCGGCTACGTTAAGCCCGCGAACCTTCGTGAGAACCGCCGCGATCGTCGCCTCGCTCGCAATCAGAACGGCAAGCGCAAGGTCGTCGTCATCGTTCGCGAGCGCAACGGCGGTTCCGTCCCGGCCGTCTTCAAGAGTGAAGCGCAGGCCATGTCATTCATCCGCGCCCGCGTTCGCAAGGGAACCATCGTCAACGCCGACGAAGCGACCTCTTGGGATGGGCTCGGCGGCAAGTTCGAAATGCGCCGGATCAACCACGAAGAGGCTTACAGCTTCGACGGCGCTTGCACGAATTGGGCAGAGGAATTTTTCAGCCGCATCCGCCGCGCCGAAATTGGCCACCATCACCATATCGCCGGCGCCTATTTGCTTCGCTACGCGCAAGAGGCTTCCTGGCGCGAAGACAACCGCCGTATGTCAAACGGCGATCAAGTCTCGCGCCTCGCCGGCTTCGCCATGCAGCGCAAGCCGAGCCCGGATTTCTGCGGCTACTGGCAGCGGCACTTAGCGGCGTAACATTCCGACGCACGTAACGCGTGCGGTAGATACAACCGGCACGCGACGCGAGTCTTGTGCCGACTCACCATTAGTTGTATTAAAACGCCGCAGATTGCCCGTTTAGCATCAAAATGTGGCGATACGCGCCGCAATTACCACCTACCTGAACTTCGCGTTAAGAGAGTTTGGGTTAAGGGTTTGTGCACCGCACCATGTCCGGTTGACAGCGGCGCGAATTGCGAGGCAGGATATGGCCCAGGTCGAAGGCAATAAGCTGGCCGCGATCTCGCTTGCCCAAAAGCTTGCAAGTGAGCTTGTCGACCTTGGGGGACATCGCGAGGGAGCGAAGACGATGCCAGGCGAGCCGGAGCCCCAGCCGGAGCGGCGGGAGACCTTTATTGTTGTTGAAATGGGTGGCCGCGCTAATTCACATAGTGTGACGCTTCCTGGTGGCCAGAAAGTAAATGCGCTTAACAGGTCCGTCTTTGAGAAAGCGGTGAAGGCTGCCTTTAAGCACTCCAGGGGGAAGTGAAGTCGTACTTTGGCTGACAACGAAAGCGAAAGCGTACCCGCTCCCTCTTCGCCACCGCCTGTTGTGGTAGCTCCTGCGCGGTATATCCATAGCGGGGTTTGGGATAGTTTGGTCCAAGGGCCAGATGATTTAGCGGGGATGGTTGCGTACGGTCTATATCAACAAAGGAAGCGAGAGTGGATTGCGTCCTGTCAAGAACGGGACAAATGTTTACCCTCAGAGGCGGCTGTCAAAGATTTTTCGTTTACATACAGAGGAACAGTTATAGTTGCATTGCGCGATGAAGCGGATGGGTTACTATACCGATTTAGCGCCGATCTTTCTGAATCCCAATTGCCAGATATGATACGACATTCCTTTAATCAACGCGCAGTGGAAGAAGTGTCGGAATTTCGGAGAGAACTGACTGCATTCAGAAAGTATCTGCGGGACCGCACGGGATATACGCATCATTTAATGACTCACGTCGTTGGGTTTCTGTCGATAGCAGGCTTGATTGCTCTGGTAACACTGGCAGCTGAGTTTGATAATGGACCACGACAAATAGTGGACGGAATTGTTAAAGTGCTTACTGGCCACAGCGGTTCGTGACATTGTCAATAAGCGCGGCCCACGTCCTCGCGCCCTTCACTCCGCAAGCGACCACCTAGCCCTCTTTCGCTCGCCTGAATCGATGACGGCGCGCAACGTCGCCCTCATTCAAACCGCCGCTTGTTGCCCTTCCATTTTTGCGGCGGCGGCCCCACTTGCGACGCCCAAATGAAAATTCGCCGAACGGCGTAGGGATACCAGAAGCCGCGATCCTGAGGCGTCTTAACCCCGAGGCGCGTTAGTTCCTTAGCAATGGCGGTCAGGTTCTTGCCGCTGTCCCGCATTTGTTGAACTAGCGGCAACAGGTCCAACGCGCGAGCCGTGGCGCGCTTATGACGGTTCATGTTGGCTTTCGTCCGCGCCGCGTTCAAGTGAAGGTTGGCGCAGTGCTTATCGCCGCCCCATTTGACGCCTCTCGCTTGAGAGGCGACGATCATCGCTTTGATGCGGTCGGAAATGAGCTTGGCTTCGTACTCCGCGACGGCCGCGAGAATGTGGATTGTCAGCCGGTTCGCCTGGGGAAAATCCGCCGCGACGAATTCAATCCCGCTTTCCATGAGACTCGCGGTCAGGGCGACGTTTCGGGCCAAGCGGTCCAATTTCGCAATGACGAGAATCGCACTGTAGATGCGACACGTGCGAAGCGCTTCCTTTAGTTGCAGGCGTTCGTTTTTCCGCCCGCTTTCGACTTCCGTAAACTCGGCTAGCAGCTCGCCCGAAATGGATGCCAGGTACGCCAGGACCACTAGGCGTTGCGCTTCAAGCCCTAGCCCTGAGCGACCCTGTTGCGGCGTCGAGACGCGATAGTAGGCGACGTATCGTTGCGCGGATGCGACGGGCTTGGGATTCACCCATGCGTCGTTGGCGGCAGTTTCCAAACCCGGACGCCTTTGCTTTTCCCAGCGTCGCTGATTCGGCCACGCGCCAACTGCATCCGTAGCGCATGAATGATGCGCCCGGCAACAGACTTCGCCAGCACCTTGTCCCCCGCGTCGAAGCCCTTTGCCGTGAGAATGTGGACCGCCAGCGCCCGCGTCGTCATCGGGCCATGCTCCGCGAGCGCAGCCTTACAGATCGCCGTCAGTTCGCCACGTTGGAACACCCGGTAAATGTCTGTGTAGGGCGTCGTCGACTCACGATCGCCCGTCGCTTCGAACAGGGCGATGCACGCGTTGACGTGCGAGAGGTCGGCGCGGGCCTGCGCCAGGCGCTTTTCGTACTGAGCGATCGAAGAGACGATTTCGGCGCGCTTTGATCGCAGCGTCGTCACTGTGCGGATTTCGGCCATGCGCTGAATTTAGCGCAGGCCGGCTCAATTTCTTCCGGGGCTTGCGCCATGATACCGGGGTAATCGATCGCGTCGAGCGCCCGGATCAGCTTCTTGACCATGCCCGCTTCGCGATAGAGCGCCGCGACGACCGAATAGACCGGCAAGTCCTGGTCGGCCAACGGCGGGAAGACGGGCGGCGCGAAGGAGGCGGCGACGGCGAGATTCCGGACCACGATCCAGGCGGCGAAGATCAGCCAGAGCGGGATCGAGACCGCCGGGCGCAGCGCGCCGGGAGCGGCCAGCGCCAGGGTCGCCACGACGATCGCCAGGGCCGCGACGCAGGCGACCTGGCCCCAGCTCAGACCGGAATGCGCCGACAGGCTCGAATCGCGCCGCTCCAGGCCGCAGGCAGCCGCCTCCGCCACCCGGGCGCCGGTCTTCGCCCGCACCCACGCGCTCAGGCGCTGCGGCGAGCTGACGGCGAAGCCCCCCAGCGCATGGCCGGCCGCCGCGGCGTCGATGAGAAGGCGGATCGCGTTGCCGCGCGGCGCGACCACGGCGCGAAGGCCCAGGCCGTTGGGCGCCAGCGGCGCGACGCCGCTGGCGACGACCGACGCGGGATCGACGTCATCGGCGATCGCCAATTCGCCGGAAAAATAAGGGACGCGCAGGCGCCGCGCGAGGGCGCGAAAATAGACTTCTTCCGGCAGCAGCCCCTCGCCGAGCAGCGCCGCGTCCGCGCTGACCGCGCAGCGTTCCGCCGCCCGCATGGCCTGCAGCAACCGGCCCGGCCCAACGCCTTGGCCGACCAGAAAGGCGATTTCGGGGGCGATTTCGCCGCCGCGTTCGGCGGCGCTTCGGGCCGCCTCACGCCGCTCGCGGGACGGGTCCTGGCCGTCCTGGGGCCGTTCGAGCGTCTCGCCCTGGGCGAGCGCTTGCTTGAACGAATCGACCACGCTACGAAACTCGGCCAAACGCCAGCGATCGCACGAACGCGGCGCGAACGCCGCGTCCTCGTCCACCAGGCCCGAATGCACCGCTGAAAACCCAGGCTCCGATTGTTACGACGAGCGAAACGGCTTTGTCATGTGGAATCTGCGTCCCTGTCGCAAGACTCTCGTTGCGCTGGCTCTCGCCGCCTGCCTCGCGCCCGCGATCGCCGCGGCGGCCGAGCGCGCGCCGGCGCCGAGCTTCTGGGATCCCGGCCTGCACCTGGAGCGCCCCGACCTTTCCGGCGTGCGCGCGATCCGGTTCCTCACCGACGACGATTATCCGCCGCTGAACTTCGCCCTCGCCGACGGCTCGCTCTCGGGCTTCAACGTCGACATCGCGCGGGCGATCTGCGAGGAGCTGCTGATCGGCTGCACCATCCAGGCGCGCCGCTGGGACACCTTGATCGACTCGCTGGAGTCCGGCAAGGGCGACGCGGTGGTCGCCTCGATCGCCATGAGCGCGGCCGCGCGCGGGCGGATCGACTTCACTCAACCCTATTATCAAACGCCGGCGCGGTTCGCGACGCTCAAAGATTCACCGCTCGCCGACGCGACGCCGACGACGCTGATGGGCAAGACTGTGGGCGTCGTCGCCGGCTCGGCGCATCAAACCTACCTCGCGACGTTTTTCCCCGCCGCGATCGTCAAGCCCTATCCGAGTTTCGCGGCGTTGCACGACGCGCTCAAAGGCGGCGCGATCGACGCCGCCTTCGCCGACGGCATGAGCCTGGCGGTGTGGCTCGCCGGCGAAGATTCGGGCGACTGCTGCGTCTTCAAGGGCGGGCCCTACACCGAGAGCCGCTATTTCGGCGAGGGGATCGGCATCGCGGTGCGCAAGGAGGACGCCGACCTGCGCCGCGCGATGGACTGGGCGCTGGCGCGCCTGGCGGCCCGCGGCGTCTACGCGGAAATCTATCTCAAGTATTTTCCGATCGGGTTCTACTAAGCGGTCGCGCGCCGGTCGCGCGCTCCGATCGAATCGGCCGAAGCCGGCGCCGCTTTCGGGCGCGTGGGTTTGCTTTCAAGGAATTGCGTGACGATTTTCCGCCGCCTCGTCGCGCGGCGAGGGTTTCGCCGGCGAGCGGACGGACGGCTATCGAGGGGTTGAGCGCGCCGGAAGCCGTAAAAAGCGGAAATGACGCCTGGCGCCGTAATCGCCGAGACAGCGCGATTCGTCCCTGTGATTAGTGGGCAAAATCGTTCGATATTTAGCGACAATGCGTTCACGACGCGATTGCCGACTCCTCGAGGCGCTGGTATCAATGCCCTATCCGCCGTTTCACGCCAGGGACGTCGAACGAGGGGGCGCAAACAGGAATCGAACCTCCGGGGCTCTGACGACGGCTGATTGTCGTCGGCCGCCAGATCCTTCATGCAAGCGGCGCAAGGAAACAGAATTGAATTCCAACCCGAGGCGCCATCTGGTCATTACCGGAACCGGGCGAGCGGGAACGACTTTCCTGGTCCGCTACTTCGACGCGCTCGGCGTGGAAACGCAGATTGCGAAATCGGGCGATGCGCAGTGGTCCGCCGCGGCGAACGCCGGGCTCGAAGACACGCTTTACGCTTCGCCGATCGACGCCTTGCCCTATGTCGTCAAATCCCCGTGGATCGCCGAGTTCGTCGAGCAACTCGTCGCGGACGACAGGATCGCCATCGACGCCTTCGTCATTCCGGTTCGGGATTTGCGCAACGCGGCGGCGAGCCGGATCATTCTCGAACTGCGTAATATGTACGAAACCGCGGATTGGATGGCTTCCTACGAAGAGACCTGGCGGCACTGGGGCGTCACGCCGGGCGGCGCCGTCTTTTCCCTCGATCCGATCGATCAGGAGCGCATTCTCGCCACGGGATTCGCGCGGCTGGTGCAGAGCGCCGTACGCGCCGACATCCCGATCGTGTTTCTGGACTTTCCCCGGATGATCGCGGACGCCGACTATCTCTACGCGAAGCTTCGCCCCTACCTGCCCGCCAATCTGGACGTCGAGATCGCACGCGAACGCCATCGCCGCGTCGCCGATCTCGACAAGGTTCGCGTCGAGGGCGAGCGGTCCGCCTTGCGACAGCCGCATGCGTCCGATGGCGGGTCGCCGCCGCTCGCGAGCGCCGACAGCGCCCGACGCGGCATCTTCGAGCAGCTCGATCTCGTCGCGCTGCGGCGCGAGATCGCTCGGCGCAAGCAAGAGCTGGGGGACTTGGCGGACGCGCGTCAAAAGATTGCGGACCTCAAAGGCCGGAATTCCGCTGCGCGACGGATAATCACGAGGGCGCTGCGTTCGTTCCTCGATCGGGTCAGGACCTCGCGTTTACGGCGACAGCGCCTGTAACGCGCTCCTTCCGCCGAACTCCGCTCTTTTGGCTTGGGTCGGCGCGGCGGCGGGCGCGGGCGGCGCTGCGCAGCAGCCTTAAGCGCGGCGAGGAAGGCGGCGTCGCTGAGAGGCGTCGGCGCTCCTCCCTTGCCGCGTTGCGCGACTTGGCGCGGCAATCCGGCAATGACGACGCGAGCCAGACGGCCCAGCGCCGAGAAATGGGCGCGGCGGTCGATTTTCGTCAATGAAATGCACGGTCGGCATAACCGGCCTTCCTTCTCGGGCGCGCCGATGTCCTCCTCGATTTCGCCCGGCGCGATCTTCATCGCCTTTTCGGCTTTTGCCATAACGTCAGCGCGGGGCTTTTCGCCTCTGTCGCTATTTGGACTTTAGTTGCATACCAAAAAATTGTGCTTTACGCTAAGGATATTGGAAAGCCGCCTGTGAATGAAAGGGGCATTAGCAATGCGTAAGTATTTACTCGCTTTAGCAATTGTCGCTGCGTGGTCGAACACGGCGGCGGCGGACGAGGTGGCCCTTGATGACATTCTTGGCCGCTGGTGCGTGGCCGACTTGGGCAATTTTAACACCTTTTCAAGGACTCAGTTACTTGTTCAATTTCCAAACGGCAGTAGCAAAACACTTTTCATCGCCAACGTAAAAGTCGATGGGAGTGATATCTACATTGCCTGGAAGCCCCCGTATGTTTCAACGGGATATGAACTTTCGCAAGACAAGCGAACCTTGATCCAGCTCCCAAATGTTGACGAGACGGGAAAGCCTATTGGCGATAAGGGCCCAAGATTGGAACTGCGCCGCTGCTAAATTTCCGCCCTCGAAAAAACACTGGAGACGCTACCCGGAATAGCGACGCGAGCCAGACGGCCCAGCGCCGAGAAATGGGCGCGGCGGTCGACTTTCGCCCATGAAACGCACGGTCGCGAGAACGCACCGGAACGGAACCGCGATTCCCATCCTTGTCCCCGCGCCGAAAAAGAAACGGGCCGCCCGGAGGGGACCGGGCGACCCGTGCGGTCACGCAGCGGAGGCGGGGAGGCGTGACGAAAATTAGGCGTGCGGCTCGGCGGGCGACGGCTCGCCGCCCTGTTCGAACGGGCGCGGACGGCGCGCGGCCATGAACTGATCGAACTCGTCCCGGTCCTTGGCGAAGCGCAGCCGCTCGAGGAACTCCTTGAACTCGCGCTGCTCGTCTTCGAGGCGTTTCAGCGTCTCCTGGCGATAGTCGTCGAAGGCGCGATTGCCGCTCGAGGACGAGCTGAACCAGCCGCCCGCGCTGCGGTAGCGCTCCATCCGGTCGCGCACGCGCGCCATTCTTTCCTGCATGCGCGCCATCTTGCGATCCAAGCGCTCTTCCCAGCGGTCCATGTGGCAATCCCAATCGCTCATCGGTCCATTCCCTGCGTAGATCGGGCGCCGCCAGCAGCCGAACTTGTGGCGCGCAATGAGATAGCCGAGGATGATGAGTCCCAGCGGCCACCACCAAATGAAGCCCAAAATCATCAGAACGACAGGCATGAGGGGTCCTCGGGTGTGAATGTAAATAACATTTACATCGGTCGCCGCCGTTGTCAAGCCTTTTTGGGCCGCGCTAAGGCCGCGTCGTTTTGACGCCGAGTCCGCGCAGATAGACCAGCACCTCGGCTTCCAAAAGTTCGGCCGCCGCCATCGGCAACGCCCGCTGCGCGCCGTCGCCGCGTCCGAACAAGGCCGCGATGCCGTGCGCCATCGACCAAATGTGCAGCGCGACCATCAGCGCCGGCGGACGGCCGGCGGACGGCAGGGCGGCGCCAATCTTTTCGGCCGCGGCGCGCAATACGGCGAAGGCGCGGTCGCTCGCGCCGCGCAGCGTCGGATCGGCGCCGATCGGAACGCCGGCTTCGAACATCGCCGAGTAAAGCGACGGCTGGTTGCGGGCGAATTCGAGATAGGCCCTGCCGAGCCGGTCCAGCGCGGCGAACGCGTCCGGGCGGCCGTCGTCCCAGGCTCGCGCCAGCGCCGCCTCGAACTGCTCGAAGCCGCGCAGCGCCACATGCGCCATCAACTCGTCGCGATCGCGGAAATGCCGGTAGGGCGCCGCCGGGCTGACGCCGGCGAAACGCGCGGCGTCGGCGAAGGTGAAGCCGGCCGGGCCCTTCGTGGCGATCAGCTCCAGCGCCGCGCGGATCAGCGCCTCACGTAAATTTCCGTGATGATACCCGCGCGGCTCGTCGCGCTCGCCCGTCCCGTCCTTGCTCCAACTCATGTGAAGAGTCTTTACATCAGACCGGCGGATTCGTCGATGCCGTCGACCCGGCCGACCTATCGTGGCGCCCCGTCCGCAGCTGCGTCGCTGTGTCGCGTGCGACATATGGTCCGGTCCTTGCATGGAGGGGTTTGCTTGGCCCATCTCTTGCTTGTCGCAAGAGGGGCAGAAAGGAGCGACCATGCAAGAACTCCGCCCCCGGCGCTCGGCCTCCGCGCGCCTCGCCTTCGCCGCCGCCTTCGTTTTCGGCGGCTTCGCCCTCTCTCTCGGCGCGGGCCCGGCGCGCGCGGCCGAGGAGGCCCCAGCGGCCTGCGCGCTGATCGACGGCCGCATCGTCAGCGTCGACGAGGTGCGCGAGATCGCGGCGTCGTGGAACGCCGAAGTGGCCGAGCATCGCGGCGCCGCGGCGCAGGCGATCGCTGTGGCGCTGCAAGCCGAAATGGCGCCGATCAGCGAACAAGCCGACGCGGTGATCGCCTTCCCCGCCGCGGGCCGCGTCCGCGTCTTCGCCACCGACCACGGCTGCGTGCGCGGCTGGAGCGTGGTCGACGCCGAGCAATGGGAGCGCGCGCTGAAGCTCGCGCTCGGCGACGCGACCTGATCGTTCCGCTCTCCGCCGAGAGCGTCGTCGCTTGAGCTTGCCGCCATCACGTTTAGGCGCGCCCTCGCCCGCCTTCGCCATCAAGGGAGGGGGCGCGCCTTCGCCGGCGCGGCGTCATTCGACCGCGCTTGGCGCTGCGGCTGCGCAGTTAAGATGGCAGCGCATGGAACTCGCTCCTTCCGTCTAACTCCGCTCTTTTGGTATTGGCCCGCGCTGCATCAGGCGCGGGCTGCGCTACGCAGCGGCCTCCAGCGTGACGAGGAAGGCGGCGTGGCTGAGAAACGTCGGCGCTCCTCTCTTGCCCTATTGCGCGAGGCGGCGCGGCAATCCGGCAATAACGACGCGAGCCAGAGTGGCCAAAGCCAAGAAATTGGCACGGCCGTCGACTTTCTTCAATAAAAGGCACTGTCACCGGAACCGCGGAACCGGAACCCGGAACACCGAGCGAAATCGTCGATCTCTGCGTCGGCGATGACGTCCTTGACGACCTTGTAGGTCATGCCTTCTTGTTGCGCATCGCGGCGGCGCGAACGTCCAGCATACGTTTCACAAACGACTCGCGATCATGCTCGACGTACTGGCCCGCCGCGATGCGAGCTTCTGCCGCCTTCAACGAGGCGAGCATTTCGGCGCGCTCTTCGTCCGAGAGAATCGGCAACTCTTCCATGGTCGTGACCGGGACCATGGCCGTGCGCCGCGCCTTTTTGTCTGCTGTCGCACTCATGTGACCAAGATACCATATCGACCGCTTGCAAGCGAGCGGAGCTTGTCCAACGCTCAGGCTTTTCACCCCTTCCCCGCCTTCGGCTCCACGTGCCCGCCGAAGCCCTTGCGCATCGCCGAGATGATCTTTTCCGCAAACGTGTGGCTCTGGCGCGAGCGGAAGCGGGTGTACAGCGCGGCGGAGAGGACTTCGGCCGGCACCCCCTCTTCGATCGCCGCCATCAGCGTCCAGCGGCCTTCGCCGGAATCCTCGATGTAGCCGGAATACGAATCGAGCCGGCTCTCCTGGGCGAGCGCGCTCGCCGTCAGATCGAGCAGCCACGAGGTGACGACGCTGCCGCGCCGCCACACTTCCGCGATGTCGGCGATATCGAGGGAAAAGCGATGCTCGGGCGCGACATCGGCAGAGTCGGCGTTGCGCAGAATGTCGAAGCCTTCCGCATAGGCCTGCATCAGTCCGTATTCGACGCCGTTGTGCACCATCTTGACGAAGTGGCCGGCGCCGCAGGGTCCCGCGTGCAGATAGCCTTCCTCCACGTTGGGATCGCGGTCCTCGCGGCCCGGCGTCGGCTCGATGCCGCCGCGGCCCGGCGCCAGCGCCTTGAAGATCGGATCGAGACGATCGACGACTTCGCGTTCTCCCCCGATCATCAGGCAGTAGCCGCGCTCCAGCCCCCAGACGCCGCCGCTCGTGCCGACGTCGACATAGTGCAGGCCGTCGGTGCCAAGCGCCGCGCCGCGCCGGATGTCGTCGCGCCAAAAGCTGTTGCCGCCGTCTATGACGACGTCGCCGCGCCGCAGCAACGGCCTCAGCGCTTCGATCGTCGCTTCGGTCGGGTCGCCGGCCGGCAGCATGATCCAGATCGCGCGCGGCGCCGCGAGCCCGGCGACCAGCGCGCCGAGCGACTCGACCGCCCGCGCGCCTTCTTTCGCGAGCGCCCGGCCCGGCGCCGGGTCGCGATCGTAGACGACGCAGGAATGGCCGGCGCGCATCAGCCGGCGAACGATGTTGCCGCCCATGCGGCCGAGGCCGATCACGCCGAGCTGCATCGCCGTTCCTCCCTTTTCGATCAACGAACGCGTCAGTCCTTGGCGCGTTCGATGTAGCTGCCGTCTTCGGTCTGGATGACGACGCGCGTTCCCGGGGCGACGTGCGGCGGCACCATCACCCGCGCGCCGTTGGAAAGCTTGGCCGGCTTGTAGGACGAGGACGCGGTCTGGCCCTTCATCGCCGGCTCGGTCTCGACGATCTCCAGCGTGACGCGCGGCGGCAGTTGGATGCCGACCGGCGTCTCGTTGAAGATCGACAGAATGACTTTCATCCCTTCCTGCAGCCATTGCGCCTGGTCGCCGATGATGTCGGCGGGCACCTGGATCTGCTCGTAGGTGTCGGCGTTCATGAAGTGATGGCCGTCGGCGTCGGAATAGAGGAAGTCGAAATTCTTGTCCTCGACGAAGGCGCGCTCGACCTGTTCGGTGGTTTTGAAGCGGTCGGTCACCTTCACGCCGTCGGACAGGCGGCGCATGTCGATCTGCGTCGTCGGCGTGCCCTTGCCGGGATGGAAGCTTTCGGCGGAAAGAACGACGCAGAGCTGACCGTCCTCCCGCTCGATGATATTGCCTTTGCGAATCGAGCTTGCGATGACTCTCACGTCTTTATCCCCAGAAATGGCGCGCGCGGCGCCGCGGCGGCGACTAGGCTTCCGAGCCGCGGCTTGCGCGAATGCGGCGCGCACCATACCCATTTCGCGGCCAAAGGCCAGATAGGATCGCTTAGGCCTATGCTGCTTTTCTCCACCCGGAAGCCCCCCGCTTGACGCCCGCCCCTCCCTTTTGGAGCAAGGCGCGCCACGCCGACCGTCGCCCGCGGCTCGCCGCCCGCGCGCGGATTGCGAGCGCCGTGCGCTGCTTTTTCGGACGCCAAGGCTTCACCGAGGTCGAACCCGCCGCCCTCCAGGCTTCGCCGGGAAACGAGGCGCATCTGCACGGATTCTCCACCTCTATGATCGGCGCAGACGGGCGCGCTCGGCCCGCCTATCTCCATACGTCGCCGGAATTCGCGATGAAGAAGCTGCTCGCGGCCGGCGAAACGCGTATTTTCGCGCTGGCGCGCGCATTTCGCAATCGCGAGCGCGGCGCCCTGCACGCGCCGGAGTTCACCATGCTCGAATGGTATCGCGCCGAGGCGCCGCTGGCGGCGCTGATGGAGGATTGCGCGGGCGTCCTGGCGCTCGCCGCGCGCGAGGCCGGCGCGGCGCGCTTTTCCTACCGCGGCCGCGAGGCCGACCCGTTCGCCGTCCCCGAGCGGCTCGCCGTGCGCGAGGCCTTCCTGAGACACGCCGGAATCGACCTCTTCGCTTCGTTGCCGCCCGACGGGCGCGGCGAGCCGGACCGCGGACTTTTCGCCCAGCAGACCGCCGCCATCGGTCTGCGCGTCGCCGCCGACGATTCGTGGTCGGACGTGTTCAGCCGCATCCTCTCCGACCGCATCGAGCCGCGCCTCGGTCTCGGCCGGCCGACCTTCCTCACCGATTACCCGGTCTCGCAGGCGGCGCTGGCGCGGGTCTCGGCCCAAGACCCGCGCGTCGCCGAGCGCTTCGAGCTCTACGTCTGCGGCGTCGAGCTCGCCAACGCCTTCGGCGAGCTGACCGATCCGGTCGAGCAGCGCCGCCGCTTCGAGCAGGAAATGGCGGTCAAGCGGCGCGTCTACGGCGAAGCCTATCCGATCGACGAGGATTTTCTCGCCGCGCTGGCGATCATGCCCGCCGCGAGCGGCGCCGCGCTCGGCTTCGACCGGCTGGTGATGCTCGCCTGCGGCGCCGAGCGCATCGAGGACGTGCAATGGACGCCGGTGTTCGATCCCAGCGAGGACGAGCGATGAGCGGCGCCGGCGCCCTGATGGAGATCGCGCGCGGCGAGCTGACGCGGGTCTACGGCTTTTCCGGCTTCCGGCCCGGCCAAGAGGAAATCGTCGCGGCGGTGCTCGCCGGCGAGGACGTGCTGGCGGTGATGCCGACCGGCAGCGGCAAGTCGCTGTGCTTCCAATTGCCGGCGCTGGCGCGCCGCGGCCTGACGCTGGTCGTTTCGCCGCTGATCGCGCTGATGCGCGATCAGGTCGCCCAACTCGTCGAGCTCGGCGTGTCGGCGGCGGCGCTGAACTCGGCCTCCGAGCCCTCGGAGCGCCAACGCGTCGCGCAGGCGTTGCGCGACCGCTCGCTGCGCCTGCTCTACGTCGCGCCCGAGCGGCTGGCGCGCGAGGACACGCTGGCGATGCTCGGGCAAGCGCGCGTCGACCTGTTCGCCATCGACGAGGCCCATTGCGTCTCGCAATGGGGCCATGATTTTCGTCCCGAATACCTGCGCCTGCGCGAGACGGCGAAAGCGCTCGGCGGCGTGCAGACCATCGCGGTGACCGCGACCGCCGACGCGCCGACGCGCGCCGACGTCGCCGAGCGGCTATTCCCCAGCGCCCCACGCGTTTTCGTGCGCTCGTTCGACCGCCCGAACCTGTTCCTGGCGATGCGGCCGAAGGGCAATGCGACGCGCCTGCTCGCGGAGCGGCTCGAAGCGCACCCGGGCGAGAGCGGCATCGTCTATTGCGCGTCGCGCAGGCGCGCCGAGGAGCTGGCGCGCGAATTTTCCGCGCAAGGGCGTCGCGCGCTGCCCTATCACGCCGGCCTCGACCACGCCGAGCGCTCGCGCAACCAGGACGCCTTTTTGCAGGAAGACGGCGTCGTCATCTGCGCGACGGTCGCCTTCGGCATGGGAATCGACAAGCCCGACGTGCGCTTCGTCTTCCACGCCGACATGCCGTCCTCGATCGAGGCCTATTACCAGGAAATCGGCCGCGCCGGCCGCGACGGGCTGCCCGCCGACGCGTTCACGCTCTACGGCGCCGGCGACATCCAATTGCGTCGGCGGCAGATCGCCGAAAGCGGCGCGCCCGACGAGCGCAAGCGCGTCGAAATGAGCAAGCTCGACGATCTGGTGACGCTGTGCGAGACGGCGCGCTGCCGCCGCCAGGTTCTGCTCGGCATGTTCGGCGAGGAGTCCGGCCCGTGCGGCCATTGCGACGTCTGCCAGGGCGCGGTCAGGCTGGTCGACGGGCGGATCGAGGCGCAGAAGGCGCTCTCCGCGGTGCTGCGCACCTCCGGGCGCTTCTTTTTCGGCCATCTCGCCAACATCCTGGCGGGCAAGCCGACCGACGCGGTGATGCGCCACGGCCACGATCGGCTCAAGACCTTCGGCGTCGGCAAGGACCGCGCGCCGGCGGACTGGCGCGGCGTGCTGCGCCAATTGCGCTCGGCCAAGCTGATCGCCGAGGACGGCGCCGACCGCGACCGGCTGATCGTCACCGACGAGGGGCGAAGGGTGCTGCGCGGCGAAGCTCCGTTCGCGCTGCGCGAGGACGTCGCCGCCAAGCGGCCGCGGCGCGAAAAGCGCCTGCCCGCCGCGCCGGGCGAGGCCGACGCCGATCTGCTGGCGGCGCTGAAAGCGTTGCGCGGCGCGCTGGCGCGCGCGCAAGGGCAGCCCGCCTATATCGTCTTTCCCGACCGCAGCCTGATCGAGATGGCCGCCGGGCGGCCGCGCACGCTCGACGAGCTTGCCGCCATTCACGGCGTCGGCGCCGCCAAGCTGCAAAAATACGGCGCCGCCTTCCTCGCCGCGATCCGGGAGCACGCCGATGCCTGAGCTGCCCGAAGTCGAGACGGTGCGGCGCGGCCTCGCGCCCGCTTTTGTAGGCAAGCGCTTGCTCCACGTCGAGACGCGGCGGGGCGATTTGCGCGTTCCCTTCCCCGAGCGCTTCGCCGAACGCCTGACCGGGCGACGGATCGAAGCGTTGACGCGGCGCGCGAAATATCTGCTGGCGGCGCTCGACGGCGGCGAGACGCTGATCATGCATCTCGGCATGTCCGGCTCGTTCCGCGTCGAACGCGGCGGCGAGACGGTCGTTCCGCCCTTCCATTTTGAGCGCTCCAAGAAAGAAGCGCACGATCACGTCGTCTTCACGCTCGAGGGCGGCGCGCGCGTCGTTTACAACGATCCCCGCCGCTTCGGCGCGATGACGCTCGCGCCGACGCGCGGCCTCGCCGAGAGCCCGCTGTTTCGCGATCTCGGCGTCGAGCCGTTGTCGAAGGACTTCGACGCCGCGCGGCTCGGCGCGATCCTGGCGGGAGCGCGAACGCCGCTGAAGAGCGCGCTCATCGACCAGAAGCGCATCGCCGGTCTCGGCAACATCTACGTCTGCGAGGCGCTGCATCGCGCCCGGCTCTCGCCGTTGCGCGAGGCCGGGACGCTGGTCGACGCCAAGGGCGCGCCGAGGCGCTCGGCCCAAGCGCTTGCCCAGGCGATCCGCGACGTGCTGGAAGAGGCGATCGAAGCGGGCGGCTCGACCTTGCGCGATCACCGCCGCACCGACGGCGAACTCGGCTATTTCCAGCATTCTTTCGCCGTCTACGGCCGCGAGGGCGCCGCCTGCCCGCGACCGCGCTGCCGCGGAACGATCGCGCGCGTCACGCAGGGCGGCCGCTCGACCTTCCACTGCCCGGCGTGCCAGAAATAGCGCCGGCTTCCGCAGAAACGATCATGGAAACCGAGAGCCTGAACCGCGTGCAAGCGTCAAGGCTCGCGCGCGCAGCCCGTCGAGAGGCGGGCGTTCTGGCGAACGCCCTATGGCGCGCGAACCGTGAAACGGGGTCGGCCTTGACGCCGAGCGCGGGTCAAGCGCAGCGCCCATACTCCGACGAACACTTCACCCGGAAGCTATCTCAGTTCCACGGCAACAATTTTCTCCAGTTCCTCGGCAAATACTCGAGGAGCTTGTTGAAACCCGGAGTCGCCTTGGCGACCGCGCTGACGTAGTGGCGCACGTAGGTTTGTCTTGCGTAGGACTTCGAGTCCACCCAGCAGAACTGCAGGCTCATGCGCTGGCTCTTCTGCGGGAGGAAGCCGTGCCACGACTTGTCGGAAACTCGGAACAGGCACATCTTGCCGAATTCCGGCTTGTATTCGAAGGCGTAGTCCTCACGGTCGTTGCTGCGCAGGATGCGAAGCCGACCCCGCTCGTAGGGATATTCGCGGGTGAACCCCAGCAGCACGGTGAAGAGCTTGTGCTTGGAGTCGGGGTGGGCGTAGCCTTCGTTGTAGTGGCCGGTGGTGTTTCCCATCATGACGAGCGTCGGATAGGCGTGGGAGAGATCGACGCCGAATTTCTTCTCGACGATCTTGCGGAACCGGGGGTTCTGCAAGTCCTTGAGCACGGCGTCGAATTTCGGGCCGTAGCGCAGGTTTGGGATACCGTAGGTGCCGCGATGGGGAATGACCGGCGCGTCCGCCAAGACCTCCTCTCTTCGGCTCAACGGAATCGCCTGATCGACGAATGCATAATCGTACGGATCGTGGCGAACCTCCATCGCGGATAGGGCGGCTTCGTCCAGCATGACGAACGGTTGATCGACCTGTGACATGATTCTCCCTCGTGAATTGCGCGCAAGCCGCGGTCAAGGAATCGAACGCTTCGAGCGCTTGGGCTCTGTTTCCTGGTCTCGCGATTTCATTTTCGCCCTAGGGTCACAGGCCGGTCCGGCAGACAAAGTTGCCAACGGTCGCGCCATTCGGGGACGACGTAATTGACCTCCAGCAAGCGGCGCACGCCGACGATCGGACGCTTTTCAAATCCATGGAAGGTCGTTTCACTGCGAACGAAAATCACGGCGCTGTTGAATTTCGCCGTTCCGCGATCGACCCATTTTTGGTTGGCGTCGTAGATATCGGTGCCCCAGTTCTTCGCTTCCGGCCCGGTGCACAGATAGATCACCATCGAGAACAGCTTGGCGGTGATGTCGGGATGCGGCTTGAGCCACGCGCCGTCGGTGTCCTGCATATATTCGATCCGCAAAAAGCCGCCCTCGAGCCTTTCCGGCGCAAGCCGACAGGTCTCGGAAAATTGCCGCGCGACCTCGGGGCGTTGGAACGCTTCGACGAAAGCCTTCACCGTGGGAAAGTCGTCTTGCAGCTTGGGCGTGAAGAAGGTGCGTTTCCGGTTGTTCTCGCCCAGGTCGCGCACGCCGCCGCAATCGGCGAAATCCGGCGGCTTGATCGGCAACGTCATCACGCCGATGCAAGCGCTCTCCGGCAGCGCGTCTTCCAGCAACCATCGGGTGTAAGGCGATTCGAGCCGTTTGGATTTTTTCATCGCGCTGATGAAATGCCGGGCCGTTTCGGCCGGATCGGGCACAACGGGAAATGTCACGAGACGCTCCTATCGTTGGTCATTGAAAACTCGGTCACGCCATCGCTCCTCCGGCGGCGCCGTCGGCCGCCGGACGCCCGATCCCCCGGCGCGTCGCGGGCCTCGAGACGGTCCGGCGTCCGCCTGTCGAACCGGCCGCGGACGGCCTCGCGACCCGGACCGGCCGCGCCACGGACTGCTTTTATGCCGTTTTCGCCGAGAAGGGGTGCGGCGCGTTGACCCATGCCGCCGCCGCCGCCGACGGAAACGCCGATGTCGGCCATCACACTGGAGTTGCAACCACAGGAGAGTGGCGGGAAAAGACGCAGCCTCGCCTGCCGCTCGCGCTCCCGCAACGTGGCGGCGCGGGCCGTCAAGGGCATCCGATCATGGCGGGAACGACCGACGACCCCGCGCTGGCGGGCGCCAAAAGCGGCCAATCCGCTCGGCCGGACGTCGCCGAATCGGCGCCTCAGGGAAGATGGAGCGGGCGAAGGGAATCGAACCCTCGTGTGAAGCTTGGGAAGCTTCCGTTCTGCCATTGAACTACGCCCGCGGCCGCCTTTCCCGAGGGACGACGCAAGGCCGTTTATAGCGCGGCGCGCGCGCGGGCGGCAAGCGCGGCGAGCGGCGATTCTTCAGGTCCCGCCGAAGGCGCGAAAGTGCTTCGACAGCTTCAGTCCCTGGCCCTGGTAATTCGACGTCGCGCTCGCGCCGTAGAGTTCGTCGGCGGCGTCGGCCAGTTCTTCGAAGATGAGACGGCCGACCGGCTGCCCGTCCTCGATCAGAAACGGCACGTCGCGGCTGCGCACTTCGAGCACGGCGCGCGCGCTCGGGCGGCCGTCGGGGCCGCAGCCGAAGCCGGGATCGAAGAAGCCGGCGTAGTGAACGCGGAATTCGCCGATCGCCGGATCGATCGGCGCCATTTCGGCGGCGAGGTCGGGCGGAATCTGCACCTTCTCCCGGCTGGCGAGAATGTAGAACTCGTCGGGGTCGAGAATGAGCCGTCCATCCGCGCGCGCGTAGATCGGCTCCCAGAAATCCTCGGCGGCGTAGCCGGCGGGCTTGTCGACGTCGATCACATTGCCGTTCTTGATGGCGCGATAGCCGACGACGTCTTTGGCGTCGCCGCTCAGCGCGACCCGCACCACCAAGCCCTCGCGCACGTCGATGTCGCCGTCGACCAGCGGCCTCAGCGCGTGCCGCTTCTTTATTTCGTCGTCGCTCAAGGTGAACTTGAATTTGTCCATATGCTGCGAGCTGCGGCTGCGGAACCGGATTTGACTGAGCCGCGATCCTTCGCGCACGCGGACGCTGAAGCTGCGCGGCGAAATCTCCAACCACAGATCGCCGCGATAGCCCAACGGCGCCTCGTCGAAGGCCTCGGCGCGATCGACGATCAGGCGCGTGAAGATATCGAGTCGGCCGGTCGAGCTCTTCGGGTTGGCGGCGCCCGACAGGCTTGGCAAGAGCGAGAGGCTTTCCGCCAGCCGCGCGATATAGACGATCCCCTTTTCCAGCACGGCGCCGTCGCCGCTCAGCGAAACCGGTTCGGGGCTGAGGCTGTCGAGGTGCTCCTTCACCGTTCGTCTCCGGCCGGGCAGGAAACTGGCGCGGACGCGGTAGGCCTCTTTGCCGAGCCTCAAATCCAGGCTGGCGGGCTGATATTGCTCGTCCTCGAGAGCGCGCGCGGCGACAATCAGTCGGCGATGCGCCATCGCCTTGATCTTGCGGCGCGCGAACAGGCCGAACGGCGCGTCGAAATAGCCGTCCTCGGCAAGGTCGGTCCCTTCGAGCAATTTCGGCGGCGCATGGCGCCGGCGCGCGGCGGTCTTCGGCTCAGGGCTCATGGCGGGCGGTCCGGCGCATCCCGCCCACTATATCGGCTTTCCCGCGCCGTGGGAGCCGCCCGGCGGCGCCGTCAACATGTTGTTTTCGCGGGGCGGAAGTTGACGCCGGGCGGCCTGGCGGACTAAGGAGGCGCGTTCGTGGTCATTTGAGCCGGTCGGCTTGCCGCCACGTAAAACAACGGGCTAAAAGATCGGGGCTTCTTAAAAAACGCGCCCTGTTCTCGAACCCTAAGTCCGGAAGACTAAATCCGGGCAGCAAAGGAGCGCGCTTATGGCCAATCCCCGCAAGTCCCGCGATCCCCAGACGTTGCGTCCGGCGACCCGGCTGGTTCACGGCGGCGCGATGCGTTCGCAGTTCGAGGAGACCTCCGAGGCGCTGTTCCTCACCCAGGGCTATCTCTACGACACGAGCGCGGAGGCGGAGGCGCGCTTCAAGGGCGACGCGCCGGGGTTCGTCTATTCGCGTTTCTCCAATCCGACGGTGGCGATGTTCGAGCGCCGCATGGCGCTCTTCGAAGGCGCCGAAGCGGCGCGCGCCACCGCCAGCGGCATGGCGGCGGTCACCGCCGCGATGATGGGCCAGCTCAAGGCCGGCGATCACGTCGTCGCGGCGCGGGCGCTGTTCGGCTCGTGTCTCTACGTCGTCGAGGAGCTGTTGCCACGCTTCGGCGTCGCCTCGACCCTGGTCGAGGGCGCGAACCTCGCCGCGTGGCGCGCCGCGATGCGCCGCAACACCCGATGCGCCTTTCTCGAAAGCCCGACCAATCCGACGCTGGAGGTGATCGACATCGCCGGCGTGGCGGCAATCGTCCACGCCGGCGGCGCGAGGTTGGTGGTCGACAACGTCTTCGCTTCGCCGATGCTGCAGCACCCGCTGAAGCTCGGCGCCGACTGCGTCGTCTATTCCGCCACCAAGCACATCGACGGACAGGGACGCACCCTCGGCGGCGTGATCCTCGCCTCCGAGGCGTTCATCGCGGAGCACATCCACAATTTCCTGCGCCAGACCGGGCCGTGCCTTTCGCCGTTCAACGCCTGGGTCATGCTCAAGTCGCTGGAGACGCTGCCGCTGCGCGTCGCCCAGCAGGACCGCTCGGCGGCAAAGATCGCCGATTATCTCGCCGACCACGGCAAGATCGCGCGGGTCCTCTATCCCGGACGCGCCGATCATCCGCAACGCGCCGTCGCTGAGCGGCAGATGGCGAGCGGCGGCACGCTCGTCGCGTTCGAGGTCAAGGGCGGCAAGCGGGAGGCCTTCGCGATGGCCGACGCGCTGTCGATCATCGGCATTTCCAACAACCTCGGCGACGCCAAGAGCCTGATCACCCATCCCGAGACGACGACGCACCAGCGTCTCAAGCCCGAGCAGCGCGCCGCGCTCGGCATCGGACCGGGATTGCTTCGCCTGTCGGTCGGCCTCGAAGACGTCGACGATCTGATCGAGGATTTAGGTCAGGCGCTGGCGGCGATGGGATAGAGCAAGCGGCGCGCGGCCTCTCACCGCTCCGGATCGGCGCCGCCGAATCCTTCGCGCGGTCCTTCGCGCTCGCCCGCGCTCGCCGGCGCGCCAGGCGCCGGGCGGCCGACCTTGCGGCGGGTCAGGAAGCGCGGGCGCCGCGAGGCCATCGTCTTGCCGCGCCGCCGCGGGGCGGGGCGGCGGGCCGCGACCTTGCCGAGCATCGGCCGGTCCGGTTCGGCGCGCCCCTCGAGGCGCTCGACCAGCGTCGGCAGGCCGAGGGCCCGCGCCCATAGCCGCCACTCCGCGTTGATGTCCCAATCGTCGTCGGCCTCGGCGAGGGTGACGCAGAGGTCGGGGTCGGCGTGGGCAAGGCGGATTTCGTAGCTGAAGCCGTCATCGCGCACGCTCGACAGACGCAGCACGACGCCGCAATAGGCGCGGGTCGGGATCGCAACCTTCATCGGCACGCCGGCGACGACGCGCGCGATGACGACGGTCTCGGCGTCGAGCCGCACCAGCCGGCGGCGGCCGTCGGCGCGCGCGTCCGGCGCCGCGAACTGCCGCGGCGCGAAGGCGCCGGGCATCGGCGCCGGTTGCATCGCCAGGTCCCAGGGTTGAGCGAGGATCATGGCGAGAGCTTGCCGGCCGGCCGCTCAAAGCGCGCTAACGCAAGTGGTTAAACCTCGCTGAATCAGGCTTTTACCGGCAATTATCGCGCGCCATGGCTGGCGCGCGATTGCGCCGAAGAGTCAAATTTGAGGCGTTCGCCTGCGGCTTCGTTGGCGAAGGCGCTTGGCGGCCGGTCAGGGCGCGTCCGGCTCGCGCGGCGCGTCGGCCTCGCGCGCGCGGCGGCGGAACGCGTCGCCCGCCCGTCCGCGCCGCTCCAGGGCGGCGAGCGCGATCGCCTTGAAGGGCGCGGCGACGCGCTCGAGCCGCTCGAGGCCGGCGACCGCGCGTTCGCCGCGCGTCAACGCGCGATCGAGCTCGGCCATGGTCTTGGCAAGATCCGGCTCGGAATCGTCGAGCCAGACCGCGACGACGCGCGCCCAGACGAACGCCAGGCCTTGCAGCGTGATCGCGCCGGCCAGCCCCTCGCTGTCGATCCCCGCCGCCTCCAGCATGAAGCGCATCGAGTTGACCATCGACGAATTGAACGCCAGCGCCGCCAGCGGATCGCGCCTCAGCCAGGCGTCGATTTCGCGCAACGCTTCGCGGTAGGGCGCCATCGCGTCGAGACGGCGCATCAGCGCGTCGAACAGCCGGTCGCGCTTTTCCGCGTCGAGGTCGGCGCCGCCGGCCGACAGCGCCGCGCGGTCGATGCGCTTGGCGAAGCCGGCGAGAACCGCGCCCTTCGACGGGAACGCGTCGCGGAAATCGGCGAGCGAGATTTTCGCCGCGGCGCAGATGTCGCGAATGGCGATCTCCTCGAAGCGGCGCTCGGCCGCCAGCGCCATCAGCGCGTCGACGATTCGCTCGCGCGCGTCGCGCGAGGCGGGGGCGGCGGCGGATTTCGACTCTTCGGTCATGGCGAGTTCCTTTTTGCCGGCTTCGCCGCGCGTTGTGGGGGCTGGCGCGGCCTTACGCCAAGGCGCTCAGCCCGCGAGCTCCTCGGCGCGGCGCCTGGCGGCGGCGGCGGCGCGCGTCATCAGCGCCGCGAGCCCGTCCGGCGCGCGCAAGACCGCGAGCGCCGCGGCGGTGGTGCCGCCCGGCGACGTGACGGCCTCGCGCAGCTTGGCGGCGGCGACGGCCGGCTCGCGATGCAGCAGCTCGCCCGCGCCCTCGACGGTCGCGCGCGCCAGCTTCATCGCCAGGTCGGCGGAGAGGCCGATGGTTTCGCCCGCCTCCGCCATCGCCTCGACCAGCGCGAAGACATAGGCCGGGCCGGAGCCGGAAATCGCGGTGACCGCGTCGATCAGCGTTTCGTCAGGGAGCCAATCGAAGACGCCGACGGCGCGCATCAGGTTTTGCGCCCATTGGCGTTGGCGCGCGCTCACCGCCGGGTTGGCGAAACCCGCCGAGGCGCCGCGGCCGACCGCCGCGGGCGTGTTCGGCATCGCGCGCACGAACGCGCGCGCGTCCGGCAGCCGCGCCGCGAGATCGGCGATCCGCTTGCCCGCCAGGATGGACATAACCAGCGTATCGGCGCCGGCGAGCGGCGCGAGGTCGGCCGCCGCCGTCGCCAGGATCTGCGGCTTGATGGCGAGAAAAAGAACGTCGGGCGGGCGAAGCGCGCTGCGCGCCGCGCCGAGCGGGATCGCGAGCCGGGCCGCGAGTTCCTTGATCGACGGCGAGGGCGCCGGCTCGAGAATGGCGATGCGCGCCGGCTCGAGGCCGGCGGCGAGCCACCCGCGCAGCAGCGCCTCGCCCATCTTGCCCGCCCCGACGAGCGTCAGGGATTGCGGCCAATCGGACATCGAATCGTCTTCCATCGCGCTGCGCCCCCGCGCCGCCGCTTCGAACCCTCGCCGTCGCGGCGAGGGGCGCGTCGAGCAAGCAACCCGACGGGCGCGATGTCAAGGCTATGGCCTGGGATCGCGGAGGGACAAGCGCGGGTCGCCGCCGGCCGGCGTCAAAAGGCGAAGAACTCGCGGCGCAGCGCGTCCTCGTATTCCTTCTTGGCGGCGATGACCGCGTCGCGAAGTTCGTCCTCGCGAAAATGCGCCGCCTCCCACTGGTCGACTTCGGCGACCGAATGATTGACCGAGGCCAGCGCCTCTTCCTCGCGGATCGCCCTCACCCATCGGTCGACCGCCGCCTTGTAGAGGGCCTGCAGGCGATCGAGCTCGGCCGTTTGCTCCGTTTCGTCTTCCATCGAGAGCCTCCGCTTTTCCAACGACGTATCTCGGCGTTGTGACCGGCGGAAGACGCGCGGGCGAGGGGACGGGGCGGCGGAAGGCCGGACGCGGGCATGAAGTCGCGGCGCGCTCGGAAGGAACGGGGATGGAGTAAAGTCTCACCGTAACCGCCGTAATCGGGACATGCGCAACGTCATCGTGTAGAAAGCGCGAGCGTTTTCTGAGAGCGAGGGAGATCCTCATGGCGGAGTTTCCTGTCAATCCGACACGGTTGGACCCTTACAAGAACTTCAAGTTTCGGTTGAAATGGGATGGCCGCTTTGTCGCCGGCGTTTCGCAGGTCAGCGGCCTCAGGCGCGTCACCGAGGTCATCGAGCATCGCGAGGGGGGCGACCCTTCGACTTCGCGCAAATCGCCGGGCCGGACGCAATTCGAACCGATCACGCTCGAGCGCGGCCTCACCCAGGATCGCGAATTCGAGGATTGGGCGAACAAGGTCTGGCGGCTCGGCGCGGCCTTGGGAAGCGAAGTCTCGCTCGCCGACTTTCGCAAGGACGTCTATCTCGAGTTCTATAACGAAGCCGGGCAACTCGTGCTCGCCTACAAGATCTATCGCTGCTGGCCCTCGATCTACGAGGCGCTGCCCGACCTCGACGCCAACGCCGACGGCGACGCCGTCGCCATCGAACACATCGTCTTGGAGAACGAAGGCTGGGAGCGCGACACGTCGGTGGTGGAACCGGCGGAGCCGTCGTGAGAGCCGCGGTCGGGCGGGCATCCGGCGCAAGTTCGGCAGGGAGCGCGGGCTTTAGACCACGGAATTCGTCATGCGAGCGGGCGTTCCGATCCGCGATGAAGCGACTTCAATGGGTTGAGTGCGCTTTTGTGTCCAACCTGCCGCGCGTGTCGCCGAGCCCCCGTCATGGACAAGTCCGGCCGGCCCGGCGGGGGCGCAAGCGCCGCGGCGACCGGGCGGGCCGAATAGGGGAATGCGTATTGCGCCTGTAACCCGAATGCACTTGCAATTGCATATGCAAACGCGTATGAGCAGCGATGAAGTTCGGCGGTTTCGACTGGGATAGCGGCAATCTTCCGAAATGCCTCGGCCATGGCGTCTCGGTACAAGAGATCGAGGCGCTATTCGCCGGCGAGGTCTTCATCGTCCGCGATCGAATCGTCGCCGGAGAGCGGCGGATGCTCGGTTTCGGCGAGGGCGCCGGCCGCTGGATATTTTGCGCGTTCACTTGGCGCGGCGCGAAAATTCGCCCCGTCAGCGTGCGCTATATGCACGACAAGGAGGTCAGGCGTTATGGCGAAGAAATTTCCCGACTTGAAGACCGATGAAGAAGCCGACGACTGGCTGCAAAGCGCCGACCTCACCGACTACGACCTTTCGGAGATGAAAAAGGTGCGCTTCGAACTGGCGCCGAAAGACACGTCCATCAGCCTGCGCCTGCCCGCCGGCCTGCTCGCGACGCTCAAGGCGCGAGCCGCGAAGGCCAAGATGCCGACGCAGCGATTCATCCGGGTTCTAATCGAGACGCAGTTGAACAGGGGCGGCGCGAAGGCGAAACGCAAGCCGGCGGGCAAGGCGACACGGGCGGCTGCAAGGTCGCGGAAGCGGGCGGCGTAGGGCCGGTCAGAAGACAACCGCTTCTCCGTCATCGCGAGCAAAGCGAAGCGATCCAGACTTGGGGATTGCGGCAGCGGCTTAGTCTGGATCGCTTCGCTGTCGCTCGCGATGACGGACGCACGAGGTCCCCCTCAAAACAAAAAATACCTCTGCGCCATCGGCAGGCGGTCCGCCGGCTCGCAGACCAGCAGCGCGCCGTCCGCCGTCACCGCATAGGTCTCCGGGTCGACGGTGATGACAGGCGTCGCCCCATTATGCACCATCGCTTTCTTGCCGATCTTGCGGGTGTTCTCGACCGCCACGAGGCGCTTCGCCACCCTCAGCTTGCGCGCGAGGCCGGCTTCGATCGCCGCGCCGGAAACGAAGGTCAGCGACGAGCCGGTGCGGGCGCGGCCGTAGGCGCCGAACATCGGCCGGTAATGAATCGGCTGCGGCGTCGGAATGCTGGCGTTGGGGTCGCCCATCTGCGCCGACGCGATCGCGCCGCCCTTGATGACGAGGTCGGGCTTCACACCGAAGAACGCCGGCGTCCACAAGACCAAATCAGCGAGCTTGCCCTTTTCGATCGAGCCGATGTGCTTCGATACGCCGTGGGCGATGGCGGGGTTGATGGTGTATTTGGCGACGTAGCGCTTGACGCGAAAATTGTCGTTGCGCGGCCCGTCGCCCGCCAGCGGCCCACGCTGGCGCTTCATCTTGTCGGCGGTCTGCCAGGTGCGAATGATCACTTCGCCGACCCGGCCCATCGCCTGGGAATCGCTCGACATCATCGAGAGCGCGCCGAGGTCGTGCAAAATGTCCTCGGCGGCGATCGTCTCCTTGCGGATGCGGCTCTCGGCGAAGGCGAGGTCCTCGGGGATGGCGCCGTCGAGGTGATGGCAGACCATCAGCATATCGAGGTGTTCATCGAGCGTGTTGCGGGTGAACGGCTTGGTCGGATTGGTCGAGGACGGCAGCACGTTGGCGAGCCCCGCCACCTTGATGATGTCGGGGGCATGGCCGCCGCCGGCGCCTTCGGTGTGGAAGGCGTGGATCGTGCGGCCCTTGAACGCCTTGATGGTGTCCTCGACGAAGCCGGATTCGTTGAGCGTGTCGGTGTGGATCATCACCTGCACGTCGTAGTCGTCCGCGACGCTGAGGCAGCAATCGATCGCGGCGGGCGTCGTGCCCCAGTCCTCGTGCAGCTTTAACGCACACGCGCCGGCGACGACTTGCTCGACCAGCGCGGCGGGCTTGCTGGCGTTGCCCTTGCCGGCGAAGCCGAGATTCATAGGGAAGGCGTCGGCCGCCTCGATCATGCGGGCGATGTGCCAGGGGCCGGGCGTGCAGGTGGTGGCGAAGGTGCCGGTCGCCGGGCCGGTGCCGCCGCCCAGCATCGAGGTGACGCCGCTCGTCAGCGCCTCCTCGATCTGCTGCGGCGAGATGAAATGGATGTGGGTGTCGAAGCCGCCGGCGGTGAGAATCTTGCCCTCGCCGGCGATGACCTCCGTGCCCGGCCCGATGACGATCGTCACGCCCGGCTGGATGTCGGGGTTGCCGGCCTTGCCGATCGCGGCGATCAGCCCATCGCGCAAGCCGACGTCGGCCTTCACGATCCCCCAGTGATCGAGGACCACGGCGTTGGTGATGACGGTGTCGACGGCGCCGCGCGCGCGCGTCGCCTGGGATTGTCCCATGCCGTCGCGAATGACCTTGCCGCCGCCGAACTTCACCTCTTCGCCATAGGTGGTGAAGTCCTTCTCGATCTCGATGACGAGCTCGGTGTCGGCGAGCCGCACGCGGTCGCCCGTGGTCGGCCCGAACATGTCGGCGTAGGCGGCGCGGGGGAGGGAGGCAGGGGATTGGGGCATGGACGGTCTCGCAAAATAAGGAAACGGAAAAAACGTTCGGCGATTTTTCCTTCTCCCCTCGCGGGAGAAGGTGGCCCGAAGGGCCGGATGAGGGGGCGGCGCGTGAGCGCCGTGTTTGAGACGCCTGACGGCGCCGACCCCTCATCCGTCACGCTTCGCGTGACACCTTCCCCCGCAAGGGGGGAAGGTGGGTTACACCTTCCCCATCACCTCCTGCCGGAAGCCGATGGCGTGCCGCTTGCCGGCGAGCGCCACCAGGCGCACCTCGCGCCTCTGGCCGGGTTCGAAGCGGATCGCGGTCCCCGCGGGAATGTCGAGGCGGAAGCCGCGCGCGCGGGCGCGCGCGAACTTCAGCGCCGGGTTGGCCTCGAAGAAATGGTAGTGCGAGCCGACCTGGATCGGCCGGTCGCCGGCGTTGGCGACCTCCAGCGTGATCGTCTCGCGCCCCTCGTTCATCGCGATTTCGCCCGGCTCGGCGAGGACTTCGCCGGGGACGAGTTTGTCCTCGGCGCCGCGGATCGGATGATGCACGGTGACCAGCTTCGTGCCGTCGGGAAAGGTCGCCTCGACCTGGACGTCGGCGATCATCGCGGCGACGCCGTCCATCACTTGGTCGGCGGCGACGACGCGCGCGCCCGCCTCCATCAGCTCGGCGACCGTGCGCCCGTCGCGCGCGCCCTCGACCACGAAGTCGGCGATCAACGCCACCGCCTCGGGGTGGTTGAGCTTGACGCCGCGCTCCAGGCGTCGGCGCGCCACCATCGCCGCCATGGCGATCAGCAACTTGTCCGTTTCGCGTGGCGTGAGATTCATCGGATCGGGCCCCTTTGCGTCGGCCTGGATACAAGTTTCACGCCAGAATGAAGGCGATCCGCGAGGCGCGCAAGCGCAACTGCCGGGCGTCGCGGCCTGCCCACGAATTTGGCGGCGGCGCCTTAAAAACAGGCGCGGCGACGCTGGGTCCGCCCCCTGCGCGCTGGCCTCGCGGGGGTCGTCGTGCTGAAGTTGGGGTGACTCACTCGCCGCTCAGCACGGGCGGGATCGGATCGGCGACGCGATAGACGACGTACGTCTCCAGCGCTCGGCCGTTCGCGCGCCGCTGGAGTCGCGCGACCTCCTCGACCCGAGCGAAATGCGGCGCCAATTCGGCGGCGAAATCGCGATCCGTGTCGATGAAGGCGAGGCCGGGCGCTTCGAACAGCGCCTCGGGGGGGGCGTCCTGGAAAAGCCAGCGCTGGCGTTGGTTGCGCTGGACGACCGGCAGCGCCGGGTCGCCGTAGTAGGTCAGCAACGAAGTCGCGGGGTAGCCGTCGGTGATGACGAACGCGGCGCCGCGCTCGCGCGCGAGCCGGTCGACTTGGCGCGTCAACTCCCGCCAGCCGCCGATCCGCAACGTCGGGTCCGCCGCGCCGAGCGGCAGGACGCGGCTCGCGGCCTGCCCGTAGACGACGAGCGCCACAAGGAGGCCGAGGGGGGCGGCCCAACGTCCTGCCGCGACCAGCCGCGGCCAGAGGCCGCCCGAGGCCAGGTTTTGCGCGCGCGCGATCGCGTCGGCGGCCAGGATCGCCAGCGTCGGATAGAGCGGCGCCGGCCAATTGCCCTCGACGCGGTCGTGCAGCGCGTGGAGGGCGAAATAGACGACCGCCGGCGCGATCGAGGCGACCAACAGGCGCCGCGCTTCGTCGGTCGGCGCGAGCGACCGGCCGCGCGCGGAGAAGACCGCGCCGACCGCGGCGACGACGGGGAGGAAAACCAGCGGATTCATCAGGCCGATCTGCGACAGGACGAATTCGACGAGGAATTGCGGCGAGAAGCTGTGCGCGGGCACGCGGCTGAGCTGCCTGGCGAAAGTCGCCCAGCCGTGCTCGGCGTTCCACACCACAAACGGCGCGACGATCGCCAGCGCCAGCGCCGCCGCCGCGTAGGGCGCGATCGAAGCGGCCCAGCGCCTGAGCGACGGCGTCGTCAGCAGCGCCAGCGCGACGCCCGCGGCGAGGAACGCGCCGGTGAATTTCGACAACAGGGCGAGGCCGAGCGCAAGGCCGAGCGCGAGCCACCACGCCGCGCGGCGCGTGCGCCAGACCTCGACGAGAGCGGCCGCGCCGAGCGTCCAGAAGAAGACCAACGGCGTATCGGGAGTGATGATCGGCGCGCCCGCCGCGAGCGGCATGGCGACCCACGTCAGACTCGCCAGCGCGGCGACGCGGACCGATCCGAACAGGCGCCATGCCGTCAGCGCGACCAGGCCCGAGATCGCGCCAAATGTCAGCACCCCCAACGCGCGCACGCCGAATTCCGAGGGGCCGAACAGCGCCATCGAGGCGCGGATCCACGCGGCGACCATCGGCGGATGATCGTAATAGCCCCAGGCGAGGCGCCGCGACCACGAGACGTAATAGGCCTCGTCGAATGTCAGTTCGATGCGCCCGATCAGCGCGAGCTGGAGCGCGAGCAGGCCGAGGCACGCGGCCGCCGCGGCGACGACGATTCCGCGTTTCCCGGCCAAACTCGACTCGCCCGCGCCGGAAGACCGCGGCGTTCGCTCGGCGCTGCGCGGCATCGTCGGCCTCACGTCCATACCCGCGGCCTGCCGCGACCGCCGAGCGCCCGCAACGCCGCTTCGACCGTCGCGCGCAAGGCCTCCGGCGCGCGGGCGACGGCGCGCGCGACGAGCGCGCCGTCGAAGGCGCTCGCTCCGGCGTCGAGATCGCCGTCCGACGCGACTGCAACGCCGGAGAGGGCCTCGCGCAGCTCGGCGAGCCGGTTCGGCGCGTCGGGCGCCAGATAGAGCAGCGCGGCGATCGCGCGCGCGCCGCGCCCGACCGCGGGCCGGTCGAGATCGGCCGCCGCGTTTTCCAGCCGCAGCGCCTCGGCGAAGACCAGACGGCCGGCGCGCCGAACCCGCCAGCGGTCGAGCAAAGAGGCCGCGACGCGGGTCTCGCCATGGGCGAGACGGCCGAACACGGCCGCTTCGATCAGCAACAGCGAACCGTCCGCGGCGACGTCGGCCTCGAGCCGGCGCTCGAGCCGGGCGCCCTCGTAGAGCAGCGTCTCCTGCGGCGCCCAGCAAAGCGCGCCGCCGGCTTCGACGACGAGGCGCGTCTCGATCCGGCAGGCCGCTCCGTCAGCGCGATAGATCTTCTCGGCCGCCTGCGTGGTGACGAAGACGCGGGCGCCGGGCGCCGCCGCAAGGTCGATCCGCGCCCGATCGCCGCCCGCCATGCCGCCGCCGGTGTTGACGACGACCGCTTCGCATTCGTCGCCGGCGCGGGGAAAACGCAAGCGAAGACCGCCGGTCTCGAAGACCTGCGTCGCTTCGGTGCGCGCGCCGGCGCGCGCGAACGCGGCGCGGACCTCCCCTCGCGCGCGCTGCCGGCCCGCGGCGGCGGGCGAGTCTTCGAAAAGACGAGGGCGAAACAAGTCCATGGCGAGAGGATCGCGCGGTTTCGACGCCGGTTGATGCGCCTGCCGTATCGCACGTCAAGAGCGCCGCCGATATCGGGCTGCTCCGGCGTCGATGAACTTGACCGCCGAGTGTTGCTTTAAATCCACAGTGTGGCGCCGCGCCCTGTCGTATAAAGCGTTCCCTTATCCCGCGTGGCGGCCATGGCTCGGTTCCCGGAATTGGCGCAAAAGGACGACGCCGCGGACGCGTCGCAATTCCTTTCACGCGTGGGCTATGCTGTTTTTGCGCTCGGCGCGCCGGTCGGCGTCGTTCTGCATCCCGTGGCGGTGTTCGTGCTGTTTCCGGTCGGCGTCGGGCTGATGGTGGTCAGCGCCCTCCTCGATCCGCCCGCAGGCGCGCTGACGCGCATCGGCAAGACTCTCGGTTCGCCGCTGGTGCTGGTTGGCCTGGCGGGGCTCGTCTGGGCGGGGCTATCGATCCTGTGGACGCCATTTCCGATTGTCGCGGGGCAGCACGTCTTTAAACTGGCTCTCCTGACGTTGGCGATCCTGCTGATCCTGACGACGACGCGCGAACACGCGCGCGCCACCGATCTCTATCTTTTTCCGCTCGGCCTCGCCTTGGCCATGGCGGCGATCCTGGCGGCCTGGACCGCGGCTCAGCAGGGCGCGCCGCTCGATCCGAACCGCATCCCCGAGGGCGCGCGCGCGATCGCGGCGCTTCTGTATCCCGCGATGGGCGCGCTCGCGGCGCGCGGGCGCAACGACTACGCGCGCCTGCTGCTGATTCTCGCCTTCGTCTACGCCTCGCTCATCGGCGCGACGGCGACGACGACGGCGATGTTCGCCGGCTTCGCGGCGCTGTCGTTCGCGGTGTCCGATCCCGGCCGCACCGCGCGCGACCTCGGTCGGCTCGCCGTCGCGCTCATCCTATTGACTCCGCTCGTTCCAGCGCTCGTGTCGCTTTTCGCGCGGTGGATGCTGCACGCCAAACTGGGTTCGTTGCCGCCGCCCTACGCGAGCCTGGGCGTGGCGAACGACGCTTTCCTGCACGACAAAGCGCGCCTGCTGATCGGGCACGGTTTCGAGACGGTGGCGCGGGGCGTGCATGGCGGAATCCTGCCGCCGGAGACGCCGCACTCGCTGGCGTTCGAGATCTGGTTCGAACTCGGGATCGTCGGCGCCGTGATCGCCGCCGCCGGCGCGTGGCTCGCCTTTCGCGCCATCGGCGCGGCGCCGCCGCGGCTCGCGCCCTATCTGGCCGCGGCGCTGACGTGCAATCTGACGCTCGGCTTCCTTGCCTGCGACTTGTCGGACATGACGTGGCTGGTCTTGCTCGCGATCGCCGGCATCGCCATCGACGTCGCGGCGCGCAGCCAGTATCGCACCACCCGCCCCTCGGCGGCCCCTCTCGCGCATTTTTGATCGGGGCGCCGGCGCCCGCGCGTGTCACGCCAGCGATTTCAGCGCCCCGGGCCCGAACTGCGCGGCGAAGAACGTGCAATAGGGACCGCCGCGGGCGATCAGTTCGCGGTGAGAACCCGATTCCGTCGCGCGGCCGCGCTCGATGACGAAAATGCGATCGGCGGCGACGATGGTCTGCAGGCGATGGGCGACGACGATCGTCGTGCGTCCGAGCCGCAGGCCGTCGAGCGCCTTTTGCACCTCGCGCTCCGATTCCGAATCGAGCGCCGCGGTCGGCTCGTCGAGCAACAGGATCGGCGCGTCCTTGAGGAAGGCGCGGGCGATCGCGATGCGCTGACGCTGGCCGCCCGACATCTGCGCGCCTTGTTCGCCGACATTCGTCTCGTATCCGTCGGCGAACTGCATGATGAAGTCGTGCGCGTTGGCCTGTCGCGCCGCCGCGGCGATCTCCGCGTCCGTCGCGCCGGCCCTGCCCAACGCGATATTGTCGCGGATCGATCCGCGGAACAGGAACACGTCCTGCGAGACGAACGCGATCTTTCGCCGCAACGACGCCAAATCGACGCCGGCGACGTCCTGGCCGTCGATCGTCAGGCGCCCGCCGTCGAGCGTGTGGAACCTCTGGATGAGGCCGAGAATGGTCGTTTTTCCGCTGCCCGAAGGCCCGACGAGCGCGGTCGTCTGGCTGGGCTCGGCGACGAGATCGAGGTCATTGATCACGTCCTCGCCGCGCCGGTAAGCGAAACGGGCCCGCTCGATGACGACCCGTCCGTCGGTCACTTCGAGCGGCGGCAGGCCCGGATGCGCCTCGTCGCCGAGCGGCGCGTCGAGCACCTCGTAGATCATGCGCGAGCCGACCAGGCCGTTCTGAATGTCGACCGGAAAGCGGCCGAGCCGCTTGGCGGGCTCGTAGGCCATCAGCAACGCGCCGAGGAACGAGCCGAAAGCGCCGACGTCGGCATGTTGCGCGCTGACCCGCCACGCGCCGTAGAAGATCGCGAAGCCGATCGCCAAGCCCGCCAGCGAATCGGCGAGCAACGTCGTCAGCCCGCCGCCGGCCGCGATGCGATTGGCCGAACGCTCGACGGTGCGGATCGCCCGCGCCATGCGGTCGCGCATTTCACCTTCGAGGTTGAACGCCTTGACGATGCGCATACCGAGCACGGTTTCGCCCATCGTCTGGACGATCTGCGTCGAGCCTTCGAACGAGCGCTTGGCGAATTCGCGCACGCGGCGCAGGATCTTTCTGACGACGAAGGTGGCGGCCGGAAGGGCCATGAGGGCGCCGAAGGCGAGGAAGGGATCGCGCATGACCATCACCGCGACCAGGCCGACGACCGACACGGCGTCGCGGGCGAAGCCCTGAATGACGAGTTGCAGCGCGTCGCGCACGCCGTTGGCCGCGAACGCCAGACGCGAGATGAACTCGCTCGAATGGCGATCCTGGAAGAAGGCGACGTTCTGGTTGAGCAGCCGTTCGAACACGCGCCGTTGCGCGGTGGCGACGATCCGGTTGCCGATGCGCGACAGCACCAGGATCGATCCGTAGGTCGCGAAGCCGCGCAACACGAACAAGCCCCCGGCTTCGAACGCCAGAAAGCGCGCTTGGCTCAATTTCTCGGGGGTCGCCATTCCGTTGAGAACGGGCCTCAACAGCCAGGCGACCGAAATGTTGGAGAGCGAGACCAGGCCGAGCAGCAGCGCCGCGAGCAGGTAGCCGAGGACGTGTTCGCGGCCGAACTCGCGCAGCAGGCGCAGGAGCATGTTGCTGGCGCTGGTCGCGGCGGGGAGGCTACGAGTGTGAAGCATCGAACGTTGCTATCCCGACCGCGGTCAAAGGGGAACCGGAAATCGGCTCGCCCGCCCTCGCCGCGCCGGGCGCGACGCCTTTTTCGCCTATCGGGAATCGACCGAAGCGGGCAATTCTCATTGCCGCGCCGGCGCCGCCGCCGGCAAGCGGACCGTGCGCGGCCGTTTGTATTCGACCACCACCGCCCGGTTCCGCCCCGCCACCAGCGTCGAGCGGCCGCGCGACAGGCTGGCCTGTTTGCTCGCCAAGGCTCGCACCTCGTCGGGGGAAACGCCCATCAACGCGGCGGCGATTTCGACGCGCTGCGTCAGGTCGTCGGCCAGGCTCTCCGCCGCAACCAACGCCTCTTCGATCGTCGGCGGATCCTCGCGAACGCGCCGCGCGCCCCATTTCGTCTTCCAGGTCGTGCCCATGGCGCCCTCGGTTGAAAGATTCGCCCGAATTCGTTTCCGCCGCGGCGGCCGTCGGCGGGAGATTCGCTCTTTTCACGCGGACCAATATGCTGCAGTGCAGCAATCGGACCGGCGACCGCACGCGCCATATGGCCGATTTCAGGCGATTTGCCCAGTGCGGCGGATTGTCCGACCGCGCGCTGCCTGGCCGCCTCGCCCCGCATCCGCTACGCTGCGCCGCCTCTTGCCGCGCTGGAACTTTCCCCGCATGCCGATCGTCATTCCCGACGCCGCGTCGCTCGGCGTTTTCGCCGCGGCGGCGATCGCGCTGCTGCTGACGCCGGGGCCGGCGGTTCTCTACATCGTCGCGCGCAGCGTCGAGCAGGGGCGCGTCGCCGGGTTGGCCTCGGTTTGCGGCATCTTCACGGGAACGTTGGCGCACGTGCTGGCGGCGACGCTGGGCTTATCGGCGCTGCTCGCCTCCTCGGCGCTCGCCTTCGCCGCCGTCAAATACGCGGGCGCGGCCTATCTCGTCTATCTCGGAGCGCGGCGGTTCCTCGCTCCGAGCGCCGCGCCGGCCGCGCAGCAGCGCCTGCCGCGGCGCGCGTTGAGCCGGCTTTATCGCGACGGTTTCGTCGTCAACCTGCTCAATCCGAAGACGGCGCTGTTCTTTCTGGCGTTCCTGCCGCAATTCGTCGATCCCGCGCGCGGCGCGGTCGCGTTGCAGGTCGCCTTGCTCGGCCTGCTCTTCGCGCTGATGGGCTTGGTCAGCGACGGCCTCTATGCGCTGGCGGCCGGAACGGCCGGGCAATGGTTCATGCGCAACGCCCGCGTGTTGCGTTTCGAGCCTTACGTGACCGGCGGCGTGTTCATCGGCCTGGGCGCAGCCGCCGCCTTCGCCGGCGTCGGGCGGAAATAGCGCCGGGATCGGACCGCCGGCGCGCGTTCGCGCCCTACGGGGGGAAGGGGACCGGGTTGTCCGAAAGCGTGCGGAGATAGGCGAGAATGTCGGCGCGCTTCTGCGCGTCCGGTTCGCCGGGAAAGCTCATCCGCGTTCCCGCCAGGAAAACCGACGGGTCGGCGAGCAACCGCTCCAACCTGTCGTAGGTCCATTCCCCGCCCAGCGCCTTCATGGCGGCGGAATAGCGGAAGCCGGCGATCGAGGCGACGGGGCGGCCGACGACGCCGTAGAGCGGCGGGCCCACCTTGGCGACGGCGCTCCTCTCGAAGGAATGGCAGGGCCGGCATGGCCTGACGTCGGCCTCCCCGGCGGCCGCGTCGGCCTTGGCGAGCAGGGCGGCGAGCGGCGGTTCGGGCGCGGCGGAGGCGCCGGAAAAGTGGCTTGACGCCATCGCGCCCAGCCACGCGACGAGGACCGCGACAAGGACGATGACGGCTTTCGTCGGCGGCATGAGCGCGCGAAATCCCCTCTCGAGCGTCGATCGTCGGAACGCTCGAAGCCCCGCCGGGAGACGATTAGCCGCTTTGCGGCGGGCTTGGCAACTCGTATAAGCGCCGCGCCGCCGCGCCTCCCGGCGGTTTTCGCGAACCCGTCGATGCTGAACCCGATCGTCCTCATCCCCGCGCGCATGAGCTCGACGCGCCTGCCCGGCAAGCCGCTCGCCGAAATCCACGGCGAGCCGATGATCGCGCACGTCTGGCGGCGCGCGCGCGAAGCCGACATCGGCCCCGTGCTGGTCGCCGCCGACGACGCCCGCATCGTCGCGGCGGTCGAGGCGGTCGGGGGACGCGCCGTGCTGACGCGGCCCGACCACGCCTCGGGCTCCGACCGGATTTTCGAGGCCGTCGGCGCCTTCGATCCCGAGGGGAGATTCGACGTGATCGTCAACGTGCAGGGCGATCTGCCGACCATTGAACGGAGCGCGGTGCGCGCCGCGGTCGGCCCGTTGAGCGATCGAAGCGTCGACATCGCGACGCTGGCGACCGAGATTTTTCGCGCCGAAGACCGCGACGACCCCAACGTCGTCAAGGCGGTGGGCGCCGAAGTCGGCCCGCGGCGCCTGCGCGCGCTCTATTTCACGAGGAGCCGAGCGCCCTGGGGCGAGGGGCCGCTCTACCATCACATCGGCCTTTACGCCTATCGGCGCGAAGCGCTGGCGCGTTTCGTCGCGCTGCCGCCATCGCCGCTGGAGCGGCGCGAAAAGCTCGAACAATTGCGTGCGCTGGAAGCGGGGATGCGCATCGACATCGCGCTGGTCGACGTCGCGCCGCTCGGCGTCGACACGCCCGAAGAATTGCGCCGCGCGCGGCAAATGCTGGCGCCGAAGGGGACGTCATGACCAAAGCCAAGACCATCGCCTATCAGGGCGAACCGGGCGCCAATTCGCACACCGCCTGCCTCGACGCTTATCCCCAGTTCACGCCGCTGCCCTGCGCCACGTTCGAGGACGCCTTCGCCGCGCTGCAGGACGAGACTGCCGATCTCGGCATGATCCCGATCGAGAATTCGATCGCCGGGCGCGTCGCCGACATCCACGCACTGCTGCCCGCTTCCGGCCTGCACATCGTCGCCGAAACCTTCTTGCCGATTCATTTTCAACTTCTCGGCGTTCCCGGCGCGACGCTCGAGGGCTTGCGCAGCGTCTACAGCCACGTCCACGCGCTCGGCCAATGCCGCAAGATCATCCGCCAATACGCGCTCAAGCCGATGGTCGCCGGCGACACCGCCGGTTCGGCGCGCGAAGTGGCGGAAGCGCGCGATCCGAGCCGCGCCTCGCTGGCGCCGGCGCTGGCGGGCGAAATCCATCGTCTGACGACGCTCGCCGCCGACGTCGAGGACGAGGCGCACAACACCACCCGCTTCGTCGTGCTCTCCAAGACGCCGCACTGGGCGGCGGCGCACAACGGCCCGCTGGTGACGACCTTCGTCTTTCGCGTGCGCAACGTGCCCGCCGCGCTCTACAAGGCGCTCGGCGGCTTCGCCACCAACGGCGTCAACATGACCAAGTTGGAGAGCTACATGGTCGAGGGCCAATTCGCGGCGACCCAATTCCTCGCCGACGTCGACGGCCACCCCGACGACCCGCCGCTCAAGCGCGCGCTCGAGGAGCTGGAGTTCTTCTCCCGCGAGATGCGCATTCTCGGCGTCTATCCCGCGCATCCCTTCCGCATCGAGTCGCAGAAAGGGGCGGAGTAAGGGCGCACCGCGACCAGCGTCGGCGATGGCCGAGGGCGAGTCGACGCGCGACCTCGCCAAGAGCTGCGGCGTCGGCGTCAGCAAGATTTCGCGGCTTGGCGCGTGACCATGGTGCGAAGTCGCGCCCGTCGCGCTCTCCGTTCTCGAGCGGCAAGCCGAGAGGAAGCGCGGGAAGGCAATGTTCTGTAATGGGTCATGTTTTTCAGGCAATTTTGCCCGGGTTGTGCTATAGGCCTTGCCATGAGGCCCTCTCTCGCCCTTGACGCACACCGCGATGAAATCCGCCGGATCGTTGCCGCGAACCGGGGCTTGAATCCGCGCGTTTTCGGTTCCGTTCTTCACCGCGACGACACGGATGGCAGCGACCTCGATCTGTTGATCGACGCGGCCGAGGGCATGACCCTTTTCGATATCGCGGCCATCGCCGCCGCCGTCGAGAACCTGACCCGTGCAAAGGTCGACGTGAAGACGCCGGACGATTTGTCGGTCACGTTCCGCAGCAAGGTTGTCGCGGAAGCAAGGCCTGTATGACCGATAAAAAGGCGCTCCGCGTTCGGGATCATATCCAACACATCGTTGCGGCTATCGAGCGCATCGAGACCTACGTGCATGGCTACGACCTCACGGCTTTCATTGAGAGCACGCTCGTTCAGGATGCGGTCATCCGCAATTTCGAGATCATCGGCGAGGCCGCCGGTAAAATTCAGGCGGCGGATTCCGCGTTCGTCCAAAACAACCCGCAGCTAAGGCTCGACCTCGCCTACAGGATGCGCAACGCGCTGATCCACGGCTACGAGTCCGTCAATCTCGTGACGGTCTGGAACACCGTTCGCAACGATCTGCCGACCCTGAAACACCAGATGGCCGCCCTTTTGCGGGCCTGAGTTGCCGAGCCGGCAGAGTTCACGGAGGGGCAAACCGCACGACCGAATGCCGCGCCCGCGCCAAGGCCGCAGGCGTGAAGCTCGGACGCAAGCCGACGCTCACGCCGCACCAGAAGACGGAAGCGCGGCGGCGTATCGCCAAGGGCGAGTCGACGCGCGACCTCGCCAAGAGCTACGATGTCAGCGTCAGCACGATTGGGAGGCTCGGCCTGTGAGCGGAGAACGCTTAGCGCCTGCTGCGTGTGGTCAGTGCGGTAAGCCTGCCGTTGCGCAGGCCGGGGGTGTTTCGCTCTGCGTTGACTGCTATTATCGAATGGCCGTCGCTCAAACTCTTCAATTGCGAAACGCCGCTATCGGGTCAAACGCGGCAGCGCAGCAGATGGATTTCGTGAGCGGCCTTCGAAATTTAACACCGAGAATGCAAGTGCCAGACCTTCCCCCCGCTCCTTTGACCTTGAATAACATTCGCGTTGATCGCAGCACTGTTGGCGCGATTAATGCGGGTGAGGTCGCCGGAATTGACGTAAGCATCACTGTTTTGGAGCAAGCCGGAAATAAGAACGTAAGTGAAGCCTTGAAACAACTAACCCAAGCTATTGTTGACGCATCGGATATATCGAAAGAGTCGAAATCGCAGACGCTTGACCAAGTTGCATATCTCAGTGAGCAGGCGGCGGCGGCTGCGAAGGACAGAAAGCCGGGGATGATTAAGGCCGCGTGCGCAGCGCTTACCCAAGTGGCAACGACGACCACTGCGTTAGCCACGGCATGGAACGCGGCGGAGCCGATATTACACGGACATTTCGGCTTCTGATATTTTGGCTTGGGGGTTATCTGTGTCCCGATAACGCACTGAGGCCCGCTGGGCGTGCCCGCGCCGCTCCGATGTACTGTGGCCAGCCGCCCAGCGGCGCAATGGGAGTGATCAAGTGAAACGCCTTATTTTGTCAGTCTTGCTGGCTGTATTTTCCGTCGCCGCGATGGCTCAGTCCACGTCTAACGATACGTTCACGGCAGCTTCCCTCTACTCGGCATGCACGCATAACGTTAGTGTGGCGAAGACAAAGGAGGACATCGAGTTCATAGAGCAAATATGCGCTGGATATCTACGCGGCCTGACGGACGCCATGTACGTAATGCAGGTTCTGGCAGAAAAGGGCCAAAGAACGTGCTTGCCGGAAGATAGGGCGATTGGCGTCTCCGAAGCACGCGACGTGTTTGAAAACTACGTTCGCAGTCATCCGCAAAGCATCGCAAATTCCGCGGGCCTAGTAGCCGCGATGTCGTTGGTCGTAGCCCATAGGTGTCCATGACCGAACTGAAGCCTTCCTCGCGCATTACGAGATCGCCATGAGTGGGTTAGGGGGTTACGGTGACGCTTTACTTAACCCCTTTGCGGGGCCGGCATCGGCTGGCGAGCGAGGCCCGCGCCTCGCAGCGGCGGAAAGTCATCACGCAAACCCTCGAAAACGGGTGATCGCGCGCGAAAATGGCGCCGGCCTCGGTCGGTTCGGCCGTCGCCTCCGCCGCCACGCGCTACGCGGCTCCACGCTCCGAGCTCAGCAAAGCGAATCCTGCGGCGACGAGCCGCAAAAGGGACACAAGAGCGCACTCAAACCCCTAATGTCGTTTCATCGCGGACCGGGATTGTCGCCCGCGGCGCGGAGGGAGCAGCTCTGACGCTTGATTCGGCGGCGACAGGACAAGGCGCTCACGCGCCGGCCGCGTTCGGCGAGCGCGTCTCCAGCGAACCGTCACTTCGTCCCGAACATCCGATCGCCGGCGTCGCCGAGGCCCGGCACGATGTAGCCGTGATCGTTGAGCCTCTCGTCGATCGCCGCGGTCCAGATCTCGACGTCGGGATGGACCGTGGTCAGGCGCGCGACGCCTTCCGGCGCGGCGAGCAGGCAGACGAAGCGGATGTCCTTGACGCCGCGGCTCTTCAGGCGGTCGATCGCCGCCACCGCGGAATTGGCGGTGGCGAGCATCGGGTCCATGACGATGACCAGCCGATCGAGCACGTCGACGGGCGCCTTGAAATAATATTCGACCGCGGCCAGCGTCTTGGGATCGCGGTAGAGCCCGATGTGGGCGACCCGCGCGCTCGGCACCAGGTCGAGCATGCCGTCGAGAAATCCGACGCCGGCGCGCAAGATCGGCGCGAACACCAGCTTCTTGCCGGCGATCGTCGGCTTCATCGTCTTGGCCAGCGGCGTCTCGACTTCCACCATCTCCAGCGGCAGATCGCGCGTCACTTCGTAACAGAGCAACATGCCGATTTCGTTGAGCAGTTGGCGAAATCCCTTGGTGGAAGTCGTCTTGTCGCGCATCAGCGTCAGCTTGTGCTGCACCAGGGGATGACCGACGACGTGGACATTGGACATGGCGGGGCTCCCAAGAGCGGATTGGGCGCGAGCTTAGACCAAATCAGGCCGCGCCCGCGCCCGCCGAACCGATCATCCCCAGATATTGCGCGTGCGCCGGCGCGATTTCCGCGGCGAGACGGCGTCTATTGACGGGGAGCGGCCTTCGATGTCTGCTGGCGGGCCTATGGACGCCCCCAAGGCCCGAGCGGCCGGTCGCAACTGGAATCTGCCCAACCTTCTCACCTACGGTCGAGTGGCGGCGGTTCCGCTCGTCGTCGCCTTGCTGTTCTGGCCGGCGGAGGAGTGGGCGCGCTGGAGCGCGCTGGCGGTTTACGCGGCGGCGGCGATCACCGATTTCTTCGACGGCTATCTCGCGCGCGCCTGGGCGCAGCAGTCCTCGCTCGGGCGCATGCTCGACCCGATCGCCGATAAACTGCTGGTCGCCGCGGCGCTGCTGATGCTGGTGGCGGACAAGACCATCGCCGGTTGGTCGCTGTGGGCGGCGATCGTCATTCTCTGCCGCGAAATCTTGGTGTCGGGCCTGCGCGAATATCTGGCCGAGTTGCGCGTGCCGGTTCCCGTCACCGCCGTCGCCAAATGGAAGACGGCGGCGCAGATGGCGGCACTCGGCTTTCTCATCGCCGGACCGGCGGGCGAAGCGAGGCTGCCCGGCTCGATCACGATCGGCGTCACGCTGCTGTGGATCGCCGCGGTGCTGACGCTCTACACCGGCTGGGACTATTTCAAGGCGAGCTACGACCATGTCGCGGACGATTGAGGGCCGATGAACAAGGACGCCGCCGCATCCCGGTCGACGAACGCTCGCAGCCACGGACGCTGTGCGCCGTCGACCTCTTGGAGAGCTTCATTTTCCGACCGTGAGGACTTGTCAAGGACGGCGCTTCGCGCCGCCGCGAAGCGGCTAAAGTCCTTGACAAGTCTTCACGGTCGGAATTTTCGCTTCCAAGAAGTCGACGGCGGGGAATGTCGCGCTGGCGCGTCGACGGCGTCCCCCCGAGTTCGGAGTCTTGGCCGATGAAAGCGCTCTATTTCGCCTGGGTGCGCGAACGCGTGGGTAAGAACGAGGAGGAGCTCGATCCGCCCGCCGGCGTCGCCACGGTCGGCGACCTCATCGCCTGGCTGTCGGCCCGGGGCGAAGGCTACGCCCACGCTTTCGCGCAGCCCCGCGCGATCCGCGCCGCGATCGACCGCGCCCACGTCGGGCGCGACGCGGCCATAGCGGGCGCGCGCGAGATCGCGTTCTTTCCGCCGATGACGGGCGGCTGACCCGATGGGCGCCGTGCGGGTTCAATCGCGAGATTTCGATGCGGCCGCCGAGGCGCGCGCGCTGCAAGCCGGACGCGCCGACGTCGGCGCGCTGGTGACCTTCGTCGGCTACTGCCGCGACGAAGGCGGGCGTGTGGCGGCGCTGGAGATCGAGCACTATCCCGGCATGGCCGAGGCCGAGATCGCGCGCGTCGTCGCCTCGGCCGAGGCGCGCTGGCCGCTGATCGGCGTCACCGTGATCCACCGCTACGGGACGATGGCGCCGGGCGCGCAGATCGTCCTCGTCGCGGTGGCCGCCGCGCATCGCCGCGAGGCGTTCGCGGCGGCCGCGATGTTGATCGATCGCCTCAAGACCGCGGCGCCGTTCTGGAAGCGCGCGCGCTTGCGCGACGGCTCGGCCGAGCCATGGGTCGAAGCCGAGGCGCGCGCCGGCCGCGACGACGAGGTTTAAAAGGCTTCCGGGTGAAGTGTTCGTCGGAAGACGGGCGCTGTGCCTGATCCGTGCTCGGCGTCAAGGCCAAGCCCGTTTCACGGGTCGCGCGCTTTCCGCGCGCGAGCCTTGACGCCTCCGCGCGGCTCAGGCTGTCGGCCTCCATGATCTTTGTTGAGCGGGCCGGCCTCGCGGCCGGCTTCGCTCGACAAAGATCATGGAAACAACAACGCCGCATCGGAGCGGCGCAGTCACCGCGGAGCGGGCGAAGCGCAGCAGAGCAGCCGCGCAGCGGCTTGACGGCGACGATCCGATGTGGCCGCCGGGGCCGAGGCGTGGGTTCTCCCGAGCACTTCACTCGGAAGCCGTATCACAGGTCAATTCCGCGCATCGGCGATGGGTCGCGCTCGAATTCCACGCCGCCGGGAAAAGACAACAACAGGTCGGCGAAACTCTCTTCGGATTCCGGGTACATTCGCCGCGCCGCGTCAATCGGCGCCAGCACCGCGACAGGCACGCCGTGACGCGTGATCGTCGTCGGCTGGCCATGCGCCGCTGCGTCGACGAGCGCCGAAAACGTCGCCTTGGCCTTGCGGATTTGAACGGTCTTCATGGCTTCGGCCCCAGAGGTGACCTCATGAGGTTACGGCCAGGTCGGCCACCGCGCAAGACGCTTCGCAGCCGCGACATCGCCGCGACGTTGCCGCATCTTCCGCTTCGCGGCGTCTTCGCCTCAGCGGAACGGCGGCTCGTCGAAGCTGCGCAACTTGCGCGAATGCAGCGTCCCGTGTTGGTTTTGCAATATCTCCAGCGCGGCGATGCCGATCTGCAGATGCTCGCCGATCGCGCGCTCGTAGAAGGCGTTGGCCGCGCCGGGCAGTTTGATTTCGCCATGCAGCGGCTTGTCGGAAACGCACAGCAATGCGCCGTAGGGCACGCGCATGCGGAAGCCCTGCGTCGCGATGGTGGCCGATTCCATGTCGACCGCGACGGCGCGCGAGAGGTTGATGCGCCGGCGCTCCTGGGTCCAGCGCAATTCCCAATTGCGGTCCTCGTTGGTGACGACGGTGCCGGTGCGCAGGCGCCGCTTCAGCGCTTCGCCGCGATCGCCGGTGACGCGCGCCACCGCCTCCTGCAGCGCGACCTGCACTTCGGCGAGCGCCGGGATCGGCACGTCGGGCGGCACCGCGGCGTCGAGGATGCTGTCCTGCCGGAGATAGGCGTGGGCGAGCACGTAATCGCCGATGAGCTGCGACTGCCTGAGGCCGGCGCAATGGCCGACCGTCAGCCAGCAATGCGGGCGCAGCACCGCGATGTGGTCGGTGATGGTCTTGGCGTTGGCCGGCCCGACGCCGATGTTGACCAGGCTGACGCCGCGCCCGTCGGCGCGCACGACGTGATAGGCGGGCATCTGGAAGCGATGCCAGACGACGGCCGCCGCCAGCGCCTCGGCTTCGCCGGGCGTCGACGCCGCGTCGATCGCGACATTGCCGGGCAGGACCATCTTTTCCGCGGCGCCGATGCGCACTTGCTCCAAGCCCCAGCGAATGAACTGGTCGACGTAGCGATGATAGTTGGTCAGCAGCACCCAGGGCTGCATCGCGCGCCAGTCGGAGCCGGTGTAGTGCACCAGCCGGCGCAAGGAGTAGTCGACGCGCACGGCGTCGAACAAGGATATCGGGCGCTCGAAGCCGGGACGAATCTCGAACGCGCCGTCCGCGATCTCGTCGCCGATGACCGTCAGCGAGGGCGCCGGAAAGAAGCGCGCGAGTTCGGAGGCGCTCGCGCCGCCGCGCCCCAATTCGTCGCCGCTCTCGAACACGTAGGGGTAGGGGATTTCCTGCGCGCCGACGCCGACCTCGATCTCGGCGCCGAATTCGGCGACCAGCGGTTCGAGTTGCTCGAGCAAATAGGCGCGAAAATCCTCGGGCTGGGTCACGGTCGTCGAATAGACGCCCGCCTCGCTGAACTTGGCGAAGGCGCGTGGGCTCGAAGGCGGCACGCCGTCGGGTTGATAGGTCACGCGCAATTCGGGATAGCGAAAGCGCGCGCGCATTTCGGCGCTCGGGGGGGCGCCGTCGACCAAGAAGCTCTCGACGGCCGCGCGTAGCGACCCCGCCGCTCGCGCGTAGAGCTCGGCGAGGCGATCGACCGCCGCGGCGGGCGTCGCGACGCGTTCGAAGGATCCGGATGCGCCGCCCTGCGCAGGCTTGTTCACGCTGGCGAGCCCCTCATTTCGACGGTTTGGCCGCGACGCAGGCGATCTCGACGCGATAGGCGGGCGCGACGAGCTTGGCCTCGACCGTGGCGCGCGCGGGCGTATGGCCTTTGACGATCCAAGCGTCCCAGATCGCGTTCATCTCGGCGAAAGTCGCGATGTCGGCGAGATAGATCGTCGCCGAGAGGATGCGCGTCTTGTCCGAGCCGGCCTCGGCGAGCAGGCGATCGATCGATTCGAGGATTTCCCTGGTCTGCTCGCCGACGCTCTTGCCCGCGGTTTTGTCGGCGACCTGGCCGGCGAGATAGATCGTGGGGCCGTGGACCACCGCCTGCGCCATGCGAGGGCCGACGCCGATGCGTTCGATGCTCATGGCAAGAGCCTCCGCCTTGGGAGAGAGCGAGACGGTCACAGTAGCGTGAAGCCGGGCACGGCGCCCATGTAATCGCGCTTGCCGATCGCGACGCCGGCGTAGCGCAAGATGTCGTAGGCGGTCGTCAGGTGGAAATAAAAGTTCGGCAGCGCGTAATGCAGGAGGTAGTTCGCGCCGATCATTTTCGCCTTCTTCTGGCCCAAGGGAATGATGATTTCGCGTTCAGCCGCGGCGTCGATCGCCTTGGCGTCGAGGCCGGCGATCACGTCGAGCGTCTTTTTGACGCGCGCCTTGAGTTCGTCGAGCGAGGCCTCGTTGTCCTCGAACCTCGGCGCCTCGACGCCGGCGAGCCGCGCCGATCCGTTCTTGGCGTGATCGCAGAAGACCTGCACCTGACGCGGGAACGCGAACATGTCCGGCCGCAGCCGCATCGCCATATAGATGGCGGGATCGAACTTGCACGCCGCCGCGTGCGCCGCCGCCTTGTCGAGGATCGACGAAAAGGCGTTCAGCGAACGTTCGAATACCGGAACGCTGGACTGATAAACCGATAGGGACATGGGCCGAGCCTTCCTGGTGAGGCTTCGCGACGCGCGAAGGCGTGCAACTTGCACGCAATGGCCGCCGAATTCAACGGGCGGCGCGACGACGCTTCGTCGAGACGCTACTTCGTCGGCGCCGGCTGGCCCTCGGCGCGCGGCAGCGCCGGGTCGAAGCACGCCCACTTCGGCGCCGAGCGCGTCCAGATCGCCGCCTCGGGTCTGCCGAGTTCGGGATCGTCGAGCGTGCCGACGCGCACGATGATCACGTTCGGGCGCGGCTCGGCCTCGCTGAACAACGGCGTCCCGCACGCGGGGCAGAACCGGCGATGCATCGTCGCGCCGCTATCGGCGACCGAGGTGTAGACAGCCGTTTCGCCCGTCACGGTGATCCCGTCCTTGGGAAAGGTGGCGTTCACCGTGCCGCCGCCCGCGCTCAGGTATTGGCAGAGGCGGCACCAGCACTGCCGCGCCGCGAGCGGCCTCTCGGCGGCGATCCGGTAACGCACTTTCCCGCACAGACAGCCGCCGGTGATGGGCATGAGAGACTCCCGAGTTGATGCGCTGAAGGGCGAGGCGGCAGGATACGGTCGATCGTCGCAGGGCGCCAGCGCCGCTCACGCCCCACGATATAGGAAACGCCGCAACGGGGGCGGAGTCTTTCATTGTTTGCTTGGCGGAGCGAGGCGCGAAAGGAATTTGAAGTCAAGGATGCGAAGCACCGCCTTCGGCGGCGGCCCTACGGACCGTCCTCGAGTTCAAATTCCTTTCGCGCATAATCGCCTCCAAGCATCCAATGAACGCCTGGCGCTGACGCCAGCGCCGGTCTCGCAAGTGTTTGAACCATGACCGCCGGTCGCAGAGAGGAAGTCAGGACGTGGCTCGAATCCCCAATCCACTGGTCCATCCCGGCGAGATTCTGCGCGAGGAGTTTCTCGTTCCGCTCGGCATGAGCGCGGGGGCGCTCGCCAAGCGTCTCAACGTGCCGCGCACCGGCGTCGAGCGCCTGGTTTCGGAGACGACGGCGATGACGCCGGACACGGCGCTGCGGCTCGGCAAGTTCTTCGCGACGTCGCCGGAATTCTGGATGAACTTGCAAACAGCGTTCGACTTGACGGCGCAGTCGCAAACGATGAGAGAGGAAATCGCGGCGATCGAGGAGATGCGGGCGGCTTGAGCGAGCCGGCGCGGTCCTCACCCCAAATTCAGCTCCTTGAAGAAGTCGTTCCCTTTGTCGTCGATGACGATGAAGGCGGGGAAGTTGTCGACCTCGATGCGCCAGATCGCCTCCATGCCGAGTTCGGGATAGTCGAGCGCCTCGACCTTGCGGATGCAGTCCTGGGCGAGGCGCGCGGCCGGGCCGCCGATCGAGCCGAGATAGAAGCCGCCATGGCGCGCGCAGGCTTCGCGCACTTCGCGCGAGCGGTTGCCCTTGGCGAGCATGATCAGCGAGCCGCCAGCGGCCTGGAACTGATCGACGAAGGAGTCCATCCGTCCCGCGGTCGTCGGTCCGAACGAGCCCGAGGCGTAACCCGCCGGCGTCTTCGCCGGGCCGGCGTAGTAGACCGGATGGTTCTTGAAATAGTCGGGCATCGGCTCGCCGCGCTCCAGCCGCTCGCGAATCTTGGCGTGGGCGGCGTCGCGCGCCACGATCATCACGCCGGTCAGCGACAAGCGGGTGCGGATCGGGTGTTTGGAAAGTTCCGCGAGAATCTCCTTCATCGGCCGATCGAGGTCGATTTTGACCACCGGCCCGCCGAGGCTCGCCTCGTCGACCGCGGGCAAAAAGCGCGCGGGATCGCGCTCGAGCTCCTCGAGGAACACGCCCTCCCTCGTGATCTTGCCGAGCGCCTGGCGGTCGGCCGAGCAAGAGACGCCGAGGCCGATCGGCAACGAGGCGCCGTGGCGCGGCAGGCGGATCACGCGCACGTCGTGGCAGAAATACTTGCCGCCGAACTGCGCGCCGACGCCGAGCCGTTCGGTCAGTGCTTGCAGCTCCTGCTCCATCGCGGAATCGCGAAACGCGCGCCCGTCCGCCGCGCCGCTCCGCGGCAGCGCGTCGAGATAGCGGGTCGAAGCGAGCTTCACCGTCTTCATCGTCTGCTCGGCGCTCATGCCGCCGATGACGACAGCGAGGTGATAAGGCGGGCAGGCCGCGGTGCCGAGGGTGAGAATTTTCTCCTTGAGGAACGCGATCATCCGATCGTGGGTCAGGATCGACGGCGTTGCCTGATAGAAGAAACTCTTGTTGGCGGAGCCGCCGCCCTTGGCGATGAACAGGAACTTGTACGAATCCTCGCCCTCGGCGGCGATCTCGATCTGGGCGGGCAAATTGTCGCCGGTGTTCGCCTCCTCGAACATCGTGAGCGGCGCGACCTGACTGTATCGCAGGTTCTTCTTGAGGTAGGCGTCGCGGACGCCTTCGGCGATCGCCGCTTCGTCATCGCCGTCGGTCCACACCAGACGGCCCTTCTTGGCGACGACGATCGCCGTGCCGGTGTCCTGGCACATCGGCAGCACGCCGCCCGCCGCGATGTTGGCGTTCTTGAGCAGATCGTAGGCGACGAACTTGTCGTTGGCGGTGGCCTCGGGATCGTCGAGGATCTTGGCGAGCTGGGCGAGATGGCTCGACCGCAGGAGATGGTTGATGTCGATCATCGCCTGCTCGCTCAGAGCTCGCAGCGCCTCGCGATCGACGACGAGAAAATCGCGCCCGAACGCTTGGCTGACGCGCACGCCCTCGGAGGCGAGCTTCCGGTACGGCGTCTCGTCGGGTCCGAGCTGGAAGAGGGCGTGATAGGCAGGGCTCATGCGCCGCTCCGTGTGCTTAAGAGGGACGGAAGCGGATGTAGCCGTTCGCGTCCCGCATTCCAAGCGGCGTCGCGAAGCGCGCCGCTTCAGTTCGCGCTCTCCAGCGCTTCGATTCCTTGCGCGACCGCCAGCGTTCGGCGCGCCATCTGTTCGTGGAGCAGCTCGACCATCTTGCCGTCGAGCTGAATCGCGCCCTTGCCGGCGTTCTCCGGCAGGGCGAAAGCCGCGATGACGGCGCGCGCGGCGTCGATTTCCGCCGCGCTCGGCGCGAAGACGGCGTTGCAGATGGCGATCTGGCCGGGGTGGATCAGCGTCTTGCCGTCGAGGCCCATGTCGCGGCCCTGCTCGCACTCGGCCTTGAAGCCGGCGAGATCGTGAAAATCGTTGTAGACGCCGTCGATGACGTCGCAGCCATGGGCGCGCGCCGCGGCGACGCAGAGCGCGATCCAGGCGGTCATCGCCGGGCGTCCCGGCGTCAGGCGGGCGCGCGTCTCCCGGGCGAGATCGTTGAGGCCCATCACCAGCGCCTCGAGGCGCGAAGCGGGATCGGCGGCGGTCGCGGCGATCGCGCCGGTGCCGAGGATCGCCGCCGGCGTCTCCATCATCGCCCACAGGCGCGTTCGTTCCGGCGCGCCGGCCTCGCTGAGCGCGCGCGCGGCGGCCATGACCGCGCTCGGCCCGTCGACCTTGGGCAGCAGAATGGCGTCGGGCGCCGCGGCGATCGCGGCGGCCATGTCCTCGCCGCCCCACGGCGTATCGAGGCCGTTGACGCGGATCACGACTTCGCGTCCGCCGAACCCGCCCGCGCGCGCCGCCTCGGCCGCCCGCGCCCGCGCGGCCGACTTCATCTCCGGCGCGACCGAGTCTTCGAGGTCGATGACGATCGCGTCGGCCGCTAGGCCGCGCGCCTTGGCGAGCGCCTTGGCGTTGGAGCCGGGCACATAGAGCGCGCTGCGGCGCGGGCGAGCGACCATGACGGACTCCCAGCGATGGCCCAGCTTAGATGGCGCGGCGCGCTCACGCCAGGGCGCACGTCGCGCGGCGTTCTAACGCTCGGGGCGCGAGCGCCCCGGTCGATCGAACCAAGGGGCGAGAAACGGCAGGGCGAGGCTGATGGCGACGAATCGCGCGAGATGATGGGCGCCGACGAATAGCGGGTCGAGGCCGAGCGCGAAGGCCATCATCGTCATCGCCTCCAGCCCTCCCGGCGCGAAGGCGACCAGCGCCTCGGGAAACGGCGCGCCGACCGCCAGAGCCGCGAGATAGGCGAAGCCCGCCGCCGCCGCGAACGCGGCGATAAACGAAGTCGCCGCGGCGATCAGCGTTCGATGCAGCAGGCCCCAGTCGAAGCCGATGAACCGCGTGCCGATCCAGGCGCCGATCAGCGTCTGCGCGCCGATCTGGATCGGCGGCGCGAAGCGCCCGGGCGCCCAGCCGAAGCCATGGACCAGCGCGGACACGACAATCGCCGCATAGAGCGCGCCGCTGGCGACGCCGAGCCGCTCCAGGGCGGCGCCCGCGAGCGCCGCGGCGGCGACCAGAACGACGGTGGTCGCCAGGGGATCGACGAGGAAGCGGACTGGGGCGCCTACGAGGCCGGCGCGCGAGGCGACGACCGGCACGAGCGCCATCAGCACGAAAATGCGGAAGATCTGGATGACGGCCAGCCGCGCCATGTCGGCGCCGGAGGGCTGGGCGACGATGAAGACGTAGGAGAGCGCGCCGGGAACGGCGCTGTAGAACGCGGTCTGCCGCGAGAAGCCGCGCGCGCGGACGAGCACGAAATAGGACGCGGCGGTCATCGCGGCGATCGCCGTGATCATCAGGGCGAGCGTGACGGGATAGCGGGCAAGCGTGCCCAGCGTCGCCGGCGTCAGCCCCGAGCCCATGCCGACGCCGGCGAGCACGATCGCGAGCTTTTGCAGCGGCGCGACCAGCGGCGCGGCGCGCCCGACCGCGGCGAGCGCCGCGACGCCGATCATCGCGCCCGAGAGCCAGCCGGCGGGAACGCCGGCGAAGGCGAGGGCGCCGCCGCCCGCCAGCGCCGCCGCCAGGACGCACGCTTGCTCGAACGCGCGCCGGGGCGCCGATTCCGCGGCGGGCTTAGCAGTCACCGCCGCGTCGCTTCGCCAGCCAGCGCGCGAGTCGGCGCGATCGAGGAAGAGAAGAGGGCCATCGCCGCTTCATGAACGCGCTGGCGCGCGCTCGCAAGAGGCGGGTCCGACAAAACCTCCGCTCGCCGCGGCGCGGCGGGGACGTCGCGCCGCCCGTTTGCGCTTCAGCGCTTGACCAAGGCGTC
>JBEKBD010000002.1:0-63340 GCA_050015575.1 Roseiarcus sp. | reverse complement strand
CGATCATCTTGCCGGCGACGCCGCTTTCGTCGCTGGCCTGGCGCAGCAGCACCTTCAACAGCTCGACCGTCGCCGCCGAACCCGCGCCGTTGCGCCGCTCGCGCGCGAACTTGGGCAGGGTCTTGGGGTCGCGCGCCAGGCCGCGCTCGACCGCGGCGAGGATTTCCTCGCCGGCGCGCGAGCGCTCCATGCCGCGCGGGAACGCCCGGAGGCCGCCGAGCGCCTCCTGGGTGCGCGGCGCGGCGAGCGCGACGGCGATCAGCACGTCGTCCTTGAGGACGCGCGCGCGCGGCACGTCGCGGGTCTGCGCCTCGCGTTCGCGCCAGGCGGCGAGATCCATCAGAACAGCGAGGTCGCGCGGTTTTCTCGCGCGCGTCTTGAAGCGCTCCCAGGCGCGTTCGGGGGGTTGTTGATAGGTTTCGGCCGAGGTGAGGACCTTCATTTCGTCCTCCAGCCACGACAGGCGGCCGGATTTTTCCAACTGCGCCTTGAGCGCGCGATAGATGTCGCGCAAATGGGTGACGTCGCCGATGGCGTAGTCGATCTGCGCGGGGTCGAGCGGGCGGCGCGCCCAGTCGGTGAAGCGCGAGGATTTGTCGACCGCGGCGCGGCAGATCGACTTGGCGAGTTCGCCGTAGGAGACCTGGTCGCCGTAGCCGCAGACCATCGCCGCGACCTGGGTGTCGAACATCGGGCTCGGCACCCGTCCGGCGATCTTCCAGAAGATCTCGACGTCCTGCCGCGCGGCGTGAAAGACCTTGACGACGTTCGGGTCCGCCATCAGCGCGATCAGCGGCGCCAGATCGAGGCCGGGGGCGAGCGCGTCGATCGCCAGCGCCTCGTCGTCGGAGGCGACCTGGACGACGCAGAGAATCGGCCAGAACGTCGTCTCGCGCATGAATTCGGTGTCGACGGCGACGAAGGGATGGCGGGAGAAGCGCCGGCAAGCCAGCGCCAGCTCCGACGTCGTCGTGATCAGCGTCACTTCTTTTTCCCTTTGGCCGGGGGCGGCGGGCTCTTGGCGCGATCCTTGCGGACGGGCGGCGGCGCGTGCCGGGGCATGCCAAGGCGCTTGTCGAGATAGGCGCCGACGGTCTCCTGCAGGGTGTCGATGCAGTCTTCGAAGAAGTGATTGGCGTTGGGGATCACCGCGTGCTCGATCGATATGCCTTTCTGGGTCTTCAGCTTCTCGATCAGCGCCAGCACCTCCTTCAGCGGGGCGACGCGGTCCTTGTCGCCGTGGACGAACAGGCCGGAGGACGGGCAGGGCGCGAGAAAGCTGAAATCGAAGCGATTGGCCGGCGGCGCGATCGAGATGAAGCCCTCGATTTCCGGGCGGCGCATCAACAACTGCATGCCGATCCACGAGCCGAACGAGACGCCGGCGATCCAGCAGGCGCGCGCCTCGGGGCTGATCGACTGGGCCCAGTCGAGCGCCGAGGCGGCGTCCGACAATTCCCCCTGGCCGTGATCGAAGGCGCCTTGCGAACGTCCGACGCCGCGAAAATTGAAGCGCAGCACCGAGAATCCGCGCTCGGCGAAGGAATAATAGGTGTTGTAGACGATCTGGTTGTTCATCGTGCCGCCGAACTGCGGATGCGGATGGAGCACCACCGCGATCGGCGCGCCGCGCTGCTTGGCCGGATGAAAGCGCCCTTCGAGCCGACCGGCCGGGCCATTGAAGAACACTTCGGGCATCGCCACTCCACAGCTGCTCGTTCCGCGCCTCGCTCGGCGAAGCGCCTGCTCGACGCCCACGCGGGCGCCCGGCGAAGCGGAGGCGCGAGGTCGAGCGAACCTTGCGGCGGGCTTGGCGCGCGCGTATGTGTCAAAACGCTCGGGCAGGGCGCGGAATGGGGCTCATATCACGTCTCGCCCTATGGAATGCAAGGATAAAACGCATTTCGGCGGCGCCCGGAGCGCGCCCTTTTCGCCGTTGCGGCTAACGATCCATGGATTCGACGACGCATGGCGTCTAACGACCCTTCACGCGCCTATCTCGACTACAACGCGACCGCGCCGCTGCGCCCGGAGGCGCGCGAGGCGATGCTGGCGGCGATCGACTGCCTCGGCAACCCTTCGTCGATCCACGCCGAGGGGCGCGCCGCGCGGAGAATCGTCGAGGAGGCGCGGCGGGCCGTGGCGGAACTCGCCGGCGTCGCGCCGCGCTGCGTCGTCTTCACCTCCGGCGGCACGGAGGCGGCCAATCTCGCGCTCACCCCGGCGATCGACGCGCCGGGGCTCAAAGCCCCTCTGGCGCGTCTGATCGTCGGCGCGGGCGAGCACCCCTGCGTGCTCCAGGGCCATCGCTTCGCGCCCGACCGCGTCGCGATCGCGCCGCTCGGCGGCGACGGACGGATCGATCTGGCCGCGCTGGCGGCGCTGCTCGCGGCGGGCGACGGGCGCCCGGCGTTGCTCGCGCTGCAGGGCGCCAACAACGAAACCGGCGTGATTCAGCCGGTCGCCGAAGCGGCGGCGTTGACGCACGACGCGGGCGGCCTCGTGGTCTGCGACGCCGTCCAACTGGCGGGACGCGCGAGCCTCGACGTCGCGGCGCTCGGCGCGGATTTTCTCTTCCTCTCCGCCCACAAGCTGGGCGGCCCGAAGGGCGCCGGCGCGCTCGTCGCCGCGCGCTCCGACCTGACGATCGGCGCGCCGCTGCTGCGCGGGGGCGGGCAGGAGCGCGGCGCGCGCGCCGGCACCGAGAACGTCGCCGCCATCGCCGGGTTCGGCGCGGCGGCGCGGGTCGCGGCGGGGGAAGCGGCGAGCGAGAGCGCGCGGCTCGCCGATTTGCGCGATCATATCGCCGCGCGCGTGCGCGAGCGCGCGAGCGACGCCGCCATCTTCGGCGAGGCGGCGCCGCGGCTGAGCAACACCCTGTGCTTCGCCGTTCCCGGCCTCGCCGCGGCGACGCTGGTCATCGCGCTCGATCTCGCCGGCGTCGCGGTGTCCGCCGGCGCCGCCTGCTCGTCGGGGAAGGTCGCGCGCTCGCACGTGCTCGACGCGATGGGCGTCGAGCCGGGGCTGGCCGCCGGGGCGATCCGCCTCAGCCTCGGCTGGGCCTCGCGCGAGGCCGACGCGGCGCGATTCGACGCGGCGTTCGCCGAGACGTTGGCGAGACTGCGGCGGCGGCGCGGGGCGGCCGTCGACGCCGCCCGGGAATAACGACGCGCGCGCAACGCGCATGGCAAATACGGGTTGGCTGGCGCGAAACAAGGCTGGCGTTCGGCGATCGAGTCGGATAGCGTAGCAAGGCGCGTAGGACGCCGGTTCGCGCGTCCCGCGTCGGCGCGACGCCGGTCGTCGGGGTCGGCGGAATCGAAGGGCTGCGCGGCGACGCAGGCAAAGGAGAACATCGATGGCTCGTTTCCTGAACATCGCGGCGGCGACGGCGTTGGCCGCGGCGATCGCCGCGCCTGCGATGGCCGCGCCCGACGCGCCCGCGCCCGTTCGTCCTGCGCATCATCACTGGGTCCGCGCCGGCGACATCGTCGTTCACGCCCGACAGCGCTCCTATCTCGACGCCGGCCCGACCGGCGGGGTGGGAACCGGAAATCGCTACGTCACCGACACGACCCCCTCGTCCTACGTCAATCTGGGCATGCCGTTCTCGGCCCACTTCGACGAATTCTGAGGGCGCGGCGCCCGCGAGGGCCCGCCGTTTCGAGCTTCCCCAAAGGCTTGCTTTGGCGCGCCGCGCGGTGTAGGAGGCGCGAACCCCTGACAATCTCGTTTCGGCCCGAGGAGCAGCCATGGCGCGCGTCACCGTTGAAGACTGCATCGACAAGGTCGACAACCGTTTCGACCTCGTTTTGATGGCGAGCCATCGCGCGCGCGCGATCTCGTCGGGCGCCCAGATCTACGTCGCGCGCGACAACGACAAGAATCCGGTGGTGGCGTTGCGCGAAATCGCCGATGCGAAACTGGCGCCCGAGGATCTGCGGGAAGACGTCATTCACGCGCTGCAAAAGCACGTCGAGGTCGACGAGCCGGAGGCCGAAGCCGCGCCGCCGATGATCCATGCGCCCGCCGAGGCCGAACTCGGCGCCGAGGCGACGTTCGACCGCATGACCGAAGAAGACTTGCTGCGCGGGCTGGAAGGCATGGCGCCGCCGCCCGAGCCGGAAGACGAAGGCGAATAGAGAGCCTTCGCTCGGCGCTCCGCGCCGTCCGCCGCGCTCGGGATGCGCCGCGCGCCGGCCGGCGCGATCCGGCGGGCGGCAAAACACCTATCCACAATGATTATAATCGGCGATGCGATTTCGCTAGGCCGGCTGCGCAGTTTTGATATCCTCGCCAGAGGGAATCACTTGTGCGACCGTTCGTCGCGGCTGAAGCGGGGCTTGGCGGACCGCCCCCTTTTCGTGTCGTGCAGGCGTTCCTCGATCGCGGCGATCGCATCGGCGCGGGCGTTGTCGGGGGCCACAGTGAGCGATGACCTTCAGAAGAGTGCGCCGACGTTCCCCGGCGAGGCCGCGACGGTCGCCGACGAGCGCCCGGCCGGCCTGGTCGAGATCGCCGGGCGGGTGAAGTGGTTCGATATTTCCAAGGGCTATGGCTTCGTCGTCCCCGACAACGGCGAGGCGGATGTCCTCATTCACGTGACGGTGCTGCGGCGCGACGGCTTCCAGACGATCTACGAGGGCGCGCGCGTGGTCGCCGAGGCGCAGCGGCGCGAGCGCGGATTGCAGGTTTTTCGCGTGCTTTCGGTCACGCCGGGCGAGGGGGCGCCGCCGGCGCCGTTGCCGCCGGCGCGCACGCGCGCGCAGGCTTCGTCGGTCGGCGGGTTCGAAATCGTCATCGTCAAGTGGTTCAATCGGGCGCGCGGTTTCGGCTTCCTGACGCGCGGCGAGGGCACAGAAGACATTTTCGTCCACATGGAGACGTTGCGGCGCTACGGCTTCGCCGATCCTCAGCCGGGCGACACGATGCTGGCGCGCTTCGGCCCCGGACCCAAGGGCCTGCTGGCCGCCGAGGTGCGCCCGCTGGAAGGCGCGAGGGTTCCGCCCGCGCATTGAGGCGGAGCGCGCTCCGCGAGGGGGCCCAAGCTTGGCAGGCGATCGGCGCGCGCGGCGGTTGAGCGAAGGAGCGGGCGTCGCCGGCGCGCGAGCGGCGCGGGGGCGCGCGTGGGCGATCGCGCTGGCGGCGCTGGCGCTCGGCTGGTTGGCGGCGAACAGCGCCCGCGCCGACGAGTTCGACTCCCTTTCCATCGTCACGGCGAGCGGCGTTCACCCGTTCCAGGTCGAGGTCGCCGCCAATGAGGCGGCGCGCGAGACCGGCCTGATGCGTCGCCGCTACCTACCGGCCGACCGCGGCATGTTGTTCGAATTCGACCGCGAGGCGCCGGTCTCCTTCTGGATGAAGAACACCTATATCCCGCTCGACATGATCTTCATCGCGCGCAACGGGTCGGTGACGCGCATCGCCGCGGACGCCGAGCCGCTGTCGGAGGCGCTCATCCCCTCCGGCGGCCCTTGCGCCGCGGTGCTCGAACTGAACGGCGGCGCCGCCGCGCGGATCGGCGTGAAGGTCGGCGACAAGGTGCGCCATCGGTTCTTTTCGCCCTGAGCCGCCGCCACGCCGAGCGCTGGCGCCGCGCCGCGGCGCGCGGCCGGTTCTTCAATTGCGTGCGCGACGCCGTGAGCGGCCGGGTCGTCGTCACCTATAAGATGGGGGAGAGGGGGCCGGAGGCGGAGTAGCGGCGCGCGTCGCCCCTTCCGGCGCTTGGCGGCTTGCGAACTGTCCGCGGCGACGCGTCGCGCACACGCGAAATTGATCGCAATTGGGGCATGCGCCGGCGAGAAAGCGATATTAACTGACGCATGAAGACGGCAGCGCGCCGCACAGCGGGCCGCCGCCAAAAGCGGAGGAATGCGTCATGACCTACGACGTTCTTCGTCCTTCGATGCAGGCTTTGGCTCTCGCCGCGTCGCTCGCGCTCATCGCGCCAACGGGCGCAGCCGCGCTTCCCGCCTCGAGCCCGATGACCGTAGCGGCGACGGCGGGGGCGCATGGTCTCGTCACGCCCGCCGCTTGGCTTCACCGTCACTGGGGTCATCGCGGCTATGGATGGGGCCCCGGCGCGGCGTTCGCGGTTGCGGCGCTCGGCATCATCGGCCTCGGCATCGCCAACGCCAACGCCAACGCGTACGACTACGCCGATGGTTGCGATCCGTACAACGACGATTGCGGGCCGTATTACGGCGGCTACGCCTACGGATATCCGTACGGCTACGGACATGGGGGCGGCTTCCACCACTTCCACGGCGTGATCGGGCGGGGGTTCGGCGGCATGGGGACGCATTTCGCTCACGTCAGCCGGTCCGGCGGCGGCCCGCCGCCTTACTCGGTTCACGCAGGACGCCACTGAGGCGAGTCGCGGCGTCGTTGGCTTGCGCCTCCAACGGAGACGCCTGCCGCGCCTCCGCCCTTGCCGCGACTCGCCCTAGCGGCTAACCCCTGCGGCCATGGCCAAAGCCGCTCCTCCTCCCCCGCCGCCGCCCTCGGCGCCGATCGACGTGCCGCTGCGCGAGGCGCTCGAGGAGCGCTATCTCGCCTATGCGCTCTCCACCATCATGCACCGGGCGCTGCCCGACGCGCGCGACGGGCTGAAGCCGGTGCATCGGCGCATCCTCTACGGCATGCACATTCTCAAGCTCGACCCCGGCACGGCGTTCAAGAAATGCGCCAAGATCGTCGGCGACGTGATGGGCTCGTTCCATCCCCACGGCGACCAGGCGATCTACGAGGCGCTGGTGCGCCTCGCCCAGGATTTCTCCTCGCGCTATCCCTTGGTCGACGGCCAGGGCAATTTCGGCAACATCGACGGCGACGGCGCCGCCGCCTATCGTTACACCGAAGCGCGCATGACCGACGTCGCGCGCCTCATCCTGGAGGGCGTCGACGAAGAGGCGGTCGACTGGCGCGACAATTACTCCGGCGAGACCAAGGAGCCGGTCGTCCTTCCCGCGGCGATCCCCAATTTGCTCGCCAACGGCGCGCAGGGCATCGCGGTCGGCATGGCGACCTCGATCCCGCCGCACAACGTCGCCGAACTGTGCGACGCCGCGCTGCATCTCATCGCCCATCCCAAGGCCAATTCCGAGGCGCTGCTCGAGTTCGCGCCGGGGCCGGATTTTCCCACCGGCGGCGTCGTCGTCGACGACCCGGAAGCGATCGCCGAGACCTATCGCACCGGGCGCGGCTCGTTCCGCCTGCGCGCGCGCTGGGCGAAAGAGGAGGCCGGGCGCGGCGGCTGGGTCGTCGTCGTCACCGAGATTCCCTACGGAGTGCAGAAGTCGCGGCTGATCGAAGCGCTCGCCGGTCTCGTCAGCGAGCGCAAGGCGCCGCTGCTCGGCGACGTGCGCGACGAATCGGCCGAGGACGTGCGCATCGTGCTGGAGCCGCGCAGCCGCGCCGTCGATCCGGCGATGCTGATGGAGCAGCTGTTCAAGCTGAGCGAACTGGAGGCGCGCGTCCCGGTCAACATCAATGTGCTGGTCGACGGCGTGACGCCGCGGGTGATCGGCCTCGCCGAGGCGCTGCGCCAATGGCTCGACCATCGCCGCGCGGTGCTGCTGCGCCGCTCGGCGCATCGCCTCGCCGCGATCGAGCGCCGGCTCGAATTGTTGGCGGGGATGATCGTCGTCTTCCTCAATCTCGACGAGGCGATTCGCATCATCCGCGAGGACGACGAGCCCAAGGCGGCGCTGATGGCGCGCTTTTCGCTCTCCGAGACGCAGGCCAACTACATCCTCGACACGCGGCTCAGGGCGCTGCGCCGGCTCGAGGAAATGGCGCTGCGCAAGGAGCAGAAGGAGCTCGCGAGCGAAAAGCGCGCGATCGAGGCGCTGATCGCCAGCGAAAAGAAGCAGTGGCAGGCGATCGCCACCGAAATCGGCGACACCAAGAAGAAGTACGGCCCTGAGACGCCGCTCGGCAAGCGGCGCACCTCGTTCGAGGCGCCGCCCGACGTCGTCGTCGATCTCGCCGAGGCGATGATCGAGCGCGAGCCGGTGACGATCGTCGTCTCGCAGATGGGCTGGATTCGCGCGCTCAAGGGTCACGTCGCCGACCTCTCCGCCGTCGCCTTCAAGGGCGACGACGCCCTGAAGACTTCGTTCTTCGCCGAGACCACGTCGAAGATTCTGGTGCTGGCCGGCGACGGCAAGGTCTTCACTCTGGACGCGGCGAAGCTGCCGGGCGGGCGCGGCGCGGGCGAGCCGATCCGCCTGATGGCCGACATCGACGAAGGCGCCGACATCGTCGCGGCGTGGCTCTACGAGCCCGGAGAAATGATGCTCGTCGCGACGACGAACGGGCGCGGCTTCGTGGTCGGGCAGGACGAAATGCTGTCGTCGACCCGCAAGGGCAGGGCGGTCCTCAACGTCGACCCGCCGGCGCGCGCGCGGCTGGCGACGCCCGCGTCCGGCGACTGCGTCGCCGTGATCGGCGAGAACCGCAAGCTGCTGGCGTTTCCGCTGGCGCAGCTGCCGCAGATGGCGCGCGGCAAGGGCGTGCGCCTGCAGCGCTACAAGGAGGGCGGCCTATCCGACGCGCGCGTCTTCGCGCTGCGCGACGGCATGACCTGGCGCGATTCGGCGGGGCGGACTTTCACCATCGGCAGGGCCGAACTGAAGCCGTGGATCGGCAACCGCGCCGAGGCCGGCCGGCTGCCGCCCAAGGGCTTCCCGAGGAACAATCGCTTCGAGGGGTGAGGATTCGGAGCGACTACGGGGCTCGCGCGCGCGCCGACCTCGCTGCGCGCCAGCCGAACCACTTCGTCCTCCAGGGTCTGCGTTCCGACCATTTGAACGGGTTTCGAGGCGACCTCGGCGCCGCCCCGTCTTATCCGGAGTTGCGGGCCCGCTCGGATGGATTGGATCGCAGCGCCTTCGGCTATTTGACTTGCAACACCACCGGACCTGAAACGGGGTCGGTGACTCCCAGCCCGCCGCCCAAGTCTTCGAGCGTATCCCGGACGGAGTCGAGCGTGGCGATCATGTTCGGGCGCGCCTTGGCCAACGCGTTCATGTCGTTCCATTCAGCGATGATGCAGTAGCTGCGTTCGGCGGTTTTGATGATGTTGACATGCCTGAGGCCAGGCCAGTCGCCCGCCATTTTCTTTTGGGCGTCGAGAAAGTCCTGTTCACGTCCTGGTTTTACTCGGAATCGCACGGCATTGAACGCTGTCATAAGGTTCCCTCCCTATTTTATCGCGTGAAAAAATTAGCAGATTGGAAAAATGAACGCAACGGAGCGGGCGGAAGCGGCTGCAGAGATTGGCGGCCCGCCCCCTCGTTACGACGTGGGCGCGGGAGAGTTTTCGCCGATCGTCGACTTCGCGCCCGCGCTAACCGAACAGCGCCTTTCGCCTGGCGAGACTCTCCGGCGGCCAGAGCTGTTTCGCATCGTAATAGGCGGGGAAAGCCGGAACGTTCGGCGGCAGCGCGATCCACGGCAGTTTCGAGCGCACGTAGATGTGCACGTCGGGCGGCAGCGCGCTGGGATCGTCGAGCGCGCCGACGCGCACGAAGCAAAGCGCGGAATGGCCGCCGTAGCAGCTCCATGCCGCGGTCTGGCAGAGCGGACAGCGATGAATCTCGTGCGGGCGGCCGCTGTCGGTGGGGACGAGGACGCCCCGCGTCTCTCCCGCCAGCTTCTCGAGCCGCGCCGTTTCGATCAGCGCGTTGAGAACGAAAGCCCCGCCGGTCTGGCGCTGGCAGTCCTTGCAATGGCAACAATGAACGAACATCGGCCGCGAGGCGAGCCGGTATCGCAAGGCGCCGCAAGCGCAGCCGCCGGTCAAGGAAACGCTCATGGATGGCGACCCTCCCCGCGGCAGGATTGCGCGGGAGATCGCCCGCGCGCAAGCGCCCGCTAAAGCGCGAAGCTCACGCCGCAGCCGCACGACGAGACGGCGTTGGGGTTCTTGACCTTGAAGGCTTGGCCCATCAGGTCGTCGACGAAGTCGAGCTCGGCGCCCCGCATCATCTCCAGGGAAACCGGATCGACCACCACGCTCGCGCCGTCGCGCGTCACCACGAGATCGTCCGCGGCGCGGTTTCGTTCGATGTCGAAGGCGTATTGGAAGCCCGAGCAGCCGCCGCCCTTGACGGAAATGCGCAGCGCCGCGCTCGGCTCTCCGGCGAGAACGTGGTTCAAGCGGCGCGCCGCGCTGGCGCTGATCGAAAGGGGCGCCGGCGCGCCGGCGGCTTCAGCGTTGTCGCTCATCGGTCCATCCCGGGTTTCGCCGCCATCGGCGATGCGATATGCATGAACATAAGGGTTGCGGCGCGAAGCGCAATGCGGAGGCGACCATGAACGGCGAGGCATTCGCGGCGCGCGCGCCTTACGCCGCCGACGCCGCCCGCTCGCGCGGGCGCCTTTATCCCGAACCGCCTTCGCCGACCCGCAGCGATTTCCAGCGCGACCGCGACCGCATCATCCATTCGACCGCCTTTCGCCGCCTCGCCCACAAGACGCAGGTGTTCGTCGACCACGAGGGCGATCACTTTCGCACCCGCCTGACCCATACGATCGAAGTCGCGCAGCTGGCGCGCGCGCTCGCCAAGGCGCTCGGGCTCGACCAGGAACTCGCCGAGGCGGTGGCGCTCGGCCACGATCTCGGCCACACGCCGTTCGGCCATACCGGCGAAGAGGCCCTCGACGCCTGCATGGCGGCCCACGGCGGTTTCGACCACAACAGCCAGGCCCTGCGCATCGTCACCGAGCTGGAGCGCCGCTACGCCGATTTCGACGGCCTCAATCTGACCCAGGAGACGCTCGAGGGCCTGGTCAAGCACAACGGCCCGCTGCTCGACGCCGAGGGGCGCCCGCTCGAGGCCGTCCGCGAGCGCGGCCTGCCGGAGGCGATCCTCGCCTACGACCGCCGCCGCGGCCTCGATCTCGCGCTGTTCGCCTCGCTCGAGGCGCAGGCGGCGGCGATCGCCGACGACATCGCCTATGACGCCCACGACGTCGACGACGGGCTGCGCGCCGGCCTGTTCGACCTCGACGCGATCCGCGCGGTCCCGTTCGTCGCGGGGCTGCTCGACGAAATCGCCGCGCGGCGCCCCGGCCTGGAGCGCGGGCGCGTCATTCATGAACTCGTGCGGCGGATCATCACCGGCTTCGTCGAGGACGCGATCGCGGAAAGCCGCGCGCGCATCGCCGCGTCCGGCGTCGCCAGCTTCGAGGACGTTCGCCGCGCCGGAAGAGCGCTGGTCGGCCTTTCCCCCGCGCTGCGCCTGGCCGATCGCGACCTCAAGGCGTTTCTGTTCGCCCACATGTATCGCCATCCCGAGGTCAAGAGGGTGCGCGAGAAGGCCGACGCGATCGTGCGCCGGTTGTTCCGGGCTTATGTCGACGATCCCACGGCGATGCCCGCCGACTGGGCGGCCAAGGCGGACGAGGGCGATGGGGGACGCGCGCGAGCGGTCGCCGACTATATCGCGGGGATGACCGACCGCTTCGCCTTGAACGAATATCGCCGCCTTTTTGACCCCGCGGCGGACTTGCGATAAAGCCGCCGCTCGACCTTTCAGGCGGAATTCATGAATATTTTCGACGATTTCCACGCGCGCGTCGCCGCGCTGCTGGAGGCCAGGATCGCGGCCGGAGGGCTGCCCGAGGGGCTCGACCTCGCGCGCTTCGTCGTCGAGCCGCCGCGCGAAGCCGCGCATGGCGATCTCTCCACCAACGCGGCGATGGTCTACGCCCGCGAAGCCAAGGCGGCGGGCGCCAATCCGCGCGCGCTGGCGGTCGAATTCGCCGCCGCGCTCGCCGCGGCGCCGGACGTCGAAAAGGCGGAGGTGGCCGGTCCAGGGTTCATCAATATTCGTTTGCAGCCAGCCGTTTACGACGGCGTATTGAGGTCTGTTCTCCGCAAAGGCGCCGACTATGGCCGCATACGGAGCGCCGCCGAGGGCGCGGTCAACGTCGAATACGTCAGCGCCAATCCGACCGGCCCGATGCACGTCGGCCACGCCCGCGGCGCGGCGTTCGGCGACGCGCTGGCGAACCTGTTGAGCTTCGCCGGCCGCAAGGTTGCGCGCGAATATTACGTCAACGACGCCGGCGCGCAGGTCGACGCGTTGGCGCGCTCGGCCTACCTGCGCTATCGCGAGGCGCTGGGCGAGACGATCGCCGCGATCCCCGAAGGGCTCTATCCCGGCGACTACCTCAAGCCGGTCGGCGAAGCGCTGGCGCGCGAATTCGGGCGTTCGCTGCTGGACGAACCGGAGGCGAAGTGGCTGGCGCCGGTGCGCGCGCGCGCCATCGCCGCGATGATGGCGACGATCAAGGACGATCTCGCCGCCCTCGCCATCGAACACGACGTGTTCTCCTCCGAGCGGGCGCTGACCGGCGCCGACGGCGGCGTCGATCGCGTGCGCGAGACGATCGAAGACCTGCGCCGACGCGGCGTCGTCTACGAAGGCCGCCTGCCGCCGCCCAAGGGCCAGCCGTCGGAAGATTGGGAGGATCGCGAGCAGACCCTGTTCCGCACCGCCGAATTCGGCGACGACGTCGATCGGCCGCTGATCAAGTCGGACGGCGGCTACACCTATTTCGCCAGCGACATCGCCTATCACAAGAGCAAGATCGATCGCGGCTTCCTGAGCCTGGTCGACGTGTGGGGCGCCGATCACGGCGGCTACGTCAAGCGGATGCAGGCGGCGGTGGCGGCGCTCTCCGCCGGCGAGGCCAAGCTCGACGTCCGGCTGTGCCAGCTCGTGCGGCTGATGCGCGCCGGAGAGCCGGTGAAAATGTCGAAGCGTTCCGGGGACTTCGTGACGCTTCGCGAAGTCGTGGACGAGGTCGGCGCCGACGCGGTGCGCTTCATCATGCTGATGCGCAAGAACGACGCGCCGCTCGACTTCGACCTCGCCAAGGTGATCGAACAGAGCCAGGACAATCCGGTGTTCTACGTGCAATACGCCCATGCGCGCGCCCACAGCGTGCTGCGCCAGGCGCGCGCCGCGTTCCCGCAATTCGATCTCGCGCCGGCGGCCCTCGCGGGCGCGGAGTTTTCGCTGCTGATCGACGAAGGCGAACGCGCCATGATGCGGGCGCTGGCCAATTATCCCCGCATCGTCGCCCAGGCGGCCGAGGCGCACGAACCGCATCGCGTCGCGTTCTACGCCCACGACCTGGCGACGCTGTTCCACGCCCAATGGAACCGCGGCATAGATTCGCCGAATTTACGATATCTCAACAAAGAATGCGAAAATTTAGCGCATTCTCGCTTAGGATTGGTGACGGCGCTGGCTGTGGTTCTGGCGTCGGCGCTGTCGATCCTAGGCGTCAGCGCGCCCGAAGAAATGCGCTAGCGGGGCCGAATAGGGCCAAGCCGCGGCCAGGGCGAGGGAGAGGGAGAGGAAGTCGCCGAAGACGTCTCGAGCCGGTCGCCGGCGGGGGCGGGGCGGCGGCCTCCAGCGAGGTTGGTCATGAGCGTCTCGAGCGCCGGAAAAGTCCCTGAAATCAATCTCGACGAGTTCGAGAGACGCCTGCGGTCCGCGGGCGCGGCGCCGAGCGGCGCCGACGATCCGCTCGCCGAACTGACGCGGCTGGTGACGATGATCAGCCGGGACGGCGTCGCGGGCGACCCGCTGGCGCCCCCTCCGGCGCGCATGCCGAAGGCGGCGAGCGTTTTTCCGACCGGCGGCGCTGTCGCCGGCCGCTTCGGATCGGCGCCGGGACCAGCCCGGTTCGCCGCCGCGCGGGCGCCGTCGCGCGCCCTCGACGATTTCGATTTCGCCGCCGCGCGCGACGCCGCGCCATCGGCGGCGTTCGAGGAGGATCGGCCGCGAACGCGCCGCCCGCGCTCCTGGTATTTCGCGACGGCGGGTCTGGCGGCGATCGGTCTGGCGCTGTTGGCCGGGGCGGCGACCCTGAAGATGGGCGCGCCAAGCGCGAACAAGAGGCCGCCGTTCATCGCGGCGGCGGAGGGGCCGAGCAAGATCCAGCCGCCGAGCGACGCGGCGGCGCGGTCGGGCGGCGATTCCGCGGGGTTGCTGATGAAGGATTCGGCGACCGGGGCGCCGGTCAAGATCGTCGTCACCGAAGAAAAGCCGCTCGCCGTGGCCGCAGGCTCGCCGGTGGCGGCGGCCGTGCAAACGCCGATCGTCGCGCCGGCCGGCCCGTCCACGACGGTCGCCCCGCTGTTCCCCGACGCCAACCCGGTCAAGACGGTTTCGGTGCGTCCGGACGGAACGCTGATTTCCGTCGATTCCGCTCCGCCGCCGCCGCCGGCGCTGGCGGCCCTAGGGGCGGCTCGCGCGGTCGACACGGCGCCGGTGGGGGCGACCGCGGCGCCGGCGGCCGCCGCGGGCGAACCCGCCACGCCGAAACTCGATTTGCCGACCAAGCTGTCGCCGAAGTCCTCGGCGCGGTTGATCGCCAGGACCGACGCCGCTCCCGCCGCCGCGGCGGACGCGACGCCGACCGCGCCGTTGCAGCTCGCCGCGCCGGCCGCCGCGACGAAGGCCGCCAAGACGCCGCCCGCCAAGGCCGCGCCCGCCGTCGCCGACGCGCTTGCGGCGCCCGCCGACGCCGCCGCGAGCGAACCGGCCGCGGCCGGCGGAGGTTGGGCGGTGCAATTCGCCGCGCCGCGCTCCCAGGCCGACGCGCAGAACGTGATCGCTCGTCTGAAGGGCAAGTATGCGGCGGCGCTCGGCGACGCGGACCTCGCGGTTCGCGAGGCGGAAGTCAAGGGCGACACGATCTATCGCGTGCGCGCCGACGGCCTTTCCCGGGAAGACGCCGCTTCGCTCTGCGCCAAGGTGAGGGCGAGCGGCGGCGATTGCTTCATCGCCAAGAATTGACCGCGCGCGGCGCGCCGGAGGCGGTTGCATGACGCTCGCCTTCGTCTGCGGCTGCGCGGGGGCGACGCTGACGCCCGAGGAGCGCGCGTTTCTTCGCGACGCGCGGCCGTGGGGCCTGATCTTGTTCAAGCGCAACGTCGTCGATCGCGAGCAATTGCGCGCGCTGATCCAATCGTTCCGCGATTGTCTCGGGCGCGCCGACGCGCCGGCGCTGATCGACCAGGAGGGCGGGCGCGTGCAGCGCCTGGGCCCGCCGCTCTGGCCGGCCTATCCCGCCGCCGCCCGGTTCGAGGGAGCGAGCGAACCGGCGCGCGCCGCCTGGCTCGCCGCGCGGCTCATCGCCCATGATCTCGGCGAAGTGGGGGTCGCCGTCGATTGCGCGCCGGTGCTCGACGTCGGCGACCCGGGCGCGCACGCGGTGATCGGCGAGCGCGCGTTTTCCCGCGCGCCCGAGCGCGTGGCGACGTTGGGCCGCGCCGTCTGCGACGGGCTGATCGCCGGCGGCGTCCTGCCCGTCGTCAAGCACATCCCCGGGCACGGACGGGCGCGGGCCGACAGCCATCTCGAATTGCCGGTGGTCGCGGCGAGCCGGAGCGAACTCGCAGGCCGCGATTTCGTCCCCTTCGCGGCGCTCCGCGACGCGCCGATGGCGATGACCGCGCATGTGGTCTTCAGCGCGATCGATCCCGAGTTCCCCGCGACGACCTCGCCGATCGTCGTTCGCGAGATCATCCGCGGCGCGATCGGCTTCGACGGCCTGATCCTGAGCGACGACCTGTCGATGAAGGCGCTGAGCGGCCCGTTGGCGGGGCGCGCGCGCGCGGCGTTCGCCGCCGGCCTCGACATCGCTCTGCACTGCAACGGCGATCTTGGCGAAGCGCGCGCGGTCGCGGAAAGCGCGCCCGAGCTCGCCGGCGCTGCGCTTCGTCGCGCCGAGGCCGCCCTCGCGCGCGTCGCCGCTGGCCCGCAGCCGTTCGACGTCGCGGCGGGGCGCGCCGAGTTGGCGGCGTCGCTCCCGGCGCAAACTACGGCCTGACCCGACGCCGGGTCAGTCTTCGAGCGGGGTCAAGCAGACCAATTTGACGTCGGGATGCGAGGCCAGAATCAGCGTGCTCTGATAGAAGCGGCGCGCCGGATTGGCGAAGCGGCGTTCGCCGCCCTCGCGGCCGAGGACCGCCTGCTCGCGCCAAAGACGGTCGAAGTCGGGCGACTGCGCGCTCAGGGCCTCGACGAGCGCTTGCATCGCGGGATCGCGCAAGCGACGGCTGAAATCGGCGCGGAACTCGGCGACGACGCGGCGTGCGCGGTCGTCCCAGTCGGCGATGAGGCGGCGCGCCGCGCGCGACAGAAAGATGTACCGCAACAGGCTGCGCTCGTGCGCTTCGTCGAGCCAGCCGGCGAACAATTCGGCCGCGGCCGGGTTCCACGCCCGAGCCGTCCAGGCCCCGTCGAGCAGATAGGCGGGGATCGTCAGGCGGCTCGGCAGCGCCGTCACCGCGTCGGGAAGATCCTCGCCGCTCGGCGTGGGGTCGGCAGGGTCCCGCTTGCCGGCGAGTTCGAAGAGGTAGGCGCGCTCAGGGGGCGTCAGCCGCAGCGCGTCGGCGAGCCGCGCCAAGGCGCGCGGCGAGGCGGAAATATCGCGTCCTTGTTCCAACCAAGTGATCCAAGTGAGGCTGACGCCGCAGGCCTGAGCGAGTTCCTCGCGCCGCATTCCGGGCGTGCGTCGCCGTCCGAGCGCCGAAGCCGGGGGAGGGCGCCGCTCGCGGTGGGCGCGCAAGAAGGCGCCGAGGGCGCGGCGCGCGTCGATCGTCGTCATGGCGCCAATTGTACTAGGATAAACAACACTCTTGTACCAGTGTAATCGGCGATCCATTCTGGCCAGGCCGCACCCGGAGGAGACCCCGATGCAAGACCGTTCCCACGATTCCTTGGTCGCCGAGCAATTTGGACCGCGGGCGCATTCCTATCTCACCAGCGCCGTCCATGCGCAGGGCGAAGACCTCGAACGGCTCGCGGCGATTGTCGGCTCGCGCCCTGAGGCCTGCGCGCTCGATCTCGGCTGTGGCGGCGGTCACGTCTCGTTCCGGCTCGCCCCTCTCGTGCGCGAGGTCGTGGCCTACGATCTCTCCGAGGCCATGACGGCGACGGTGCGCGCCGAAGCGGCGCGCCGGGGCTTGAGCAATCTCGACGCGCGCGAGGGTTCGGTCGAGCGTTTGCCCTGTCCGGATGCGGCGTTCGACATCGTCGCCAGCCGCTACAGCGCTCACCACTGGCTCGACGCGGCCGCCGGCTTGCGCGAGGCGCGGCGCGCGCTCAGGCCCGGCGGGCTCGCGGTCTTCATGGATGCGGCGACGCCCGGTTCGCCCTTGCTCGACACCTGGCTGCAGACGCTCGAATTGCTGCGCGACCCCTCGCACGTCCGCAACTATTCGATCGAGCAATGGCGGGCGATGCTGGCGGCGGCTGGATTGCGGCCAGGCGCGCTTTCGCGCTTCCGCGTGCGGCTCGAGTTCTCCGCCTGGATCAAGCGCATGAACACGCCGGAGGTTCACGTGCAAGCGATCCGATCGCTGCAGGCGCGCGCCGGGGCCGAGGTGGTCCGCCATTTCGAGATCGAGGCCGACGGGAGCTTCACGCTGGACACGATGCTGATGACCGCCGAGCGCTGAGGCGCCGCCCAATTCGCTTACGCCGCGTCGGCGCTGACGCGGTTGCGGCCCTCTTCCTTGGCGCGATAGAGCGCGCGGTCGGCGCGCCGGTAGAGCGAGCCGGCGTCGCCTTCCGCGTCGCGTTCGGCCAGGCCGATCGACACCGTGACCGGGATCATCCGGCCCGATCTGTCGATGACGAATTGCTCCTGCTGGATCGCCAGACGCGCGCGCTCGGCGATGCGCGCCGCGGCGTGGACGTTGACGCCGGGCATGACGATGACGAACTCCTCGCCGCCCAGGCGGCATAAGAGGTCGCCGCCGCGGATGATGCCGCGCAAGCGGTCGGCGAAGCTCTTGAGCACTTCGTCGCCGCAATCGTGGCCGTAGGTGTCGTTGACCCGCTTGAAGTGATCGATGTCGAGGATCATCAGCGTCAGCGGCGCGCGGCGGACGCGCGCGTTGTCGAGCATCGTGGCGAGATGATTTTCCATGAAGCGACGATTGTTGAGCCCGGTCAGCGGATCGAACAGGGCCAGTTCGATCGACTGCTGCACCTTTTCGCGCAACGAGTCGGCGTAGCGCTTCTGGCGCAACTGCGTGCGCACCCGCGCCAGCAATTCGTTGCGGTCGACCGGACGCGCCAGGCAGTCGTTGACGCCCATGTCGAGCGCGCGCAACACCCGCTGACGATCCTCGAGGTCGGCGATGACCAGGATCGGAAGGTTGCGCGTGCGCTCGAGCGAGCGGATTTGGCTGCACAGCCGCAGCCCGTCGTAGGAGCTCAGGCCGAGGCTGACGACGACGAGGTCGATGTTGTCCTCGGCCGCCTTGAACAGCGCCTCGTGCGCGTCCGGCTCGACATAGACGTTGTGATGGGGGGTCAGCGCCTGGGTCAGGCGCTCGGCGGAGCTGGCGCGATCGTCGACGATCAGCACGCGGCCGCGCTTGCCGTCGTCGGCGTTCGGCGTGGCGAACGGCGCGATCATGCCCAACGCGACGGTGGTGTTGGCGCGATTGCGCAATTCGTCGATCACCACCTTGAGCCGAGCCAGCGAACGCACCCGCGCGATCAGCGAGACCTCGTCGATCGGTTTGGTGAGGAAGTCGTCGGCGCCGGCTTCGAGGCCGCGCACGCGGTCCGTCGGCTGGTCGAGCGCGGTGACCAGCACCACCGGCAGATGAGCGGTGGCGATCTGGCCCTTCAATCGGCGGCAAACCTCGAAGCCGTCCATGTCCGGCATCATCACGTCGAGCAGGACGATGTCGCACAGTCCCTGCTCGCAGAGCGCGATCGCCTCCGGCCCGCTGGCGGCGGTCAACACGTCGAAATATTCGGCGTTGAGGCGCGCCTCGAGCAGCTTGAGGTTGGCGGGAATGTCGTCGACGACGAGAACGCGCGCGGTCATCGCTACTTGGCTCCGAGGAAATGGTCGATCGTCTCGAAGAACTTCACCACCGAGATCGGTTTGGAGAGGTACGCCTCGCATCCGCCCTGGCGGATTTTTTCCTCGTCGCCCTTCATCGCGAAGGCGGTGACCGCGATGACCGGAATCGAGCGCAGCTCTTCGTCGTCCTTCAGCCACTGCGTCACTTCCAGGCCGGAAACTTCCGGCAACTGGATATCCATCAGAATGAGGTCGGGGTGGTGGCGGCGCGCCAATTCGACCGCCTCCATGCCGTTGCGGGTCTGCAGTATGCGGCAGCCCCGCGTCTCGACGAGGTCGTTGAAGAGCTTCATATTCAGCTCGTTGTCCTCTACGATCAGCACGGTTTTCGGCATGAAGGGTTCCGCGAAGGGCGACGCTGCGGGCGCGCGGGTCGTCGGCGAGCCCCGCGGAGCATAGTAAGCCGGAGACCTTGACGAAAGGAAAACCGGATGGCGCCGCGGAAGGTTAACGCCGAGCTGTCCACCGATGAATTTTTCGGAGAACCCGTAGCGATCGCCGCGCTCGGCTTCCTCGCCGCCGATGCGGCGCGGCTCCAGCGTTTTCTCGCCCTCAGCGGTCTGGGGCCGGACAATCTGCGTCAGGCCGCCGCCGATCCGGGGTTCCTCGCCGCCGTCCTCGATTACGTCGCGTCCGACGAGCGCCTGCTGATCGCCTTCGCCGCCAGCGAGGGGCTGGAGCCGGCGCGGATCGCGCGGGCGCGCGAGAGCTTCGGCGGGACGCCGCCGCGGGGCGATCCTTGAGGCCGGGCGAGGCGGCGGCGCGCGCGCGCTTTTGCCGCGACTGCCTCGCCGAATTCGCGCCCGCGCCGGGAGCGCGCGCGCGCTGCCCGCGATGCGCCTCGCCGCGCCTGGTCGACGCGCGGCGCGCCGACGGGCTGACCATCGCCCACGTCGATTGCGACGCCTTCTACGCCTCGATCGAGAAGCGCGACGATCCCGCGCTCGCCGACCAGCCGGTCATCGTCGGCGGCGGCGGGCGGCGCGGCGTCGTGGCGACCTGCTGCTACGTCGCGCGCACTTTCGGCGTTCGCTCGGCGATGCCGACGGCGCGGGCGCTGGCGCTGTGTCCGCGCGCGGTCGTCCTCAAGCCGGACATGGTCAAGTACGCGCGGGTCGGCCGCGAGATTCGCGAGCGGATGCTGCGGCTGACGCCGTTGGTCGAGCCGCTGTCGATCGACGAGGCCTTTCTCGATCTGACGGGTTGCGAGGGCGCCAACGGCGCCGGCGCGGCGCTGACGCTGGCCCGTTTCGCCCGCGAGGTCGAGCGCGAAGTCGGCGTCAGCGTCTCGGTCGGCCTCAGCGATTGCAAGTTCCTCGCCAAGCTCGCCTCCGACCTCGACAAGCCGCGCGGCTTTTCGCTCGTGCCGCGCCGCGAGGCGATCGCGCTGCTGGCGCCGATGGGCGTCGGCCGGCTGTGGGGGGTCGGCAAGGTCGCCGAGGCGCGTCTCGCGCGTCTCGGCCTGAAGACGATCGGCGACCTGCAGGCGCTCGACGAGGGCGCGGCGGCGGCGCGGCTGGGCGAAGAGGGGCGCCGGCTGTGGCGTCTGGCGCGCGGCATTGACGACCGCCGGGTGACGCCGGAGCGCGAGGCCAAGAGCCTCTCCAGCGAGACGACGTTCGAAGTCGACGTCGCCGACAAGGCGGAGCTGACGCGCGTGTTGCTCGCGCAGTGCGAACGGGTGGCGGCGCGATTGCGCGAAAGCGGGCTCGCGGCGGGCGGCGTGCGGCTGAAATGGCGCACGCCCGACTTCACGCTGCGCACCCGCGCCCGCGCGGGGCTGGCGCCGACGCAAATGGCGCCGCGGCTCTTCGCCGTCGCGCGGGCGCTGCTCGACGCGCTGCCCGAGGGCGCGCCCTATCGGCTGATCGGCGTCGGCGCGTTCGACCTCGCGCCGGCCGGGGAGGCCGACGAAGCCGACCTCATCGAGGGCGACCGCCGCCGCGAGAAGGCGCGCGAAGCGGCGATCGCGGGCTTGCGCGACAAATTCGGCGCGCGGGCGATCCAACGCGGGCTCGCCTTCGCGCCCACGCCGCGCAAGCGCTGACTACTTGGCGCAGCTCGGCGTCGGCAACAGTTCGAGCTTGCTGAGCTTGGCGGCCAACGCGAACGAGCCGTAGTCGAGCTTCAGCGAGCCGGAAACGCCGTTCTCGTAGAGATCGAAGCTGAGGATGTATTCGGGCGGCGCGTCCTTGGCCGCTTCGTCGAAATAGGACACCGTGACCGGCCAGCGGCGGATCTTGCCGAGCGCGTCGGCGAAGGCGGTCTCGGGCGTCGGCGCGTTCGCCTGCTTGCCGATGACGGTGAAAGTCGCGAACACTTTCTTGCCGGTGTCGGAGCCGTCGTAGACGCGCGCCTGCATCACGCCGCCGCCTTGCTTGGCCTGGGCGATGATGCGCTCGATGTGTTCGGTGGGGAAGAGAACGTCGGCGCCGAGCCGCAGCGTGTCGGCGGAGGGTTTGCTCAGCGCGACGGCGATCTCGCCGCTGTCGGCGCGCTTGGCCGAACCGACGACGGCCGGGCTGACGTCGCCCGCGGTTTGCGAGTCGATCTGGAATTTCAGGCTTTTGGCGTCGCCGTCCTCGAACGCGAGGGCGCGGATGTCGGAGGAAATCGGGTCGCCCTCGGAGCGTTGCAGTTCGGTCGATTGGCGAAAGTTCGAGGCGTAGCCTTCGCAGGGTGAGCCGGTGAATTCGTAGGCGATCAGCCCGGCGGCGGCGACCGGCGTCTGCGAATTGGGCATGCCCGTGGAGGCGGTCTCGGCGAGCGTGATTTCGTAGACCGCGCGGTGCGAAGCCAAGGGCAGGGGGGCGTCGGCCCGCGCCTCGCCGATGGTTGCGGCCAAGGCGAGCGCCAGCAGGGCGTTGCGGCGGTTCATGGATGCTCCCGTCGAGCCCGCGCCGATCCCGCGCGACGGCTTCGGCCTCACTTGTGGCTGCGGTTTCCGGCGCTTTCGTGGCCGCTTCGGGCCGCCCGCCGTCAGGGTTCGTCCGGCTCCCCGATGGCGCCCCAGGCTTGTTCGAGCGGCGTCGGCCCGTCGAGCGGCTCCTCGTCGGGGCGCAGCGCGGCCTCGTCGTCGGGCTGGGGAACGCCGTAGCCGGGCGGCAGCTTGCCGTCGAACAGCCCGGCCCCCTGCAATTCGTCGAGCCCCGGCAGATCGCCGATCGCGTCGAGGCCGAAATGGACGAGAAACGCCGGGGTGGTGCCGTAGGTGATCGGGCGGCCCGGCGCCTTGCGGCGGCCGCGCATGCGCACCCATCCGGCTTCCATCAACACGTCGAGCGCGCCCTTGGAGACGACGACGCCGCGGATTTCCTCGATGTCGGCGCGCGTCACCGGCTGATGATAGGCGACGATGGCGAGCGTCTCGATCGCCGCGCGCGACAGCTTGCGCGTCTCCTGATCCTCGCGCGCCAGCAGCCAGGAGAGATCGCTCGCCGTGCGGAACGCCCAGCGGCCCGCGACGCGCACGAGATTGACGCCGCGGCCGGCGTAGCAGCGTTGCAGCTCCGCCATCAGCGCCTCGACGTCGACGCCCTCGGGCAGGCGCGCGGCGATGAACGCCTCGTCGAGCGGTTCGGCGGCGGCGAAGAGCAGCGCCTCGGCGACGCGCAGGTCTTCCGGCGCGACGCGCGGGGGGATGGCGGCTTCAAACAATTGCGCGACGGTTCCCATAGCTTTTTTCTCGTCCTAACCGATGTCGCCGCCGGCGGCCAGCCCCTCGCCGCGGACGGCGCGCACCCACAGCGGCGCGAAGACCTTTTCTTGCCGCACTTGGATGCGGCCTTCGCGAACCATTTCCAGCGAAGCCGAAAAGCACGACGCGCGCGCGGTGCGCCGCATCGTCGGCTCGACGCCATAGGCGAGCAGCCAGCCGTCGAGTTCGGTCCAGTCGCTCGCCTCGCCCATCAGACGCGTCAGCGCCTCGCGCGCCTCCGCGAGCGACCAGACGACGCGCGCCAGCAGGCGAACGCTGGCGCGGGCGTGTTTCTGAGTCTGCGCGGCGTAGGCGGACAACAATTCGTAGAGGCTCGCCTCGTAGACGATCGCGGTCGAGGTCGCAACGCCTTCCGGCGCGCCGCGGGCGAAGAAGTCGCGTCCGAGCTGCGGCCGGCCGAGGAGCGCGGCGCCGGCCTTGCGGATCTGTTCGAGGCGATGAAGGCGCTGCGCCAACGCGTCGGCGAGTTCGGCCGCCTCGCCGTCTTCGGCCTTGGTCGGCGCCGGCAACAGCAGGCGCGACTTGAGATAGGCGAGCCACGCCGCCATGACGAGATAGTCGGCCGCCAGCTCGAGGCGCAGCTGGCGCGCCGCCTCGATGAACGCGAGATATTGCTCGGCCAGCGCCAGCACCGAAATGCGCGCGAGGTCGACCTTCTGGCGCCGCGCGAGTTCGAGCAGCAGGTCGAGCGGCCCCTCGAACCCGTCGAGATCGACGTTGAACGCCGGCTCGCCTTCCGAACGCTCGACGGAAAAATCGTCGCTGAAAACCGAAACGCCGGCCACGAATCACCTCGACTCTGTCGAAGCCCGACTGTGACGCGCGATGACGGCGACCGCAAGGCGGCGCGGCGGCGCGTCCACAGCGGGGCGGGCGCGCTTGTGCGCGAGTCGCGTCGAAGCGGCCGCGGCAGGGGGGGACTTCGGCTTAACCATCAATGTTTAGGTAAACAATCGGTTTCCGCGCGCGTCGGCGTTGTAAGCATTGCTATCGGCGCGCGCGTCGGCGTACCGTCATGTTGGCGGGGCATAATTCGGCCCTGCGCAATGCCCTGCGGAGCGCTCGGGTCCGCCGCATCTCCCGGGTCCGCGGGGTCGGCCGGCCCGGAAGCTGTCAGGAGTGGCCTCCTCAACGCTGCTTCCGGCCGGCCTCCTTCTCGTCGGCAGCCTCGTCCCCATCGGCATTCTTCTCGAAGGTCGGGCGCGCCCTTCCCCCCTTGCGGGGGAAGGTGGCCGGCGGAGCCGGCCGGATGAGGGGTCGCGCCGCAAGGCGCGCTGCTTCGGTTCTGACTCGGATTGCCGACGTGCACTGCATAAACTGCCATGGATCGCGGCTATACTGACAAGCACGCCCTACGGCGTGACCCCTCATCCGTCACGCTTCGCGTGACACCTTCCCCCGCAAGGGGGGAAGGGGGCGCCGCGCTTTTGAAATGTATGCATACCGTAGCACAAGGGGGGCGTTCTCGACGCCGGTCCTTTCGCAACGCCTCGACCCGACAGCCCCGTCGCAAGGCCGGCCATGGCGGGCGGGCGATCGCGACCGTCGGCGCCGTTCGCCGGCCCTAATATCGCCGCAGCAAGCTCACCAGCTTGCCCTGGATGCGCACCCGGTCTGGCCCGAAGATGCGGGTCTCGTAAGCCGGATTGGCCGCCTCCAATGCGATCGAGGCGCCGCGGCGGCGCAGACGCTTCAGCGTCGCCTCTTCTTCGTCGATAAGCGCCACCACGATGTCGCCGGTCTCGGCGGTGTCCTGCTTGCGCAAGATGACGGTGTCGGCCTCCATGATGCCCGCTTCGATCATCGAGTCGCCGCGCACTTCGAGGGCGAAATGCTCGCCGGCCCCGAGGAACTCGGGCGGCATGGCGATGGTGTCGACGCGGGTCTGGATGGCGGCGATCGGCGTTCCCGCGGCGATGCGGCCCATCACCGGGATCATCGCCGCCGAGATCGCTTCCGCCTCGGGCCCGGCGCGCGGGCGCACCCGCCCGAGATTGCCGGCGATGACGCTCGGCGCGAATTTCTGGCCGCGCGGCGCCGCGACCGTCGCCGATTCCGGCAGGCGCAGCACCTCGATGGCGCGCGCGCGGTTGGCGAGGCGGCGGATGAAGCCGCGCTCCTCGAGCGCCATGATCAGGCGATGGATGCCCGATTTCGAGCGCAGCGCCAGCGCGTCCTTCATTTCGTCGAAGGAGGGCGGAACCCCCTCGGCCTGGAGGCGCTCGTGAATGAAGCGCAGCAGTTCGCTTTGCTTTCTGGTCAACATGGCAGACTCCCCCGCGGCTTGGCGCCCGCGAATCGGCTCGATCGCGCGACGGCGCGAGAATCACGGTCAGGCGTAAACAAATCACGAACAATGCTTATCTGTTCGTGGTGTGTTCCGCAAGGGGGGCTAGATCTCCTTTGCGTCGCGGATATGCCAACGCCTTTTGACCTAGATCAAGGATCGTTTCGGTAATTTACGTCAAATGCGCGTGTTGTTGGGCGTCGCCTGGAATTTGTGGCAGGGCGTCGCCAAAAAAGGAGAATTTGCGATGCGTAGACGCGAATTCCTTGCCTCCGCGCTTGCCGCCGGCGCGGCGCCCGTGGGGGCCGCGCGAGCGGCGGTCGCTTCGACCCAATACAGCGTGTCCGTCTTGCCGCCCGCTTCGCGCCTGCCGGGCGGCCAGGTCACCCTCGAGCCGCCGATCGATGCGACGGTCCAATTCGTCGCCAAGGCGGATATCGAGCGAAAGTATCAGGACATTCTGCGGGATTTCAAGAACGACAATCCCTCGGTCGACCTGACCGATCCCAGCTCGTTCCTGATCGTCGCCAAGCCCAAGCGTGAACCGGGGGCCTACGACGTGGCGTGTCAATGCAAATGCGGCGATCGGACGGATTGCAGCGGCAGCGGCGGCGGCTGAGGGCGACGAACACGCAGCGGGAAAGCGCTCGATGCTCATCCCAGCCGATGTCGGCGACGGCGGGTGCGTTCTGCCCGCGGTCCCCGACCTCAACGTGTTTGTCAAAGGCTCGCTCTACCTTTGTATGAATTCAGCGGTCCCCTCCTGGCTCGTCACCAACCAGGCGGGGTCCGTGTTGTTGTCGCTTTGCGACGGGCGTCGCTCCATCGAGGATATTCAACGCGCCTTCGCCGGCGCCGGCGTGCAGGCCGATGTCGGCCTGCTCACGGCGTTTTATCGCGACGCGGTCGCGCAAGACGTTTTCGCCGAGTCCGCCGCCTCAGGTGAAGCGGCGTCCGGACGGGTTGGCGATGGCGGCGACGCCTACGTGTCCGCCCTGCATTTGCATCTCACCAATCAATGCAATCTCCGCTGCGCCTACTGCTATCGGCAATCGAGCCCCTATCTCCCGCTGAGACGCGGGGCGGATGACTTCATTCGCTGGCTGCGGCAGTTGAGGCCCTACGCGGCCAGCGATTGCATCGTCACCTTCGCCGGCGGAGAACCGCTGGTTTTTCCGGGGTTCGAGGCCGTCGCCGCGGCGAGCAAGGCGCTCGGGTTCAGAAATTTTCTGCTGACCAACGGCATTCTGCTGCGAAAGCACGACCTTTCCTTCTATCGAAATTCGATCGACAAAATTCGCGTCAGCCTCGACGGCGGCGACGAGCGGACCCACAGCGCGACTCGAGGTAGGGGACATTTTGAAAAGGTCCTTGCGAATATCCGTTGGCTCCTCGACGGCGGCGTGATTGCCGACGTCAAAATGACGCTGACGAGGCGCAACCTGCCATCGGCCGCCCTGCTCAAGCAACGGCTGCCGCGAGAGATCAGGCTCAACTACACCCCGATGTTTCCGATGGGCCGCGCCGATCGCGCGCGCAGCGCGGCGGCGCCCGACGATTTCATCACGCCTGCGGAATTTTTCGACTTCCAAAAGACTCTCGTCGACGCCGACGGCAAGCGAGAATGCAAAACTCACGTCGAAAATTCGAAAAGAACCGGATGTTTCGCCGGCCGCAGCAATATCAGCGTCGACGACAACGGCGACGTTTACCCTTGCCATTTGTTTCATTACGAAAAATTCAAGATGGGCAACATCTTCGTCGACACGATCCCGGAAATCATGGAGTGCGACAGAAACCGGGTCTTCGTTCACGATATGCACGTCGACAACAACAACGCGTTGTGCAAGGCGTGCGCGGTGCGGTACCTATGCGGCGGCGGTTGCAAGGCGAACGCTCTGCATGCGAGCGGCGATCACCGCGACCGAGACTCGCATTGCGCATTTTTGCGGGCGACGATCGTCTCCGATCTTTTTCAGAGCTATGGGGCGCCGGAGTAAACGGGGTTTTGTGGAGTTACGGAATTACGGCGCCTCTTGCATACATCCCTAATCCGAAGTCTCGTCGGCCGCTCCTCCCCGCCGATTGAGGCCGCGATGGCGAGCGGGCGGGTCCCAGCCAAGGCTCGCCTGTCCGTCTCCGCCTGCGTCTTGGCGTCGAGCTTCGTTCGCCGCGGCGGAGCGACCTCGGGCGGCGGCGCTCCGTCCCTTGGCTTCATCTTCGCAGCGCGCCGCCATCGGCTAACGCGCGGCTTCGCCCTGGTGTCCGCCGGTGAACGGCACGAAGGGCTGAATCTGGCCGTTGTAGATGTCGCTGCGCACGGCGGTGATCGTGCCGTCTGGATTGGCCTTCTTGATCACCTTCAGCACGTGCTGCGCCCCGGGCGGGCCGACCGGGATCACCATGATTCCGTCGGGCTTCAACTGCTGCAGCAGCGGCGGCGGGACGTGGTCGATGCCGCAGGTGACGATGATCTTGTCGAACGGCGCCTTTTCCGGCCAGCCGTAGTAGCCGTCGGCGTTCTTGGTCGTGATCGCCGCGTATTCGGCATAGCCGCGCGCGATCAGCGAATCGTAGAGCGCGCGGGTGCGTTGGGCGAGCGGCGGGATGATCTCGATCGAGAAGACGTTGGCCGTCAGGTTCGACAGAACGGCGCTCTGGTAGCCGGAGCCGGTGCCGATTTCCAAGACCTTGTCGCCGCGCGCGATCTCCAGCGTGTTGGTCATGCGGCAGACGCTGTGCGGGCCGGTGATCGTCACGCCGAAACCGATGTTGAGGAAGTGGCCCTCGTAGGCGCGCGCGAGGTTGTCGCGGGTGACGAACTCCTCGCGCGGCGTCATCAGATAGGCGCGCGTCGTCGAAGCGTCCCAGAGGTCCTTGCCGGCGACCAGCTTGAGGTAGCGGTCGTAGCGCTGGCCGAGGAAATTCGCGTCCTCGCCGCGGTTCTTGACCATCCACGCGACGAACGCCTCCCGGCTCGAGGTCGGCGGCGAGGCGTCCCAATCGTAGGGGACGGGAACATTGGCGCGTGCGGCGTGAAGCGGCAGCGCCGCGGCCGCGACGCCCAGGACGAACCGACGCCGACTCAGCATGAAGGAACTCCGGCAAAGCGAACGCGGGCAACCTAGCGCGCGGCGTCGCATTTCCCAACCCGTAATTGCGCGGAATTTTGCTTCGTCCGGCCGCCCGCGGTAAACGGACCCATGACCCCCGCCGCCCGCGTCGCCGCCGCGATCGAAGTCCTCGCCGATGTCGAGGCGCGCCGCCGTCCCGCCGCCGACGCGCTGAAGGACTGGGGGCTGGCGCGGCGCTTCGCCGGCTCGGGCGACCGCGCGGCGATCGCCGGCCTGGTCTACGACGCGCTGCGCCGCAAGGCGTCGTCGGCCTGGATCCTCGGCGAAGCGAGCCCGCGCGCCGAAGTCCTCGGCGCGCTGAAGCAATTGCGCGGCTTGGACGAAGCGGAGATCGCGGCGCTGTTCAGCGGCGAGGGCCACGCGCCGGCGCCGCTGAGCGAAGCCGAGCGCGAGCGGCTGCGCAGCGGCGATCTCGCCGGCGCGCCGGCGTATGTGCAGGGCGACTTTCCCGAGTGGCTGGCGCCGGCTTTCGCCGAGACGTTCGGCGAGGCGGCGATCGACGAGGGCAGGGCGCTCGCCCATCGCGCGCCGGTCGACCTGCGCGTCAACGCGCTGAAGGGGGACCGCGATCGCGGCTTGGCGGCGCTCGCTCATCTCGGCGCGGTCGCCGCGCCGTTGTCGCCGATCGGGCTGCGCATCGCCGTGCGCGGCGACGGCCGCGGCCCGGCGCTTTCCGCCGAGCCCGCCTACCTCAAGGGCCTCGTCGAAGTCCAGGACGAAGGCTCGCAACTCGCGACGCTGCTCAGCGGCGCCGCGCCGGGGATGCAGGCGCTCGACCTCTGCGCCGGCGCCGGCGGCAAGACCCTGGCGCTGGCGGGGATGATGGCCGGCCACGGCCAGATCTACGCCAGCGATCCCGACGCCCGGCGCCTGGCGCCGATCTACGCGCGGCTGGCGCGCTCGGGCGCCCGCAACGTCCAGGTGCGCGCGCCGCGCGGCGGCGCGGATGTCCTCGCCGACCTCGCCGACCGCTGCGACCTCGCGCTGGTCGACGCGCCGTGCAGCGGCTGCGGCGCCTGGCGGCGCAACCCCGACGCGAAATGGCGGATGCGCCCGGGCGCGCTCGAACAACGGATCAAGGACCAGAACGAAACGCTTGAAAACGCCGCGCGATTCGTCAAGCCGGGCGGGCGGCTGGTCTACGTCACCTGCTCGCTGCTGAAGGCCGAGAACGAGGATCGCGTCGCCGCGTTCCTCGCCTCCCGCGCCGACTTTTTGCCGCTCGAGGCGGCTCACTGGGCGCGCGCCTGCGGCCTCGCCGCGCTCGCCGATTGCGCCTCGATTCTGGGCGCCGGGATTCGCCTCAGCCCCTTGCGCACGGGAACGGACGGGTTCTATGTGGCGGCGTTGACCCGAACGGCGTGACCGGGCGGCGGCGTCATCGCGCCGTCGCGCGAAAAACGGAAACTCGCGGCGCGCCCGGCCGAGGGCCGAGGGCGCGTCGAAACAGCAGGAATTGGGAGAGCTGTCATGCACGAACCTCTCGCCCTCATGGGCACGCCGGGCGTCGGTTTCTTTTCGCTCATCATCATCGGCGGCTTGGCGGGCTGGATCGCCGGCATGATCCTGGGCACGCCGCACGGCCTTTTCACTAATATCCTGATCGGCGTCGCCGGCTCGTGGATCGGTTCGGAGCTGGCGTCGTTGGCCGCCATCACGGTGCGCCACTCGCTCGGCCATTTTATCGCCGCCTTGGTCGGCTCCGTGGTCCTGCTGCTCATCTGGCAGGCCGTCCAGCGCCGAGGAGCGGCCTGATCGCAGACTTGCGGCGCGGGGTGAATCGTGACGGTTGTGATCGACCTCATCAATGGCCAGCCTCGCGCGACGCGCCCGCGCCATCCTGAAAAGGCGCATCGGCCGGACCAGCCCTCGCCGCGCAAGCCCGCCTGGATCCGGGTCAAGGCGCCCGGCTCCGCGGGCTTCGCCGCGACCGCCGCGATCGTGCGCGATCACAAGCTCGCCACCGTCTGCGAGGAGGCGCGCTGTCCCAACATCGGCGAATGCTGGGAGAAGAAGCACGCCACGTTCATGATCATGGGCGAGACTTGCACGCGCGCCTGCGCGTTCTGCAACGTGCGCACCGGCCTGCCCGACGCGCTCGACGAGGGCGAGCCGGCGCGCGTCGCCGACGCCGTCGCCAAGCTCGGCCTGAGCCATGTCGTGGTGACCTCGGTCGATCGCGACGACCTTCCCGATGGCGGCGCCGGGCATTTCGCCCGCGCCATCCGGGCGATCCGCGCCGCCGCGCCGGGGACCACGATCGAGGTGCTGACGCCCGATTTCCTGCGCAAGGACGGCGCGCTGGAAATCGTCGTCGCGGCCGAGCCGGACGTCTTCAACCACAACCTCGAGACCGTGCCGTCGAAATATCTCGCCGTGCGGCCGGGCGCGCGCTATTTCCATTCGCTGCGCCTGCTGCAGCGCGCCAAGGAACTCGACGCGAGGCTGTTCACCAAATCGGGACTCATGGTCGGCCTCGGCGAAGAGCGCAACGAAGTGCTGCAGACGATGGACGACCTCCGCAGCGCCGACGTCGATTTCCTCACCATCGGCCAATATCTCCAGCCGACGCCCAAGCACCACGCGGTGGCGCGTTTCGTCGCGCCGGAGGAATTCCAGTCCTACGCCGCCGTCGGCGCGGCGAAGGGCTTCTTACTGGTCGCCGCGACCCCGCTGACGCGATCCTCGCATCACGCCGGCGAGGACTTCGCGCGGCTCAAGGCGGCGCGTTTCGCCAAGGCGAGCGCGCGTTCTATTGACCCTCGGGAGACGAGGCTGTAGGCCTTCGCAGCCCAAGCAAGAGCGCGTAGCTCAATCGGTAGAGCATCTGACTTTTAATCAGGGGGTCGTGGGTTCGAGTCCCACCGCGCTCACCAATTCCCATCCCCATGCGACGACGAACCCAGCCGCGCGTCGCGGCCGCTCGACGCGGCGACGCCGATCTCGTCGCCGAAGCGGACCGCTCGCCGGCCCGCGGCGAAAAGGACGAAGCGCCGCGCTTCGAGACGGGCCGCGACGGCAAGGCCGTCGCTCAAGCCCGCGCCGGGACGAGATCGACCTCTTCGAGGTAGGCCAGGAACAACGCATAGTTGTCCGCCAGACTCTCGACGATCCGCTCGAGGTCGTCGAGGGTGTATTCGACTCGATCCTGGTTGTCCTCGACGTACGCTCCCGCTTCGGCGCGATCGCCCCGCGAAGGCTTGACGCTCGGGGGGATGCGGAGAATCCAGTTCGGCTGCACGCCGGTCGCCGTCGCGCCGGGCTTCCACGCGGAATGGGCGATGTCGTCGCGCAAAGGCGTCAAATTGTCGGGAATGACGAGATAGCCGCGGATGCGGTCGAATTGATCGAGCGGAACCGGCCGGTGACGAAGCAGATCGAGCAAGACGCGCCGCTTGCCGGCGAAGTCGAGGCGGCGGGTCAGCAGCATGACGGCGGCCGCGTCGGCGCCGGCGACCGTGGCCATCACGTCCTGCATGAGCAGCTCGTAGCGCGCGAACGCCTGCACGATGGCGCCGAAGAGCTGCAAATGCCGTGGGCCAAGGCACTCCGGAGTCGCGCTGTTCATCGGCTGGTCCGCCCGTCGCTTCGCCCGCTCGAGCAGGCGTCGAGCCGCGGCGGCGTCATCTTACGGCAGCGGGGCGAAGCCGTCACGCCTCGCGCGGCGGACGGCCTCGAAGGCCCGCGGACTCAATGCGTCAGGGCGTCGCGGCGAAGATCATTGCCGTTTTGCGCGCTTTGTGGCATGAGCGCGCGCGACGAAACCATCTGCAAGGGAAGCAAAGCAAGCGATGTCGTTTTTGCACAGCAATAATTTCCTCGACCGCCAGGCCGCGGCCGCCAAGGCGCGCAAGGCGCTGGCCGAGAAGTTCCTTTCGCGTCCGAAATACGATCCCAACGATCCGGCCGTCGTCGCACGCGAAGCGAAACGCCGCGCGATCCTGCAGGCGCGCGCCGAGCGCGACGCCGAGCGGCTGAAGCGCAAGGCCGAAGCGGAGGCCGCCGAAGCGGCGCGCCGCGCCGCCGAGGAAGAGGCGCGCCAAGAGGCGCTGCGTCAGCAGGCGCTGGCGCGCGAAGCCGCCGAAGCGGCCCGCCGCGAGGAAGAGGCCCGACTCGAATACGAGCGCAAGCTCGACCGGGACGCCCGCTACGCCGCGCGCAAGGAGCGCAAGAAGAAAGCCAAGAGCGCGATCGAGCGCTACCGCTGACGCTTCGATTGATCGCCAGCGGCAAGTCGGGCAAGAAGGCTCGAAGCCGGCGCGCCCGGCTTCTTGTTGGGGGCGACATCGAATGAGGGAACCTCTGCGCGTCGGCGTCGCGGGCCTGGGAACCATCGGGTCCGCGCTGGTGAGGCTCTTGGGGCGCCGGCGCGCCGATCTCGCCGCGCGCACCGGTCGCGATATCGCGCTCGTCGGAGTCAGCGACCTCGTCCGGCGCGATCGCGGCCGCGATCTCGCGGGCGCGACTTTCTACGACGATGCGCGATCGCTCGCGCAAGCGGAACTCGACGTCTTCGTCGAGCTGATCGGCGGCGCCGAGGGCGTCGCCTACGAGTCGGCGAAGGCGGTCCTGTCGCGCGGCGTGCCCCTGGTCACCGCCAACAAGGCGATGATCGCGGCCCACGGCGTCGAACTCGCCAGGCTCGCCGAAGCCAACGGCGCGGCGCTGGCGTTCGAAGCCGCGGTCGCCGGCGGGATTCCCGTGATCAAGACGCTGCGCGAAGGCTTGGTCGGCAACGCCGTTCGCCGCGTCTCCGGCATCCTGAACGGCACCTGCAACTATATTCTGTCGCGCATGGAGACGGACGGGCTGCCGTTCGAGGCGTGTCTGGCCGACGCGCAACGGCTCGGCTACGCCGAAGCGGACCCGACCTTCGACATCGGCGGCTTCGATTCGGCTCACAAGCTCGCCATCCTCGCGTCGCTGGCGTTCGGCGCGAAGATCGACGCCGACGCGGTTTCGATCGAGGGCATCCAGACCATCACTCTGGCCGACCTCGCCGCAGCCGACGAGCTGGGCTATCGCATCAAACTGCTCGGCGTCGCCGAGCGCACGCCGAGAGGGGTCGAGCAGCGCGTGCATCCGACCATGGTCGCCAAGTCCGAGCCGCTGGCGCAGACCATGGGGGTGCTCAACGCGGTGACCATCGACGGCGACGCGATCGGCGCGCTGACGCTGGTCGGCCCCGGCGCCGGCGGCGACGCCACGGCTTCGGCGGTCGCCGCCGACATCGTCGACATCGCGCGCGGCGATTATGGGCCGGCGTTCGGCCGGCCGGTCGACGCGCTCGAAGACGCCGAGCGCGTGCCGATGCAGCGCCACGAAGGCGGCTATTACGTGCGCCTCGCCGTGGTCGATCGCCCCGGCTCGATGGCCTCGATCGCCGCCCGCATGGCCGAGCGCAAGATTTCGCTCGAGGCGATCATGCAGAAGCGTCCCGCCAAGGGCGCCCCGTCCTCCGAGATCGCGCCGGTGGTGCTGATCACGCACGCGACGACGGAGGCGTCGATTCGCGAGGCGCTGGCGCTGGCGGTCGCCGACGGGGTGGTGAAGGAGAAGCCGCAGGTCATCCGCATCGAGCGCGCTTAGAACGGGTCGAGCAGGCCGAGGACGCTCGCCAACGCCACGACGACGGCGCCGAGCGCGACTTCGGCGAGGCTGGTCTTCATCAACAGACCCAATGCCCGCCCGTCGAGCCCCAGGCGCGGCGCCAGCGCGTAGCGGTTGACGATCGCGATCGCGATCATCGTCGCTGCGATCGCGATCTTCGCGCACAGCAGCGCGCGATACGGCGTCGTCGGGAACGGCGGCGCGCCGCCGGTCAGCGCGACGTTGACCGCGCCGCTCAGCACGACCAGCGCGACGTCGAACTGGCCCCAGAAGGAAAACCGCCGCATCGCGATCGTCGCGGCGCGGCGCAGCGCGGGATCGCGATAGGCGTTCAGACAAAGCGCGAAGAGCGGCAGGCCGCCGATCCAGGCGCCGGCGGCGAGAAGATGGAGCGCGTGGTTGGCGCGATGGAGCGCGCCGACGCCGCCGCGCTGCATCGAGGCGTGGCCGACGAGGCCGAGGCTCGCCAGCAGCAGCGCGGAGAGGACGAGCGTGAAGGTCGACGGGCCGTGTCGGCCGAGCGCCAGCGCCGCGAGCAGCGCCAGCGCGATGGCCAGACGCCATCGCCAGATCGCGCCGAACGCGGTGTCCGTCAGGACAGCCTGGAGGGCGTCCGGGTCGAGGCCGGCGGACCAGGAACCGGACATCGACGCCGCTTCCAGCGCGATCCAGACGACGGCGCTGAGCGCGGCGAGGGCGATCGCGGCCGCCGCGATGCGCCGCGCGGCGGGCGCGAGGGCGCGCGCGAGGTCGGCCGGCGCCAACGCGCGCAAGTAGAGGCTTGCGCCGAACAGCGCCATCGCCGACAGGAAATGCGCGAAGCGGCAGAGGGCCAGCGCGCTTTCCATCGCTCGCCCCTAGCGGCTGGTCGTCGACGCCGCGCGAGCCGTCCTCACATCTTCATCCCCTTCATGTCCATGCCCTTCATGCCGTCGCTGGGCGCGGCGACGCCGACGCCTTGGACCGCGAAATCGACCGCCACGGCGCCCGCATGTTCGAAAGTCAAAGTCGCCTTGACGCTCTCTCCCTTGACGAGAGGGCGCTTCAGGCCGGTGAACATGAGATGGTAGCCGCCCGGCGCGAGCGTCGCCGCGCCGTGGGCGGGAATGACGAGCCCGTCCTTCACCTCGCGCATGGTCATGACGCCGCCCGCCATGGCCATCTCGTGGATTTCGACGGCGGCGAAGTCGGCGGAGCCGCCGGTCAGGCGGTCCGGCGAGGCGCCGTCGTTGCGGATCACGAGATAGCCGGCGCCGACGTCGGCGCCTTTCGGCGTCGCGCGCGCCCAGGGGCGTTCGATCGTCAGATCGCCCGCCTTGATCTCCTGGGCGAGGGCGGGGGCCGCGCTCAGGGCGAGCGCGAGCGCCAGACAAAGGCTCTGCAAACGATTCATGGTCGTCTCCTGGTTTCGTTGCCGGGAAGGCCGGTCAAGGCTTCACGGTGAAGTCGAAGCTGCCCTGCGTCTTGTGGGTGTCGACCGACACGGCATGCCAAGTCACGGTGTAAACGCCCGGCGCCAGCGTCTTGGCGACCTTGGCGATCAGCACGCTGTCGTCGGCGGGATCGAGGCTGGGCGCGCCGAGCGGCGCCGCCGCGCCGCTCTCCGAAGACAGCGCGATCGTCGAAAAGCGCGGCTCGACGCCCTCGCTGAATTTCAGCCGAATCTCGGCGGGAGGCGCGACCGCGCTGCCAACGGCGGGCGAAGCCTTTTCAAGCTGGGCGTGCGCGAACGCCGCGGCGGCGGCGAAAACAAAGGCGAGCGCGGCGGCGCTTTTTGCGATGGAACGGCGAATCATGGCTGTCTCCCGGTGAAGATCGGCTTGCCGAGCGTGTCGGGGAAGATGTCGTCGAAGAAGAAGTGCAACTCGCCGACGACGCCGGCCCCGTGGCCGCTCGCGCTGTTGATCGGAACGATCGCTTCGAGCGCGAATTGCCAGGTGTCGGCCATGTAGATCGCGCCCGGCTGAATCGCGCCGGTCGTCGCGTTGGCGCCCGGCTCGAAGTTCGAGATCGGCTTCGAGAAGGTGAATTCGGCGACCGGGATCAGGCGCTTGAAGAAGTCGGCGCCGATCTCGGCCACGTGCGAATTGTAGTACGGCAGGCTGTATTGGACGGTGAATCCCCCGTTGAGGGTCGTCGGGTTCGGGCTTGCGTTCGTCCAGGATTGCCCGGGCGCGCTCTCGCTGAGTTCGGCGGTCACGGCGATCGGCCGCAGGATGTTCAGGCTCTTCGGCAAGCCGCCGAACCCGAGGCCCGCATCGAGCACGGGCTGGTACACGTTGAAGGGTTGGATCTGCGTCCCGGTTCCCGTGTCGCCCCAGATGACCGTCGCGCCGACCGAGGCCATGAATTCCAAATCGGGAATGCAGAGGAAATTGTATTTGGCTTCGGTGTCGAGGCTCTCCCATCCGTAGCCGCCGGGCCGTTGCCAAGTCGGCCCGTCCTGAACCGACAGCCCGAAGCCGGGGAAGATGGTCTTGGTCCAGCTGAAGGTCGCATCGAGCTCCTGCGATCCGCCGGCGTTGTGCGGTAGGTAAGTCAGGGTGGGCAGCGCCAGTTCGTCGCCGACGCCGGGGTCGTCGATGCCGAGCGTGGCCGGGAAAATGCGGTCGCCGCAGACGGCGTGGGCGAAGGCCGGCGAGAGCCAAAGAACGGCCGAAGCGGCGACGAGCGCGGCCGCCAGGGCCCGAAGGGACAGCGTGGTCATGGATTTGCGCCTTGAAGTCCGAGGGCATAGCAACGCGCGCCGACGCGGGCGGCGCACGGCGGATTCGGATCAGACTTCGAAGGGCGGGGCGCGCGGCTGGGCGAATCCGGTGGGGTTGGGCCCTTCCGAGGCGCAATCGGCGCGCGCCTTCAACGGCGCCTCGGCGACGTCGACGCGCGCGGGAAGCGACGGCGCCGGGGCGACGAACAGAACCAGCTCCGCGAACCGGCAGAGCGGACAGCCGTCGTCGCCATGGCCTTGGCCGCGTTGGGGCGAACTCGAGAACCCCGCGTCGTCGGCCTGCGCGCACAGAATCACGCGGTGTCCGAACTCCGCCCTCAGCGTCGCGGCGACGCTCGCCAGATCCGGCCGCGCCTCGGCGCGAAGACAAGGCGGCGCCAAGAGCTGCGCGAACAGGGCGAGCGCGGCGAGCGCCAGCGAAACGCGAGAAAACGCGCGCGCCGGCAGAGCGCGCGCGCCGCCGCGTCGGCTTGTCGTGTTCCCCCCCGTGACCGGCACGCGACCACCCTCTGGCGATGACGCCGCTTCGTCTTAAGTTACTTACATGCAAGAGCCTTCCCTCTGTCAAGCGCGAGCGGACGCGCCCCGCGCGCGCTTGTTGGCGGCGGCGCGCTTCCGCTATGATCGCGCTGACTCCTCGCGCTCGCGGCGACGGACGGGACGATGTCGGTCGTGACGGATCGTGAAAGCGGCGCTTCGCCGTCGGACGTCGGCTTCCGGGCCAATCCCGCCGAACGCCCGACGCGGCTTGAAGCGCCTTCGTCCCTCGGCGGGACGAACCGCGGGGCGGCGCTCCTGGGCGCCTTGCTGCTTCACGCGAGCCTCTTGTCCTTCCTGGCGTACGAGCATGAGCTTACGCCTGCGGTCGCGCCCGCCGCGCGAGAAATCGCCGTCGAAATCGTGGTCGAGCCGCCGTCGGAGAAGCCCGACGCCGCCAAGACCGAGCCGGCGCCGACGGCGCCGCCGCCCGACTTGGCGCCGGCGTTCGACGCTCCCCGCGCCGCCAATGAGGAAAAGATCGAGAGAGAGGCCCCCGACGAGGCGACCAAGGCGCCGGCCGCGCCGCCGACGGCGAAGGCGCTGGCCCCGAATCCCGCTCGCGAGCAGGCGGCGGCGCCTCTGCAGCAAGGCGCGATCGACGCCGCGGCGAATGCGGCCGAACCCGCGTTGGAGAAAGCCGCCGAGGCGGCGGAGACGGCTGTCGAGGCCGATCGCGTAGCGCCGGCGGAGCGGCAGGCGCGCGCCGACGCGCAACCCGACAAGCTGCCGACGTTGATCGGCGAACCGTTTCCGACCTGGTCCGCCGGCGCGCCGATCCCCACTGCCGAATCCGTGCCGGACATCGAACTGGGGAGCGCGGCCGCCACGACTCCGGTTTCCGGCGGAAAGGCCAAGGCGACTTATTTGTCGATCGTCTACGGAATGATCATGTCTCACGTGCGCTTGCCCGCCGCCGGCCGCACGAATTCGTCGCGCGCCGCGGGACAAATCGTCTTCACCCTCGACGGAACCGGCGCCCTGGTGCAGCGGCAAATCGTCCGCGCCAGCGGGTCGCTCGACCTCGACAGCGCCGCTCTCGCCGCGGTCGCGGAAGCGGCGCCGTTTCCGACGCCGCCGCAGGGGGCGGCGGTGCGATTGCGGTTCACCTATGGCGCGAAGTGAGCCGGGCGGCGCCCGCGCGTCGGGCCTCGCACATTCCAGCGGGCTAGCGGGGCTGAAAGGTCTTGCGGGTCCGACTCTCTGTGGCAAGCCTCCGCGCCGCTGCCGCCCGGCGCTGGAGCTGAGCCGCGTAGAGGGTTGAAATACATCGGATTCAGCAAGACTAGCGCCTCGAATCATGGTATTGACTAAAAATGGCGAAACCGAAACTCAAGCCCCGCAAGCAGGTCGCCGCCCTGGCCGTCCGCAACGACCCGGCGGGACAGGTTCGCGTCATGCTGATGACTTCGCGCGAGACCAAGCGGCTGGTCGTGCCGAAGGGCTGGCCGATGAAGGATCGCACGGACTACAGCGCGGCCGAAACCGAGGCGATGCAAGAGGCGGGCGTGGTCGGTCGCGTTCACCACAAGCCGATCGGCAGCTACGACTATTGGAAGCGGCTCGCCGACCACTTCGTGTTTTGCCGGGTCAAGGTGTTCCTGCTCGAATTCGAGCGCCAGCTCGCGACATGGAAAGAGCGCGACCAGCGCCAGATCGAATGGTTCGAAATCGAGGACGCGGCCGATCTGGTCGACGAACCCGGCATGAGCGCGATCATTCGCGATCTCCCCAAGCGGCTCAAGAGCGCGTCATAAGCTTCCCGCACAGCCCTGCCGCCGCGTCCGCCTCCATAAGCGGAAAATGGAGGTCTTGCCTTACTCTCGAACAATTCTAAATTGCGAACCTGGAGTTGACGGCCGCGCGGCAAGCGACGCGGCGCGCTCGGCGAGGAGACGCGTCGATGGACCTTCCCGTGACGGTGCTCAACCTCGCCGGCTCGGTGGCGCTGCTGCTGTGGGGCGTTCACATGGTCCGCACCGGCGTGCAGCGGGCCTTCGGCGCGAAATTGCGCAATTTCCTCGGCAATGCGCTGCGCAATCGGTTCACGGCGTTTCTCGCCGGCGTCGGCGTGACCGCCATCATGCAGAGCAGCACGGCGACCGGCCTGATGGTCACGGGTTTCGCGGCGGGCGGCTTCGTCGATCTGACGCCCGCGCTGGCGGTGATGCTCGGCGCCAACGTCGGGACGACGTTGATCGTGCAGGCGCTGTCCTTCGACGTCGCCGAGGTCGCGCCCGCTCTGATCCTGATCGGCGTTCTGATGTTCCGCCGCGCCGCGGCGGGCCCGCGCGACTTCGGCCGCGTGTTGATCGGCCTCGGTCTGATGTTGATGGCGCTTCATCAGTTCGTCGGCTTGCTCACGCCCTATGAAGACGTGCCGAGCCTGCGCATGCTGTTGGGCGCGGTGTCGACTCAACCGCTGCTTGACGTGATCCTCGCCGCCGGACTGACCTGGGCGGCCCATTCGAGCGCCGCTGTCGTGCTGGTGATCATGGCGTTCGCCGCGAAGGGGGCGACGCCGCCGGACGCGGCTCTGGCCCTGGTGCTGGGCGCCAATCTGGGAAGCGCGATCAACCCGATGCTGGAGGGAGCGGCGGGCGCCGATCCTACGGTCCGACGCGTGCCGTTGGGAAATCTGATCAATCGCATCGTCGGCGTCGCCGTGGCGTTCGCGCTGCTGCCCGTGATCGGCCGCTGGATGGTGACGATCGAGCCGGACAACGCGCGGCTGGTCGCCGACTTCCACACCGCCTTCAACGTTGCGCTCGCCGCGATTTTCTTGCCGGTGTTGAAGCCCTTCGCCACCCTTCTGCGGCGACTGATTCCGGCGCGGATCGACCCGGCCGATCCGAGCCGCCCGCTTTATCTCGATCCGGCCGCGGTGGAGACGCCGGTCATCGCGTTGGGCGGGGCGGCGCGCGAGGCGCTGCGCTTGGCGGACGTGCTGGAGGGCATGTTGACCGGGCTGCGCGACACGCTGGAAAATCCCAACCGCCGGCAAATCGTCGAGACGAAGCGGCTCGACGACGTCCTCGACAAACTGAACACGGCGATCAGGGCCTATCTCACCTCGCTCGATCCGGAAGGCTTGGGCGACGCCGATCATCGCCGGCTCCGGGAGATTTTGACGTTTTCGACCAACCTGGAGCAAGCGGGCGACGTCGTCGACCGGAACCTGCTCGGCATGGCGGGCAGGATGTGGAAGCGCGGGGTGGCCTTCTCCAGCTCCGGCCAGAGGGAATTGCTGGGAATCGTCGATCGGCTGATCGCCAACGTGCGGGCCGCGGCTGCTCTGTTCATGACCGGCGACGAGCGCGCGGCGCGACTGCTCGCCGCGGAAAAGGAGGCGTTCCGCGCGATCGAAACGGCCGCGACGGACGCGCACTTCGAGCAGCTGCGGGCCGGGCGGCTCGATTCGGCGGAGACCAGCGTGTTCCTCCTGGATGCGCTCCGCGACCTCAAGAGCGTCAACACCCATCTCGTCGCCGCCGCCGCCTACCCGGTGCTCGCGAGCGCAGGCGAATTGCTGCCGACGCGGCTTCGCGACCCCTGACGAAACGGCGCATCGCCGGCGCGCCGAACGGACTTCGCTTCAAGCCGCCGCCGCGCCGCACGCGCGGCACAGACCCTCGACTTCGACCATTTGCCGGTGCGGCGCGAAACCCGCGCGGGCGGCGGCCGTCGCCAGCAGGCGCGCGACGGCTGCGTCCTCGATCTCGTCGCTGCGGCCGCATTTCTCGCACAGCAACAGGACGCCTTGATGCGCGTGGCCGAAATGCTCGCACGGCGCATAGGCGTTGCGGCTTTCGATCTTGTGCACGAAGCCGTTGTCGAGGAAGAACTCCAGCGTGCGGTAGACCGTCGGCGGCGCGATCGGCTTGCCCTCCAGGCGCGCCATTTCGTCGATGATCGCGTAGGCGCCGAGCGGGGCGGGGCTGCGGCTCAAGATGCTCAGCACGCGCCGGCGCAGAGCCGTCAGCTGCAAGCCTTTCGCCGCGCACGCGCTCTCGACCTGCCGCGTCCAGACCGATCCGATCGCTTCATGGCCGCCGACAATCATGTCTTTCGCCTTTCCCCGCGCTTTCTAGCACGCGCGTCGGCGCGCGTCGCGACAGGGCGCGTCCGGGGCTTGCGCCGCGCAGTGTTATAACATAACACTTCCCGCGCCGCGCCGAAAGGGCGCGGCGGCCAACATCCAGGAGGCGCTCCCCATGACCCGAAAATTTCTGTTAGCGGCGGCCGCGGCGGTCGCCTTGACGAGCGCGCCGGCGCTCGCCGAGCCGGTGAAAGTCGTCGCCGCCGAGAATTTCTACGGCGACGTCGCCGCGCAGATCGGCGGCGACAATGTCGCGGTGACGAGCATCTTGTCCAATCCGGATGACGACCCGCATCTGTTCGAGGCCAGCGCTTCGACCGCCAAGGCGCTCGTCGACGCCAAGATCGTCGTCGTCAGCGGCGCCGATTATGATCCTTGGATGGAGAAGTTGCTCAGCGCCAACAAGGCGCCGGGCCGCCGCGAAATCCTGGTCGCGACCCTGGCGCACAAGAAGGCGGGCGACAATCCGCATTTGTGGTATAATCCGGCGACGATGAAGGCCGTCGGCAATACGCTGGGCGTCGATCTGGCCATCGTCGATCCGGCCCATCGCGCCGATTATCAGAAGGGCGCCACCGCCTTCGCCGCGTCGCTCGAGCCGTTGGAGGCCAAAATCTCCGCCATGCGCGCGAAATATGCGGGGCAGCCGATCACCGCTTCGGAGCCGGTGTTCGGCTACATGGCTGAACTTCTCGGCCTCAAGGTGCATAATGAAAAATTCGCGCTCGCCGTGATGAACAACACCGAGCCGAGCGCCTCGGAAGTCGCCGGCTTCGAGGACGATCTCAAAGGCCACAAGGTCAAGGCCATGCTCTATAACGCCCAGGCCAGCGAGCCCGCCGTCCAGCGCCTTGTGCAGATCGCCAAGGACGAGAAAATCCCTGTCGTCGGCGTTTCCGAAACCGAGCCGGCCGACGCCACCTATCAGCAGTGGATGATGTCGCAGCTCGACGCCCTCGACAAGGCGCTTTCCGGCCAGGCGCAGTGAGCGCACTCGTTTTCGATCAGGTCTCGATCGCGCTCGGCGGCCGGATGATTCTGGCCGCCGTGAGCTTCGCTATCGAGGATGGCGAATTCGTCGGCGTGCTGGGGGCCAATGGCGCGGGCAAGACGACGTTGATGCGCGCCGCGCTCGGGCTGGTTCCGATCGATGGCGGCGCCGTCAGCGTTCTGGGCCAGCCGGTCACGCGCGGCAATCAGGCGATCGGCTACATGCCGCAGACCCGCGGCGTTTTTGCGAGCCTTCGCTTGACCGGCTACGACATCGTCGCCTCCGCGGCGGGCGGCGCGGGCTGGGGCCTGCCGCGCCGAGACGCCGCGACCCGACGCGAGATCGAATGGGCGCTGGAGATGGTCGACGCCCGCGACCTCGCGCGTCGTTCCCTCAGCGAAATTTCCGGCGGCGAGCGCCAGCGTCTGCTGCTGTCGCAGGCCTTGCTCGGGCGCCCGAAAATTCTGCTGCTCGACGAACCGTTGATCAGCCTCGATCCCGGCCATCAAAAGAGCGTCGTCGAGATAGCCCGGCGGCTGTGCGACGAGCTGAAGATGGCCGTAATATTCAGCGCGCACGAGGTCAATCCGCTCATCCACGCGATCGACCGCGTGCTCTATCTGGGCGCCGGCAAGGCGGTGCTCGGCGCCGTCGACGAGGTCATCGCCGGACCGGTTTTGTCGAGGCTCTACGGCACGGAGATCGAGGTGGTTCGAATCAGGGACCGCGTGTTCGTCATGGCGGGCGACGTCGACGTCGAGAGCGGGGCGCATCGCCACGAACACGACGGACGCCGGCATCGGGATCGCGACGCCGATGTTCGACTATGATTTCATGCGCACCGGCTTCGCCGCCGCGGGCATTGTCGCCCTGCTGGCCGGGGTGGTCGGGTTCTTCCTGGTGTTGCGCGGCCAGGTTTTCGCCGGACACGCGCTTTCTCATGTCGGCTTCGCCGGCGCGACGGGCGCCGTCTTGTTCGGCCTGCCTCCGCTCGCCGGCCTCGTCGGCTTCACCGTGCTCGGGGGTTTCGCCATGGGTCTGCTCGGGGAGAAACTGAGCCAGCGGGACGTGGCGATCGGCATGATGCTGTCATTGGCGCTTGGCTTCGGCTTGCTGTTCCTGCATTTTTTCACGTCCTATGCGTCGCAGGCGGCGGCGTTGTTGTTCGGCAACGTGCTCGGCGTCGACAACGAAGCGCTGGCTTCGCTGGCGGCGCTGGCGGCCCTGAGCTTTGTCGCGCTCGGCGCGATCGCCCGACCGCTGATCTTTGCTTCCCTGCAAAGCGAGTTGGCCGAAGCCAAAGGCGTGCCGCTGCGCTTCGTATCGACGGCTTTCTTGATGATCGTCGCCGTCGCCGTCTCGGAATGCGCGCAAATCGTCGGCGTGTTGCTGGTTTTCACGTTGATGGTCGGCCCTGCGGCGGCGGCCCTCGCCTTCACCGGGCGACTTTACGCCGCGCTGGCGCTCAGCGCCGCGCTGGCGCTCGTCGAGGCCTGGGGCGGCCTGACGCTCGCCTTCTACTCGGACTGGCCGGTCAGCTTCTGGATCACGGCGCTGTCGGGCCTTGTCTATTTCGCGAGCCTGGTGAACTGGCGCGCGCTGGGGCGGAGCGCCGTCGGCACCGCGACGCGCGCTTAGCGATCCGGCGGCGACTCGTGCTAAGTCGCGGCCGATGACGTCCCGGGAATTCATCGACAAGGGGAAGCCGGCCGCGCTGATCGAACGCTCGGCGGGACGGGGGCGCTGATGGGCTTCTTCCTCGGCGTCGAGCGCTCGCTCACCGGCCGTCCGTGGCGGGCGCGGCTCGACGCGGCGGGGGAGGCGCGCGCGCTCGCCATCGCGCAGGCGAGCGGCCAGAGCGAATTAATGGCGCGCGTGCTGGCGGGGCGCGGCGTCGAGCTCGACCAGGCGGCGCGCTATCTCCAGCCGACCCTGCGCGAACTGATGCCCGATCCCTTGACGTTGCGCGAAATGGCGGCGGCGACGGCGCGTCTCGAGCAGGCCGTGCTGCGCCGCGAGCGCGTCGCGATCTTCGGCGATTACGACGTCGACGGCGCGGCGAGCGCGGCGCTGCTGAGCGAATATCTCGAGGCCTGCGGTTGCCGGACTTCGATCCATATTCCCGATCGCGTCGTCGAGGGCTACGGCCCCAACAGCGAGGCGATGGCCGCGTTCGCGCGAGACGGCGCGAGCCTCGTCGTCACCGTCGATTGCGGCGCCGTGAGCCATGAGCCGATCGCCGCGGCGAAGCGGCTGGGCCTCGACGCGATCGTGTTCGATCATCACCACGCGCCGGAAAACCTGCCCGAGGCGCTCGCGGTCGTCGATCCCAACCGCCAGGACGACGTTTCCGGCCTCGGCTATCTCTGCGCCGCCGGCGTCGTTTACATGGGCCTCGTCGCGCTCAATCGCGCGCTGCGCGAGGCGGGGTTCTTTCGCGAGCGCGCGGCGCCCGATCTCAAGGCCGCGCTCGATCTCGTCGCGTTGGCGACGGTCGCCGACGTCGTGCCGCTCGTCGGCCTCAACCGCGCGTTCGTGGTGCGCGGCCTCGAGGCGATGCGCCAGCGCCGGCGCCCGGGCTTGGCGGCGCTGTTCGACGCGGCGGGCGCCGACGGGCCGCCGAGCGCCTATCAGCTCGGCTTTCTCGTCGGTCCCCGCATCAACGCCGGCGGACGCATCGGCGATTCCGCGCTCGGCGCGCGGCTGCTGACGACGCGCGACGATATGAAGGCGCGCGAAATCGCCGCCGAACTCGACCGCCTCAATCGCGCGCGCCAGCAAATCGAATTGGCGGTTCTCGCCGAGGCCGAAGCCGAGGCGACGCTGGCGCTCGGGCTCGAGGAGCGCGGCGCGGCGGTGGTGGTTGCGGGCGAAGGCTGGCCGTCGGGCGTCGTCGGCCTAATCGCGGCGCGCCTGAAGGAGCGCTTCGCGCGCCCCGCCTTCGCGCTCGCGTTGAACGGGAGCGAAGCGACGGGGTCGGGGCGCTCGATTCCCGGCGTCGATCTCGGCCGAGTCGTCCGCGCCGCCGTCGAGGCGGGCCTCGCCGTCAAGGGCGGCGGCCACGCCATGGCGGCGGGCGTCACCTTGGCGAAGAGCCGGATCGGCGAATTTCGCGCCTTTCTCGAAGAGAAGCTCTCTCAGTCCGTCGCTGGGGCGCGCGCCGACGCCGGCTTGGCGATCGACGCCGCGCTGACCGCGACGGGCGCGAGCCCGGCGCTCGCGCATTCGATCGAGGCCGCCGGGCCCTACGGCGCCGGCAATCCCGAACCGATCTTCGCGCTGCCGCGCCATCGCCTCGCCGACGTGTTCGCGGTGGGCGCCGACGCGCTGCGCCTGCGCGCCGTCGCCGGGGACGGCCGGGCGATCGAGGCGATCGCGTTCCGCGCCGTCGGCAAGCCGCTCGGCGACGCGCTGCTGCGCCTCAAAGGCGCTGAGGCGCATCTCGCCGGCGCGCTGGCGATCAACCGCTACGGCGGACGCGAGAAGGCGCAGCTCAGGGTCGTCGACGCGGCGGAGGTCGCGGAGTAGCGCGCGATCGAGATCGATCGAGGCGGGCGCGCGTTACGCCGTCGCTTCGCCTTCGAATATGATCTGGTCGGCCCACCGCAACGCCGTTCGCCGTTGCTCGGCGGTTCGCACCGTCCACGTCATCACCGGCAGCCCCTCGATCCGGCGCAGCAGGAACGGCGTCGGGTGCGGCAGGTCGTCGACGCTCCAGGAGAGAAAATCCGGGCGCGTGTCGGGATAGTGCAGGAACGCGGCGCAAGATTCCTTTTGCGCGGCCGAGAGGGCGCGCCAATGTCGGCCGCGGTAGCTCGCCTCGGCGACGATGCCGAGCGGGCCGACGCCGGCGCCGCGCGCGCGCAAATGGGCGATCGGAGCGGGATCGAAGCTCTTGATCGCCAGCGGGCCGTCGTATTCGCGCGCCAGCGCCGCGACGCGGTCGGCGAGGCGCATGTCGCCGTCGAAGCGGCTCTTGAGCTCGCAGATCAGCGGCGTACGGCCGGCGACGCGGGCGAGCAGTTGCGCCAGCGTGGGAACGCGCTCGTCGCTGTCGCGAAACGCCGCCGCCTGAATTTCCGCGACGGTTCGTTCGCTCACCGCGCCGCGGGACCGGGTGAGCCGGCCGAGCGCATTGTCATGAAACACGATCGCCTCGCCGTCGCGGCTGAGCTGGACGTCGCATTCGATCGCGAAGCCGCCGCGGATCGCCGCCTCCGCCGCGCCGAGCGTGTTTTCGACCACGCCCTTGGCCTCGGCGTGCAAGCCGCGATGGGCGATCGGCCGCGCCACGAGCCAGGCGGGCGCATTGACGCTCACGCGCGGATCTCGAAGATCGCCTCGACTTCGGCGATCGCGCCGAGCGGCAGACAGGCGACGCCGACCGTCGTGCGCGCATGGCGCCCGAGCGGGCCGAAGGCTGCGCGCATCAACGCGGAAGCGCCGTTCATCGCCTTGGCGAGCGCGTCGCAGGACCCTTCGACTGCGAAGAACCCGCCGAGCCGGACGACCTGCGCGATCCGATCGAGATCGTCGACCGCCGCCTGCGCCTGGGCGAGGAGGGCGATCGCGCACCGCCGCGCCGCCTCGCCCGCCGCGTCGAGCGACGCCTGCGGCCCGATCCTGCCGATATGCGACGGCGCGATTCGGCCGTCCGCGCCGAGCGGCAACTGGCCGGAGACGAACAGCAAGGCGCCGACGCGCGTGAAGGGGACGTAATCGGCGACCGGCGGCGCGGGGCGCGGCAGTGTGATCCCCAGTTCTTCGAGACGCTTGGCGACGAGGCTCATGGCCACCTCTTGGCGCGAGTGGAGGGAGTTCCCGATAAGACCCGCGGCGAGTTTAATACGTCAAATGCGGCGGCGCGCAATGAACCCGCGCGCGAATGGGCTCGCCGACATGCGGCCATCTGCGCTAGAAAGGAACGATCGGCGTGCGATCGGAGGGGGGCGCGATGAAGGGCAGGGCGATCGTCGTCACCGGCGGATTCGGCGCGCTGGGCCAAGTCGTCGCCGAAGCGGCGTCTCGTCGCGGCGCTTTGGTCGCTGCGCTCGATCTCGCCGCCGCGCCGCCGGCGGGTCTCGCCGAGCGGCTGCCGGCGGAGGCGCTGCTGCTGGGCGGCGTCGATCTGACCTCCGCCGACAGCGCGCGCGAGGCGATGGCGAAGATCAAGGCGAGGTTCGGGCGGCTCGACGCGCTCGTCAACGTCGCCGGCGGCTTCCGCTGGGAGAGCGTGGCGGACGGCGACCCCGCGACTTGGGACCGCCTGTTCGCGCTGAACGTGAAGACCGCCCTGAACGCCGCGAAGGCGGCGCTTCCCTATCTCTTGGAGAGCGGCGCCGGCCGGATCGTCAACGTCGGCGCCATCGCCGCGCTGAAGTCGGGCGCCGGGCTGGGCGCCTACGCGGCGAGCAAAGCGAGCGTGCATCGATTGACCGAAAGCCTGGCCGAGGAATTGAAGAACCACGGCGTGACGGTGAACGCGGTCCTGCCGTCGATCATCGACACCCCCGCCAACCGGGCCGAAATGCCCGACGCCCGGTTCGATCGTTGGGTCGCGCCGGCCGATCTCGCCGCCGTGATCCTGTTTCTGGCGTCGCCCGAAGCTCGGGCCGTCACCGGCGCCTTGGTGCCCGTCGTCGGCGCGGTCTAGGCGGACGCGCGACGCTATCGCGGCGAAAAGGCAAAGACGAAACGAAAGCTTGGCGGGCGGGTTTCGGCCCGGTCGGCCGCTCCATCGTCTTTGGCCTGGCGCGCGAGGCAATCGGCGAACTGCGCGTTCGCCTCGTCGACGGCGGCGAAGAAGGTCTCGGATCGACTGCAAATCGGGCAAGAAACGGTCGCCAGCCACGTCGCGTCGACCGTGAGCTCGACCGGCGCGCGGCACTTCGCGCACAAGATGTGGCATTCGCCGGACATCGCTGCCTCCCATGGCGCGCGAGACGATCGGCCGGCCGCGCTTCTTTTTCGATCGCCGGCTCGGCTGGGGGTCGCCTGGAAACGCGGCCCCGTCGCCTTTGATGTTGCCTCGGTTCGATGGCTGGCGGCAAGAGGGAACGGCCAAGAGGCGCGCCGCGCTTGTTTTTGCGCTCCGGCGCGCTTACGTTCCCGCCACGATCTTCGCGCGCCGGCGCAAGCGGGAGCGCGCGGCGCGATCGAACGGGATGATGGCCATGGGTGGCATGAGCATTTGGCATTGGATGTTGTTCGGCGCCGTGGCGCTGCTGCTGTTCGGCGGCAAAGGCAAGATTTCCGACATCATGGGCGACGTCGCCAAAGGCATCAAATCCTTCAAGAAGGGGATGGCGGAGGATGAGTCCGACGCCAAGCCGCCGGCGCCGACGCCCCCGCGCAGCCTCGAAAACCGCGCCGGCGCCGCGGTCGACGCGAAAGAGGCGACCAAGGTCGAGTGACGCGCCCGGCGCGAGCGCCCGTCGCCGGGCGGGGAGCGCGCTGAGCGCTTCTCCCCAAGGTTTTCGTGTGGGCGGATCGCTCCATGTTCGATTTTGACGTCGGCAAGCTCCTGATCTTCGGCATCGTCGCCCTCGCGGTCATTCCACCCAAGGACCTGCCGCGGGTCATGCGCGTCGTTGGCCAGGCTATGGGCAAGATGCGGCGCATGGCGGCCGAATTCCAGGGCCAGTTCATGGAGGCGATGCGCGAGGCCGATCTCGAAAGCGTCAAGAAGGAACTGACCGCCCTCGACCAGTCCGCCAAAATCGGCTCGGCGTTCGATCCGGCGATGGCGATGCGCCGGGAGATCACGCAGGCCGTCGAGGGACCCCAGCAGATCGGCCATTCCGAGGTGCCGTTGGCGAGCGCGCCGGCGGCCGGCGAACCCGTCGGCCAAGGCGCCGTCGCGGCTGAGGAGAAAGCGTCGTCGCCGGTTCGAGGCCTGGAGCTCGTCGAGCCGCCGAGCGCCGCCGCCCCGCGGGACGCGGCCGAATGACCGCGGAGGACATCGACGCCACCAAGGCGCCGCTGATGGATCATCTCATCGAGCTGCGCATGCGCCTGATCCGCGCGCTTTATGCGTTCTTCGCCGCGTTCCTGGTGTGCTTCTTCTTTTCGCGCTCGATTTACAACATCCTCACCGAGCCCTACGTGCGCGTCGTCGGCGCGGAGAAGGCGACGCTGATCGCGACGCATTTCCTCGAGCAGTTCTACACCAACATCCGCCTCAGCATGTTCGGCGCCGGGGTCATCGCCTTCCCGATCATCGCCGTGCAGATTTACAAGTTCGTCGCGCCGGGGCTGTATAAACACGAGCGCCAGGCGTTCCTGCCCTATCTCATCGCGACGCCGATCTTCTTCTTCGCCGGGGCGACGCTGGTCTATTTCGTCGTGATGCCGCTGCTGATCCGGTTTTCCGTTTCGCTGCAGCAGGTCGGCGGCCCGGGGGAGGCGACGATCGAACTGCTGCCGAAGGTGAGCGAATACCTGTCGCTGATCATGACGCTGATCTTCGCCTTCGGCGCCGCGTTCCAGTTGCCGGTCGTGCTGACGCTGCTCGGCCAAGTCGGCATCGTCAGCTCCAAGTATCTCGTCTCGATGCGCCGCTACGCGATCGTCGCCGTGACCGGCGTGGCGGCGATCCTGACGCCGCCCGACCTCATCAGCATGGCGTCGCTGGCCTTGCCGATGCTGCTGCTCTACGAAGGCTCGGTGATCGCGGTGCGCATGGTCGAAAAGCGCCGCGAAGCGGCGGAGAAGGCCAAGGGCGCGACATGAACGCGCCTCCGATCGCATGAGGACGCGCGACGTTCTGGCGGCGATTTCGGTTGCGATCGTCTGGGGCCTGACCTTCATCGCCATCAAGATCGGCGTCGGCGAGACGACGCCGCTGGCGCTGTCGGCGCTGCGCTTCGTCTTCGCGGCGCTGCCCGCGGTGTTTTTCGTTCGGCCGCCCAAGGCCTCGGCGTGGATCGTGGCGCTCTACGGCCTATTCATCGGCGTCGGCCAGTTCGGCCTGTTGTTCGTCGCCATTCGTCAGGGGTTCCCGATCGGGCTGGCGTCGCTGGTCATTCAGCTGCAGGCGTTCTTCACCATGTTTCTCGCCTGGGCGCTGATGCGCGAGCGGCCGCGGCGCGCGCAGCTCGTCGGCGCCGGGGTCGCCTTTCTCGGCGTCGCGCTGATCGCGTCGCGGCGCCTCGACGGCGCGAGCCTCGTCCCCTTGCTGATGGCGATCGCGGCGGCGGCGTTCTGGGGCGCCGGCAATATCGCCGCCAAATTCGCCGGGCGCGTCGACATGCTGGCGTTCGTGAGCTGGTCGAGCCTGGCGCCGCCGGCGCCCCTGTTCCTGCTCTCCCTGATCGTCGAGGGGCGGGGCGGCCTCGCCTCGCTCGCCCATCCCTCGCTGAGGCTCGTCGTCGCCGTCCTCGTCCTCTCCTACGCCGCCACCTTGTTCGGCTTCGGCTTGTGGGCGCGCCTGCTGTCGCATTATTCGGCGGCGACGGTCGCGCCGTTCGCGCTGCTGGTGCCAATCGTCGGCCTGGCGGCGGGATCGGCGGTCTTCGGCGAGCCCTTCGGCCCATTTGAGCTTGGGGGCGCGCTTCTGGTAATGGCTGGCCTCGGCTTCAATCTCTTCGGCGACCGGCTGCTGCGCCGCTGGCAGCAATCCTCAGGGTGATCCATGCACGATATCAAAGCCATTCGTGAAAACCCTCGCGCGTTCGACGAGGGGCTGGCGCGCCGATCTCTGCCCCCCTGCGCCGAGTCGCTGCTGGCGCTCGACGACCGGCGCCGCGCCGCGATCCTCGCCTTGCAGAAGGCGCAGGAGCGGCGCAACGCCGCCTCGAAGGAGATCGGCGCCGCGATGGCGAAGAAGGACCTGCAGGCGGCCGAGGACCTGAAGGCGGAGGTCGCCGGCCTCAAGGCGGTGATGCCCGAACTCGAGGCGGCCGAAAGGAACGCCGGCGCGGCGCTCGACGTGGAACTCGCCGCCATTCCCAACCTACCGCTCGCCGAGGTCCCCGACGGCAAGGACGAAAACGACAACGTCGAAGTGCGCCGCTGCGGCGCGCCGCCGAAGTTCCCCGACGGCTTTGCGCCGCGGGAGCATTTCGACATCGGCGAGGCGCTCGGCCTGATGGATTTTGAAGTCGCGGCGAAGCTCTCGGGCGCGCGGTTCGTCGTGCTCAAGGGCGCGCTGGCGGGGCTCGAGCGCGCGCTGCTGCAATTCATGCTCGATCTGCACACGCGAGAGCACGGCTACCAGGAAATCAACCCGCCGGTGCTGGTGCGCGACGAGGCGATGTTCGGCACCGCGCAGCTGCCGAAGTTCCGAGAGGATCAGTTCGCGGCAGGCGACGGGTTCTGGCTGATACCGACCGCCGAAGTGCCGATGACCAATCTGGTGCGCGAGAGCATCGTCGACGAGGCGAAGCTGCCGCTGCGCTTCACCGCGGGAACGCTCTGCTTTCGCGCTGAGGCGGGCGCGGCGGGCAAGGATACGCGCGGCATGATCCGCCAGCACCAGTTCGAGAAGGTCGAGCTGGTGTCGATCACGACGCCGGAAGATTCCGCCGCCGAGCTCGAACGCATGACCGCCTGCGCCGAGGAAGCGCTCAAGCGGCTCGGCCTGCATTTCCGCACCATCGTTCTCTGCGCCGGCGACATGGGCTTCGCCTCGCAAAAGACCTATGACCTCGAAGTCTGGCTGCCGGGGCAGGGGCGCTTTCGCGAGATTTCCTCGTGCTCGGTTTGCGGCGATTTCCAGGCGCGGCGGATGAACGCGCGCTGCAAGGGGACGGACGCCAAGCATGCGCGCTTCGTCCACACGCTCAACGGCTCGGGCGTCGCGGTCGGCCGCGCGCTGGTCGCGGTGATGGAAAACTATCAGAACCCGGACGGCGCGGTTTCGATCCCCGAAGCCCTGCGGCCCTATATGGGAGGCCTGACGCGCATCGAAGCGCGGAAATAGGGCGGCTCGCCATGCGCATCTTGCTGACCAACGACGACGGCGTTCACGCGCCGGGCCTGAAAATCCTGGAGGCGATCGCGCGGCGGCTGTCCGACGACATTTTCATCGTCGCGCCGGAGAGCGATCAATCCGGCGTCGCCCATTCGCTGTCGCTCAGCAACCCGCTGCGGCTGCGGCAGATCGACCCGCGCCGTTTCGCGGTGCAGGGGACGCCGACCGACTGCGTGATCATGGGGGTGCGCAAGATCATGGCCGACGCCCGCCCGGACCTGATCCTTTCCGGCGTCAACCGCGGCCAGAACGTCGCCGAGGACGTCACCTACTCCGGCACCACCGCGGCGGCGATGGAGGGCGCGCTGTTCGGCGTTCCCTCGATCTCGCTATCCCAGGCCTACGACGGCCGCGAGGGCCGCGACAAGACGAACTGGGACTGCGCCGCGACGCTGGCGCCCGAGGTCATCAAGAAGATCCTGCGCGTCGGCGTGCCCGAAGGCGTGCTCGTCAACGTCAATTTCCCCGCCTGCGCGGCCGCCGAGGTCGCGGGCGAGACCGCGACCGCGCAAGGGCGGCGCGACACCGAGTTGATGCGCATCGAGGAGAGGCGCGACGGGCGCGCGATTCCATATTATTGGCTGATGTTTCAGCGCGGCGGCTTCGCCCCGGGCGCGGGCACCGACATCGAGGCGCTGGCGGCGCGAAAAGTGTCGATCACTCCGTTGCGGCTCGATTTGACCGACGCGGCGACGTTGGCGCGCTACGCCGAGGCTTTCGGGAGCCCTTGACCATGCCGGCGCCGCGAGACGAAGACGCGCCCGTGAGCAGCCTGGAGGCCGAGGAACGCGCGCAATTCGTGCTGCGGTTGCGCGCGCGCGGCATCCGCGACCTTCGCCTGTTGCGAGCGTTGGAGCGCGCGCCGCGCGCGCTGTTCATGCCGCAGCGCTACGGCGACATCGCCGCGCGCGACATCGCGCTGCCGATCGGCTGCGGCCAGACCGCGCCGCCGCCTTCGATTCTGGCCGCGATGATCGAGGCTCTCGATCCCCAACCGGGCAACCGGGCTCTCGAGATCGGAACCGGCGCGGGCTACGCCGCGGCGCTGCTGGCGCAACTGGCCGGCGAAGTGCTCTCGGTGGAGCGAATCCAGACGCTGGCGCTCGAGGCGGCTGCGCGCCTCGAAGCGTTCGGGCTCGCCAACGTCCGCGTCGCCTGGGCCGACGGGTTGGCGCTCGATCCCAAGGTCGGGCGGTTCGACCGCATCCTCGTGCACGCCCTGATCGAGCCGCCGGCCCCGCGGCTGACGGAGCTGCTCGCCGAGGGCGGCTCGCTGGTCGCGGCCGTCGCCGACGAGGCCTCCGGCGAACAGCGCATCGTCCGGCTGACGCGCCAGGCGGGCGGCGAGATCGCGGTCCGCGCGCACGGCGCGGCGCGGACCTTCATGCCCCTGGTCGGGGGCCTCGCGCGGGCCTTGTGAGGCGCGGCGTCCGCGGGCGCCAAGCGTTCATCTTAAACGATCTCTTAATACGTTGCGGTCAAACTGCGCCTCCGTTGGGTGGCGTTCGAGTGGGTTGAGCCGATGAGTGCACGGGCAGCGGTTGTCGTCAGGCGGAACGTCGTCCGCGCGGCCCTGACGGCAGGGATCGCAATTTGGCTCTCCGGGTGCTCGGCCGATTCCAGCCGGTTCAGCGACACCTTCGGCAGCCCGTTCGCCAATCCGTTTGCGACCGCCTCCAACGACGCCGGGACGAAGCCGTCCGCTTCGGCGGCGCCGAAGGCCGATTACGCGGCCGCCGCCCATCCGAGCCCGGTCGCCGTCGCCGCGTTGTCGCCCGCCGCGCCGGCCGCGCCCGCCACCACCAGCCAGATCAAGCCTTCGTCCGACCAGCCCGTCACCGGCTTCGGCGGGAAATGGAGCGTCGTCGGCGGTTCGCCGATCATCGTCGCCGACGGCGAGGACCTCGACAGCCTGTCGCGGCGCTACGGCGTTCCGGCCGCTGCGATGCTGAAGAGCAACGGCCTGAACAGCCCCGCCGAGGTCCACGGCGGCATGCGCCTCATCGTCCCCGTCTATAGCGCCGGCGGCTCCGCCGTCGCCGCGGCGCCGGTCGCGAAATCCAGGCGCGTCGCCGCCGTCGCCGCGCCCGTCAAGACCGCGAAGGCCAAGAAGCCCGCCCCGGACGCGATCGCGCAAGCGAGCTCGCCGCCGGCCAAGTCGGCGGCGAAGACCGGCGCGACGACGACCCCCCCCGCGCTCGTCGCTCGGGCGGACGCCGACGCGAAGGCGACGGCCGCCGCCAAGAAGAATCCGACCGCCGACGCCACCCCGATCAGCGGCGTCCATCCCAGCGAGCCCGCCTCCGCGGCGCCGCTGACCGGCGCCGAGGCGGACGCCGCGGGCGTCGCGCCGGAATTTCGCTGGCCCGCGCGCGGCCGCATCATCGAGAGCTTCAAGGCCGGCGGCAACGACGGCATCAATATCGCCGTGCCCGAGGGCACCTCGGTGCGCGCGGCCGAAAGCGGCACCGTCGCCTATGCCGGCGACGGGTTGAAAGGCTACGGCAATTTGGTGCTGATCCGCCACCCCAACGGCTTCGTCACCGCCTACGCCAACAACGGCGAACTGGACGTCAAGGCCGGCGAGACGGTCAAGCGCGGTCAGATCATCGCCAAATCCGGCCAGAGCGGCAACGTCAATTCGCCGCAACTGCACTTCGAGTTGCGCAAGGGCACGACGCCCGTCGATCCCACCTCTTATCTCGCCGGCCTCTAGAGCGGCCGGCGGGATGGCTACAGGTCCGGCCTCCGGTCTGGAGGCTGCGCCGCTCACAGGATGACCGCGAGACACGATTGCGCTGTGAGTGGGAAAGGGAGGCGGCGGGCGCGAGGAAAGGCCCGCCGCCTTCGCCGTTCCTGCGCGAGCCTCGCGTCGCGGCTCGGCGTCAACCGGCTTCGCCGTCCAGCCGCCGCCCGAGCCGCCCCGCCAAGTCCTGGGTGAACTGCCAAGCCGCGCGGCCCGATCGCGAGCCCCGCGTCGTCGCCCATTCCAGCGCTTCGCGCTCGATTTCGTCCGCCGGCGCTTCGAGCCCGAAATGCTCGGCGTAGCCGCGGACCATCGCGAGAAAATCCTCTTGGCTGCAATGATGGAAGCCCAGCCACAGGCCGAAGCGGTCGGATAGGGAAACCTTCTCCTCGACCGCGTCGCCGGGATTGATCGCGCTCGAGCGCTCGTTCTCCGACATTTCGCGCGGCAGCATGTGGCGCCGGTTCGACGTCGCGTAAAACAGCACGTTGGCGGGCCGCCCTTCGACGCCGCCCTCGAGCGCCGCTTTCAGCGACTTGTAGGAAGTGTCGCCGCCGTCGAAGGAAAGGTCGTCGCAAAACACGATGAAACGATGCGGCGCGTCGCGGAGCAGCGCCATCAGCGCCGGCAGGCTTTCGATGTCCTCGCGATGGATTTCGATCAGCTTCAACGGGTGGGATTTCGCGGCCCGGTTGATCTCGGCGTGCGCGGCTTTGACCAGCGAGGATTTGCCCATGCCGCGCGCGCCCCACAGCAGCGCGTTGTTGGCCGGCAGTCCCCTGGCGAAGCGCTGGGTGTTTTCGAGCAGCAGGTCGCGCACGCGGTCGACGCCGCGCAGCAGCGTGATTTCGACGCGATTGACCTGCCCGACCGGAGCGAGAACGCCCAGATCGGCGCGCCACGCAAAGGCGTCGGCGGCGGCGAAATCCGGGCGCGGCGGGCGCGGCGGGGCCAAGCGCTCGAGCGCCTCGGCGATCCGCTGCAAGAGCGCCGCGGCGTCGCCGGGAAGGGGTGGGAGAGCGGACATCGAGGAATTCCTTGCGGCCGATCGGCGGCCCGTTTGACACGAGCGCGCGCCAAGCTCCAGGCGCGGGCGGTTCAGCGTCGGTTTCACTCCCTCTGGCGAAGCCCGCTTGGGGACCAGGTCACGTCGCGGCGGCCCCCCGTTTCGCGAGGCTCGTCGGCGCCGGCCGCCAAATCTTCGAGGATCGGGCACTGCGGCCGGTCGTCGCCGCGGCAGCAGCGCACCAGCTCGCGCAACGCCGTCGCCATCGTCTGCATCTCGGCAATGCGGACTTCCAGGTCGTCGAGATGCGTCCGAGCGATCCGTCTGACGTCGCGACTCGGCCGCTTCTTGTCGCGCCAAAGGGCCAGCAGAGCCGCAATTTCTTCGATCGGAAAGCCGAGCCTTCGCGCCCGGCGAACGAAGCGAAGCTCGTGGATTTCGTGATCGCCGTAGTCGCGATAGGCGTTTTGCCGACGCGCGGCCGGGCGCAGCAGGCCGATTGCTTCGTAGTGCCGGATCATTTTGGCGCTGACGCCCGTCGCGGCGGCGGCGGCTCCGATGTTCATCGGCCGATTTCTCTTGACCTTCCCATGATGGGAAGGTGTAGCGGTTGCGTCGTTGCGATTCAAGAAGGGATGCGCGGTGACCGCCAGAGCAGCCGACGAGCGCCAACCGGGCGGCAAGATCCATCATCGCCATGGCCATGACGGCCCGGCGACGAGAGGAGACGTCAAGGACCCGGTTTGCGGCATGAGCGTCGATCCCGCCTCCGCCGAGTTCACAGCGGAATTCTCCGGAGCGACCTACTTTTTCTGCTGCAGCGGTTGCCGCGACAAATTCGTCGCCGACCCGAGGCGCTATGTCGCCGAGAGCGCGCCGCCGCCGCCGTCGCGGGCCGGGACGATCTACATCTGCCCGATGCACCCGGAGGTCCGCCAAGTCGGGCCGGGCGCCTGTCCGATCTGCGGCATGGCGCTCGAGCCAGAGGCGCCGACCGCCGAGGCGGCGCCCAACGCCGAACTCCTCGACATGACGCGCCGCTTCTGGATCGGCGTCATCCTCGCCGCGCCGGTCGTCGCGATCGAGATGGGCGGACATCTCTTTTCGTTGCATTGGTTCGCGCCGCAGGCGTCCAACTGGGCGCAACTGGCGCTGGCGACGCCGGTGGTTCTCTGGGCGGGCTCGCCGTTCTTCGTGCGGGCGCTCGCGTCGATCCGCAACCGCAGCCTCAACATGTTCACGCTGATCGCGATGGGGACGGGCGTCGCCTGGACCGCCAGCGTCGTCGCGACGGTCGCGCCGGGGATTTTTCCGGAGGCGTTTCGCGGCCACGACGGCGCCGCGCCGGTCTATTTCGAGGCCGCGGCGGCGATCATCGTTCTTGTTCTGCTCGGCCAAGTCCTGGAGCTCAGGGCGCGCGAACGGACCGGCGAAGCGATCCGCGCGCTGCTCGATCTTGCGCCGAAGAGCGCGCGAAGGATCGCAAGCGACGGAAGCGAGCGCGACGTCGACCTCGCCGAGGTCGCCGTCGGCGACCGCCTGCGGGTCCGGCCGGGCGAAAGCGTGCCGGTCGACGGCGTGCTTGTCGAGGGCGCGGCGGCGGTCGACGAATCGATGGTGACGGGCGAGTCGACGCCCGTGGCCAAGCGCGTCGGCGCCAAACTGATCGGCGGGACGATCAATGGAGCGGGCGGCTTCGTCATGCGGGCCGAACGAGTCGGACGCGACACCGTGCTGGCGCAAATCGTCGCTATGGTCGCCAAAGCGCAGCGCAGCCGCGCGCCGATCCAGCGCCTCGCCGATCGAGTTTCCGCCTGGTTCGCGCCCTTGGTGATGCTCGTCGCGGCTTTGGCCTTCGCCGCGTGGTCGCTGTTCGGTCCCGAGCCGCGCTTCGCCTTCGGGCTTGTCGCGGCGGTGTCGGTGCTGATCATCGCCTGCCCCTGCGCGCTCGGCCTGGCGACGCCGATGTCGATCATGACGGGCGTCGGCCGCGGCGCGCGCTCGGGCGTGCTGATCAAGAGCGCCGAGGCGCTCGAGCGGCTCGAGAAAGTCGACACGCTCGTCGTCGACAAGACCGGCACGCTGACCGAAGGCAGGCCGCGCGTCACCGCCGTTGCGACTGCGCCTGGCTTTGCGCCGGACGAGCTATTGCGGCTCGCCGCGAGCCTCGAGCGCTCCAGCGAACACCCGTTGGCGGCGGCGATCCTGGCGGCTGCCGAGGAAAAGGGGCTCGATCTTGCCCCGGCGCGCGACTTTCGGTCGTCGGTCGGCAAAGGGATCGTCGGCAAAGTCGAGACGCGGGCGCTGGTCATCGGCAATCGCCGCTTTCTCGACGAGCAGGGCGTCGACGCGGATCCGTTGGCGGCCGAGGCCGAGACGCTGCGCGGCGACGGCGCCGCCGTCGTGTTCGTCGCGGTCGACGGGCGAGCCGCCGGCGTCGTCGCCATCGCCGATCCGATCAAGGCGACGACGCCCGACGCCATCCGCGCGTTGCAGGCGCAGGGCGTGCGCGTCGTCATGCTGACCGGCGACAACCGCACGACGGCTCTGGCCGTCGCCGCCAAGCTCGGCATTGCGGACGTCGAGGCGGAAGTCCTGCCCGATCGAAAGGCGGAGATCGTCGCGCGCTTGCGCAGGGAAGGCCGCGTGGTCGCGATGGCGGGCGACGGCGTGAACGACGCCCCGGCGCTGGCGGCGGCGGATGTCGGAGTCGCTATGGGGACGGGGACGGACGTGGCGATGGAAAGCGCCGGCGTCACGCTGTTGAAAGGCGATCTCCAAGGTCTCATGCGCGCCCGCCGCCTCTCGGCGGCGACGATGGCCAACATTCGGCAGAACCTGTTCTTCGCCTTCGTCTACAACGCCGCCGGCGTGCCGATCGCCGCCGGCGCGCTGTATCCCTTTTTCGGCCTTCTGCTATCGCCCATCGTCGCCGCGGCGGCGATGGCGCTGTCCTCGGTCAGCGTGATCGGCAACGCGTTGCGGCTCCGCTCGGCGCGACTCGACCCGTGAGGACCCGACCGCCGGCGTCGCGCCGCGGGCGACCGGCGGGCGCGGGGCGGGGAGTCTCCGCGGCCTTGGCGGCGGCCTGTAAAATCGCCGCCGGCGTGCTATATGGAGCGAGGCGCGCCGGGCCTTGAACCCGGTCGAGGAAAGAGGCGCTCGATGAAGAATGCTCGTTTCAAGGCGATGACTCTGACCGACGCGGCGGCGGCCCGCGTCCATGCGATCATCGCCGATGCGGAAAGGCCGATCGTCGGCCTGCGCGTCGGCGTCAAGAACGGCGGCTGCGCCGGCATGTCCTACACCATGGAATTCGCCGAAAGCGCCTCGCCGCTCGACGAGGTGGTCGAGGACAAGGGGGTCAGGCTGCTGATCGATCCCAAGGCGCTGCTGTTCCTACTCGGCGCGCAGATGGATTTCAGGGTCGACAAGCTCTCTTCCAGTTTCGTCTTCGACAATCCCAACCAGACCTCGGCCTGCGGCTGCGGCGAGAGCGTGGCGATCACGCCGGCGGCGTCCGAAGCGCTCGCGGCGAACGACTGAGGCGGGCGCAAACGGCGAGCGAGCGGGATATCGTCGCGCCCTTCGCCGGCGCGCGCGATCGATCGCCGGTGAGCGGCCCGTTTGGGCGCCAGGCTCGCTGTGGAGTTGCGCAGCGAAGCGAAAGTCAGTCCTCGGCCTCGGCGGGGACCGCCTTGGCCGGCGGCAACCGCACCGGCCGCAGCAGGAAGTTGGGAACGTGATCGCCGAGCCCGATGACCGGCGCAGCCGCCTCGTCGTCGCGGCGCGGCCGGCGCGGGGGCGTGGGGGCGGCCTGAGGCGCGGTCCTCGGCGCCGCGGACGGCGGCGCGGCGCGCGGCTCGCTGGAGCGAGGCGCGGGCGAACGCGGTTCGCGCGGGGCCTCCGGCGCCGCGGGGGCGGCGTGGGCTGCGCCGCGCCCGCGATGGGCGGACGATCTGGCCGCGCCGCCGCGTTCGCGTCCTCGCCCGCCTCGCCGCTCGCGGCCGCCATGGGCGGTTTCGGCTTCCTCTTCGAAGGGGGCCGCGTCGCCCGCCTGCCAATCGATCTTGCGGTTGATCAGCCTTTCGATGTCCTCGATTGCGCGAGCGTCGGCGGGCGTGACGATCGTCAGGGCGACGCCGAGCTTGCCCGCGCGCCCGGTGCGGCCGATGCGGTGGACATAGTCCTCGGAGTGGTGCGGCGTGTCGTAATTGATGACGTGGCTGACGTCGGGAATGTCGAGCCCGCGCGCCGCCACGTCCGAGCAGACGAGCAATTGCACGGAATCGTTGCGGAAAGAATCGAGCGCGGCCATCCGCGAGCGTTGATCGAGGTCGCCGTGCAGCGCGCCGACGGAAAAGCCGTGTTTCTCCAGCGAGCGGCAGACCACCTGGACGTCGCGCTTGCGATTGCAGAAGATCAGCGCGTTCTTGAAATTCTCGGCGTTGCGGATCATGCGGCGCAACGTCGTCCGCTTCTCCTCCGGCGAGGCGCCGGAGCGCACCAGCATCTGCGTCGTGCCCTCTACGGTCGAGGCGGCGCGCGCGACTTCGACGCGCACCGGATTGTGAAGAAAGGCCTCGGAGAGCCGGGTGATCTCCGGCGGCATGGTGGCCGAGAAGAACAGCGTCTGGCGGGTGAAGGGCACCAGCTTGCAGATGCGCTCGATGTCGGGGATGAAACCCATGTCGAGCATGCGGTCGGCCTCGTCGATGACCAGGATCTCGATGCCGGTCAGGAGGATCTTGCCGCGATCGGCGAAATCGAGCAGGCGGCCTGGCGTCGCGATCAGCACATCGGCGCCCCTCGTGATCTTCGCCTCCTGGTCCGCGAAGGAAACGCCGCCGATCAACAGCGCGAGATTGAGCTTGTGGTTGACGCCGTACCGGGCGAAGGCTTCCTCGACCTGCGCGGCCAGTTCGCGCGTCGGTTCGAGGATCAATGTGCGCGGCATGCGCGCGCGGGCGCGCCCCTTCTCCAACTGGCACAACATCGGCAGCGTGAACGCCGCGGTCTTGCCGGTGCCGGTCTGGGCGATGCCCAAGATGTCGCGCCCTTGCAGCGCGTAGGGGATGGCTTGCTCTTGAATGGGGGTCGGCGTGTCGTAGCCGGACGCCTGGACGGCGTCGAGCACTTTCTCGCTCAGGCCGAGTTCATCAAATCTCATTGGGTCTCACAGGGACAAAAGTCTTGGAGGGCGCATGCGGCGCCTCGTCGGGGTCGGCGCGGCTATCAGGATCGCGGCCGCCTAAGGGCGTCGGCGTCGCGCCGCGCAAAGCCGAAGCGATGATCGAGCCCTCGACCACTCGCCGATATAGAAGAAATCCCGCCAAAGTCAATGAAGGAGGGCGGTCTATCGTCCGCGCCTAATTTAACGGCGCCGGCCGCGATTCCGGAGTTGGCGGTGACGAATGATTAACCTTGGCCTCTTAATCTGCGGCCCGATGACGTGTCGATCGCGCCGACGCCGATGCGGCCGCTCGATGGCATGACGCCGTACGTTCATACCGGCTTCGATCCGGAATGTCGGAATTCTCCATCCATCGCGCCGATCCCGCGATCCCATTTGCATGGGAATGCAGAGGCCTCGGAGTCCCCATGTTCAGTCAGCTGAAGATCGCCACGAAATTATTGATCGGATTCGGCGTCATTCTGTTGCTCTTGGCGGGCATAAGCGCTCTGGCGATCACCAGCAGCCAGCGGTCCAAGGACGCCCTCGAAAACGTCACCAGGCTGAAAGGCGACGAGGCGCTCGAGCAGCGCGTCGAGAAGCGTATCTACGAGGCCCGAATGCATTTTTGGATCGCGGTCAATTCGAAAGATCCCAAGGATTGGAACTTGACCAGCGAAGCCTTCAAGGTCGCCAGCGAAGCGACGCAAGACCTGTTGGCGAGGACGAACGAGCCGGAGCGCGCCGACCGAATGCGGAAACTGGCGGAATTGGTCCAACGCTACAGCGCCGTCGTCGCCACCATGCAGTCCTCGCAGCAGCAAGGCGCCAAGAGCCAAGACGAGATGACGGTCGCGGAAATCAACGACGCCCTCAAGCCCGTCCTCGAAGTGATCAAAATCGAGGAGGCGATGACGAAGCAAGGGGACGAACTCTCGGCCGACTATCGGCAAGCGGCGGAGACGACGGTCTCGCAGGCGAGGGAATCGGCGAACGTCATCCAGACGCTGTTCATGGCGGCCGGGATCGCCGGGACCTTCTTCGGGGCGCTGCTTTCGTTTGTGTTCGCCAGGAGCATCGGCCAGCCGATCGTCAAGCTGACGCGGGTAATGAAGGAATTGGCGAAGGGCGATTTGACTGTTTCGCCCGCCAACGTCGCGGATCGCGACGAAATCGGCGAAATGGCGAGGGCGGTGCTGGTGTTCCGCGACGCGGCGATCGAGAAGGGACGCCTCGAAGAGGAGGCGAACCGACAGCGTCAGCGGGTGGAGGAGGAACGCGGCCGCAACGAGCTGGCGCAGCGCGACGCGATCGCCCACGAGCGGATGATCGTCGCCGATTCCGTGGGTTCCGGCCTATCGAAACTGGCGGCCAAGGACTTGGGCTACCGGATGTCGTCGGCGATCCCGGAGGCCTATCGCAAGCTGCAGGCGGACTTCAACGCGGCGATCGGACAGCTCGAGGCGGCGATGGCGAGCGTGGCGGCGAGCGGCGCCTCGATCCGCTCCGGGTCAAAAGAAATCTCCTCGGCCACCGACGATCTGTCGCGCCGCACGGAGCAGCAAGCGGCGGGGCTCGAAGAAACGGCCGAGACCCTCGACCAGGTCACCGCCATGGTTCGCAAGACGGCGCAGAGCACGGTCCACGCCCATGAGGTCGCCAGCGGCGCGAAGGGCGACGCCGAGAAGGGCGGCGAGGTCATCCGCAAGGCCGTGGCCGCCATGAGCGCGATCGAAAAATCGTCGCAGCAAATCACTCACATCATCGGCGTCATCGACGAGATCGCGTTCCAGACCAATCTGCTGGCGCTGAACGCCGGAGTCGAAGCCGCGCGCGCGGGCGACGCGGGCCGAGGCTTCGCGGTCGTCGCCTCGGAAGTGCGCGCGCTCGCCCAACGTTCGGCGGAGGCCGCCAAGGAGATCAAGGGGCTCATTTCGACCTCGACCGCGCAAGTGAGCCAGGGGGTCGTCCTGGTCGGCGAAACCGGCAAGTCGCTGGAACGGATCATGGCGCAAGTCGTCGAGATCAACAATGTCGTCGCCGAAATCGCCGCCGGCGCGAAAGAGCAGGCTGGCGCGATCGAGGAAGTCAACGCGACGATCAACCAGATGGATCAGGTGACGCAGCAGAACGCGGCGATGGCCCAGCAGTCGACCGCGGCCAGTCGCTCCCTGCGCGAGGAAGCCGAGCGCCTAGCGGCCCTGATCGACGAATTCCATGTCGCGCACGGCGAGGGCGCCGAGGCGGTCCGCCGCGATGCGCCGAAGAGCCCGCCGTCGTTCGCGGCGCCGCCGGCCCACAGGCCCGCGCCGAGCGCCCCGCGGAGCGCGGTCGTCAACGGTTGACGGGCCCGCCCGCGTTTTATCGCGGGCGAATCGTCATCCGCCGAACTCCTGCCTCAGGCCGCGGCGCGCGCC
>JBEKBD010000001.1:0-71312 GCA_050015575.1 Roseiarcus sp. | reverse complement strand
TCGCGGGCGAAGCTGCGAAGCGTCTGCACGCTGACGCTCTGATCGTTGACGAGGGCGCGGGTCCGCCCGTCCGCGAGTTGAATCCGTCGAAAGATCAGCTCGCCGTCGGCGCGAACGCCCTGCTCGGCGAGCGCCTGAAAAACGCGATGATCCGACGGCAGATCGAAAGTCGCGGTCACCTGCCCCTGGGGTTGGTCGTGGCGCACCAGCGCGCCGTCGCCGCGCGCCCCCAACGCCAACGACAGCGCGTCGAGCAAGATCGATTTTCCGGCGCCGGTTTCGCCGGTCAGAATGGTCAGGCCGTGCGAAAATTCGAGATCCAACTCGTCGATCAACACGATGTCGCGGATCGAAAGCCGGGCGAGCATGGTCCGCGGGCCCTCTTCGATCAGGACGGGACGACGGCGTGATAGAGCTTGGAAATCCAGGATTGCTGGTTTTCCTGCGGCGAAAGGCCGCCGCTTTTCAGCAGGTTATAGGCGTCTTTATACCACTCCCCGTCGGGAAAATTGTGGCCCAACACCGCCGCCGCCGTCTGCGCCTCGTCGACGATGCCGAGCCCCATGTAGGCCTCGGTGAGGCGATAGAGCGCCTCCTCCGAGTGGCGCGTTGTCTGGTAGCTGGTCAATACGGCGCGGAAGCGATTGATCGCCGCCGTGTAGTTGCGCCGATTGAGGTAGAATCGGCCGATCGACATCTCCTTGCCGGCGAGCTGGTCGGAAGTCACCTCAATTTTGAATTTCGCGTCGTCGACGTATTCTGAATTCGGGTAATCCTGCAGAATCTTTTGGAATAGGGCCAATGCCTTGGCCGCGCGTTCTTGATCGCGCGAGATATCCGGTATTTGACTGTAATACGAATTCGCTTCGAGATAGAGCGCGTAAGCGGCCTCAGGCGATTTGGGATAGAGCTTCACATAGCGCTCCGCCGACTGCTCCGCGTCGTCGTAACTGCGCGCCTGATACTGCGCGTAGGTCGTCATCAGCAGACCTTTTCGCGACCAATCCGAATCGGGATACTGCTTACCGAGATCGGTGAACTTTTTCGCCGCTTCGGTGGGCGCGCCGTCGGCCAATTTCGCCAGACCCTGATCGTAGACTTTGCTCGCGGGAACGTCGGGCTCGATGACCATTTTATACTTTTCGGCGCCGAACGGATTGAAGTCGTCGAACACCGAGCACGAGGCCAACGACATCGCGGCGCATAAAGCCATGAGGCTGCGCGCGACCAGGCGCGGCGCGGGCCGCGCGAAGAAGGACGCGCTGGAATTGAAAGCGGCAAGTGTCATTCGTTGAACTCGAAAAGTTGCCTCACGGAACGTCGGCTCATCCCGTTTGCGCTCTTTACCTCAGTCCGCGCCGGCGCGCCACCCGGGCCTAGCGGCGCCCGGCGCGACAGGGGCATTAAACCGATGGATTGTGGCGTCAAAGCGCCGGAACGATCGATCGGACGCAAATCGCGCGGCCTAATTTGTCGCGCTGTCGCGCGGCGCCGCCGGCGGATGACGGTTCGATCGGGGGCAAGAGCGCTAGCCCTGCCGCTCGCGCGGCGGACGCGTCTTTCGACCAGCATATCCTCGTTGAGCGCACCGGAGCGCCGTCGCGAACGCCACGGCCGGGCCGACCGGCGAAGGTTCTCTAGTCGACGTTGGCCGCATAGGCGGTGGCGACCCGCCCGATCGCCCCGGCGCCGACCGAGCCGATCGAATAGACCTTGCGCAGCGAGGTCTCGACGATTTCGTAGGCCTTGCGATCGGCGAACAGCGCCGACAACATCATGGCGTTCATCTTGTGTCCGGGCCGATAAGCCTGATAGCAGCCGATGATCGGCGCGCCGGCGAGCGCAAGATCGCCGATCGCGTCCAAGGTCTTGTGGCGCACGAACTCGTCGCTGAAACGCAGGCCTTCGGGGTTGAGCACGGCGTCCCCGTCCAGCGCGATCGAATTTTCCAGCGACGAACCCAACGCGAAGCCCGCTTGCCATAACTTCTTCACGTCGCTGACGAAGCCAAAGGTGCGAGCGCGCGCGACCTCTTTGCGGAACACCTGGGGATCGAGATCGAAAACGCGACGCTGACGTCCGATCGGCGCCGCGTCGAAATCGATTTCCACGTCGAGGCGAAAGCCGCGGCTGGCGGGGCGCAATTCGGAATAGGCGCGTCCCGAGGCGACCCGCATCGGCCGAAGAACCCGAATATAGCGGCGCGGACGCGATTGATCGGCGATGCCGACCGCGTCGATCGCGTCGACGAACTCCGCCGCCGAACCGTCCATGATCGGCATTTCCGGGCCGTCGATCTCCACCAGCGCGTTATCGACGCGAAGACCGGCAAGGGCCCCCAGCACATGTTCGACCGTCGCCACCGTCGCGCCGGTCGAATCGCCGAGCACCGTGCACAGCGCGGTCTGGGTCACGTTCGACCACTTGGCCTCGATCAGGCGCTCGCGCCCGTTCGGCAGCCCCGTGCGCAACACGACAATTCCGGAGTCGACGTCGGCAGGATGGAGAACCACTCGGGCGGGAGCGGCCGAATGGACGCCGAGACCGTGAATTTCAACACGATCGCGAAGCGTCGTCTGGAACCCCAATTTCATCGATCGAACGTCCCCAATTCCACGACGGACGCCGAAAGGTCTGCGCGCCCGAGATCGACGCTTCGCCGCCCTTCGTTGTCTTCCGCGTTCGCTCGGCCGCCGCTTCGAAATCGCGCGCCCGTCCCGCGCGTCGACGACGACCGGCGGGGACCATAGGCAGGTCGCCGCGCTCGGCCAAATCACCTTTCGTTAACAATCGTTACATCTTTCTTAAACCATGTTTCTTGCAATGGCGACAACGACTTAATGCAAAAAATCGCGACGACGGGGGCGACGAAGCGCGCGCGAACGCGAATGCGCGGATGCGCACGCGAAACGGCCGCGGCGAATTGGCCGCGGCCGTCGGCGGTCGAGCAAGCGGGGCCTACGTCGAGTGGCGCCGCAGGAAGGCGGGGATTTCCAATTGATCCTCCTCCATCGGCGCCGCCGGCGCGGCGATCCGCCCGTGCGCATCCAGATTGCCCTGGGCGGCGCGAGCCGAAGCGGAACGGGGTTGCGGGCGGCCGTATTCGGCGTGAAGGGCGCTCGCGCTCGGCTTGGGCGGCGCCGCTTCCGGCAGCGCCGGAGCCATCGCGCGCAGGCCCGGCGCCTGCGCCTCCTCCCCTTCACGTCGGCTGATGCCGAAAGCGGCGAGTTTTTCCAGCAGCGAAAGGCGCCGCGCTTCGACGGGATGAACGGAATCCGGCGCTTCGCCGCGATGCGCGCGAAGCTGGTCTTGCGCGAGAGGCGGCAGCTCGTCGATCTGCGGCATGCGCGGCGGGCGGCTCTCGGGCGGTTCCGACGCCGCGGGCATGAATTCCCCGTCGATCGGCCCATCGCGGGCCGGGGCGGCCGGCTCGAGCGCGGCCAGATGGGCTTCGTCCTCGTCGTCGACCGGCGCGACCGCCTCCGCGGGAGCGTTCTCGGTCTCGAACGCGCTTTCCGCCGCGACCAGGCTCGGCGCCGCCCGTGGCGCGCGCAAGCGCGATCGCCACGTAAATTCGGCGCGATCGGCCTGCGGGAGCGGCTCGATCCTGCCGATCGCCGCCTGATCGATGCCGGTCGCGACGACGGAAACCCTGACCACGCCGTCCAGCGCGGCGTCGAAAGTCGCGCCGAGGATGATGTTGGCTTCTTCGTCCACTTCCTGGCGGATGCGGCTGGCCGCTTCGTCGACCTCGTAGAGCGTCAGATCGGCGCCACCGGTGATCGAGATGAGAAGGCCCTGGGCGCCTTTCATCGAGGTCTCGTCGAGCAGCGGATTGGCGATCGCCGCTTCGGCGGCCATCACGGCGCGCTTCTCGCCGGTCGCTTCGCCCGTCCCCATCATCGCCTTGCCCATTTCGCTCATGATCGAACGGACGTCGGCGAAGTCGAGATTGATCAGGCCTTCCTTGACCATCAGATCGGTGATGCAGGCGACGCCGGAATAGAGCACCTGATCGGCCATCGCGAACGCGTCGGCGAACGTCGTCTTTTCGTTGGCGACCCGGAACAGGTTCTGGTTGGGGATGACGATCAGCGTGTCGACGCACTTCTGCAATTCGTCGATCCCGCCATCCGCCAGACGCATGCGCCGCGCGCCCTCGAAATGGAACGGTTTGGTGACCACGCCGACGGTGAGAATCCCCAATTCGCGCGCCACGCGAGCGACGATCGGCGCGGCGCCGGTTCCCGTGCCTCCGCCCATGCCGGCGGTGACGAACGCCATATGCGCGCCGGCCAGATGATCGCGAATTTCCTCGATCGCCTCCTCGGCCGCGGCGCGTCCGACCTCGGGCCTCGAGCCGGCGCCGAGCCCCTCGGTCACCTGCAGGCCCATCTGGATGATCCGCTCCGCGCGCGAAGAGGCGAGCGCCTGGGCGTCGGTGTTGGCGACGACGAAATCGACCCCGGAGAGCCCGGAGACGATCATGTTGTTGACCGCGTTGCCTCCGGCGCCGCCGACGCCGCAAACGACGATTCGCGGCTTCAATTCCCGCAGTTCCGGAGCCTTCAGATTGATCGACATCGCTGGCCTCATTCCTTGGACGCCCGCCGGCGCCGATTCAAATGCGTCAATTCCGTTCCGCCCAAGCTCGCTAGCGCGCCCGCGCGCCGCATCAAAAACTCTCTTTCAGCCATCGTCCGACGCGCGCGACGTAGCCGTCGTCCTCGACGCGGGGGGCGCGGTTCGAACGGCGCGGCTCGAAATATTCGATTCCGGCCACCTGCGGATAGACCATGAGGCCGACCGCTGCGGCGAAAGCCGGACTCCTGGCCGATTCGGGCAACCCTTCGACGCCGAACGGCCTGCCGATCCGCGCCTGACTGGAAACGATGGCGCGAGCCAGTTCCGGCAAGCCGGCGAGCTGACAGGCGCCGCCCGTGAGCACCAACTGGCGTCCGGCATGGGCGGCTTGACCCGACGCCTCCAGGCGATCGCGCACGAGTTCGAGAATTTCCTCGACGCGCGGCCGAATGATGCGCACCAGTTCGGATTTCGGCAGATGGCTCGACTGGTCCATGTCGTCGCCGACGCGATGAATCGCGATCGAGTCGCGATCGTCGGACGGCGAAGCGGTACAGGCCCCATAGGCCGTCTTCAGGCGTTCGGCGTCGGCGAGGGAGATCGAGAGGCCGCGCGCGATATCGGCGGTGACGTGATTGCCGCCGAGGGCGAGAGCGTCGACGTGAACGAGCCGGCCGCCGGCGAACACGCCGGCCGTCGTCGAGCCGCCGCCGAAATCGATCACCGCGGCGCCCAATTCGGCTTCGTCGTCGACCAGCGTCGAGAGCCCCGCCGCATACGGCGTGGCCACCATCGCCGCGATGCGCAAGTGACAACGCTCGACGGCGAGCATGAGATTGCGCGCCGGCGCGGCGTCGCACGAGGCGACGTGCATTTCGGCGCCCAGTTCGTCGCCGATCATCCCCTTGGGGTCGCGCACGCCGTGCGTGGCGTCGAGCCAGAAGCCGGTCGGCGCGGCGTGAAGAACCGCGCGCCCGCCGCAGCCCCCCGCCGCCGCGGCCGCCTCGAGCACCCGATGGATTTCGTGTTCGCCGACCGCCCTGCCGCGCAGCGCCGTCTTGGCCTCGCAGAGCCGCGACGAAAGACGCCCGCCGGACATATTGACCACCACGCTGTCGACTTCGACGCCGGCCATCCGTTCGGCGGCGTCGATGGCCAAGCGAATGGCGCTCTCCGCAGCGTCGAGATCGACGATGGCGCCGGCCTTGACTCCGCGCGAGCGCTGATGGCCGATGCCGAGAACCTTGCAGCGATGGGTGCGCTCGCGCGGCGATTCGGAACGCGCGATCGGGGTCAGCCGCGCGATCAGGCAGACGACCTTCGAAGCGCCGACGTCGAGCACCGAAAGCACGGCGCTCTTGTGCGGGGGAATTTGCCGCATGCGCGGCGTCAGCGGCCTCGAGTTCATAGCGGGGCGGCCTTCTGCGAGCGCGCCTCGAGCCGGGCCGCCGCGGCCTCTTCGGAAAGCCGGGCGAAGACCTTGCCTTCGACGCGCAAGTCGAGCGACACGATATCGCGATCGAGAACGCGCGACTGGCGTTGGAGGGCGAGCAGGGTCGCCATCGCGGCCAGAGGATCGTTCTCCGGCAACTTGACGTCGATCCCCGAATTCATTTTGAGGTTCCAGCGCCGCGCGCCGACCAGCACGCCGGCGACGATCCTCGGCCTCAGTTCGGCCGAGGCGTCGAGCAACGTCATGAATTCGCTCAGCCGCGCGTTGGCCCCCTCGCCGACGACGAAGGGGAGCGAGGAATAGCGAGTATCGCGCAGGTCGCCGATGACGGCGCCGTCGGCGGCGATGGCGTGAATTTCGCCGTCCTTCTGCCACAGCGCGGCCGGCGTGCGCTCGACGATGTCGATGACGATCCGATCGGGATAGAGTTTGCGCACGCTCGCCTGCTTGATCAGCGGCAAGGCCTCGAGATTCCTGCGCGCGCGCGCGGCGTCGAAGAACGGGAGCGAATCCTTGGCGCTGACGCCGGCGACGGCGAGAATCTCCGGTTCGGTGAGTTGGGCTTCGCCCGAGATGCTCACCACCTTCACGGCGAGGCCGAGCGCGCGTGCGGCGAAGTCGCCGACCCCGCCTTCGCGATCGACGAACGTCTGATATTGCCCGCCCCACGCCAGCCCGAGCGCCGCCGCGCCGAGCAGCAGACCGATCGCCAGAGCGACGCCCAAGCCTCGCGGCGCCGGCCGGTCGAGGCCGAGCCTCCAGGGCGTCGAGCCGCGCGCGGCGCGCTCGCCGCGCAGAAGCACGCGGACCGGGCCGCCGGGGGGGCGCGCGAACGCGAGCGCGGGCGCCGGCGCCGGCGCAGGCCGCAACCCGAGCGTTTCGCTCAGCGATCGCACGAAGCGTCCTCGACCATCCATTCGACCAACTCGGCAAAGGACAGGCCGGCGTAAGCGGCCATGTCCGGCACCAACGAGGTTTCCGTCATCCCCGGCTGCGTATTCACCTCCAGGCAGACCAGTTCCCCGGATTCCCCCTTCGACTCGTCCAAACGAAAATCCGCCCGGCTCACGCCGCGGCAGCCCAGCGCGCGATGCGCGCGCAGAGTCAACTCTTGGACTTCATGGTAAATTTTCGGTTTAATTTTCGCCGGAAGGACGTGAAGCGAGCCGCCCTTGGCGTATTTTGCGTCATAACCGTAGAAAGCTTCCGAGACCGGCTGAATTTCGATGATGTCGAGAGCGCGGTCGCCCATCGCCGCACAGGTCAATTCCTTGCCGTCGACGAAGCGTTCGGCGAGCAGGCGGTCGCCATAGGGCCAGTCCTCCCGGCCGACTTCCTGCGGCGGGTGGGCGCGGTCCTTCTTGACGATCACGACGCCGAAGGACGAACCCTCGTTGACCGGCTTGAGCACGTAGGGCGGCTCCAGCACGTGCCGGCGCGCCGCTTCGCGCCGATCGACCGTCACGCCGTGTGCGACCGGAACGCCGGCCGCCTGCAGCACGATCTTGGCCAGATCCTTCTGCATCGCCAGCGCCGAGGCCAACACCCCCGAATGGGTGTAGGGAATGCGCAGGATTTCAAGCACGCCCTGAATGGTCCCGTCCTCGCCGCCGCGCCCATGCAGCGCATTGAAGGCGACGTCGGGCTTCAGCCTGGCGAGCGTAGCGGCGACGTCGCGGTCGACGTCGACGCGCGTGACGCGAAAGCCGAGCTTCTCCAGCGCGTCGGCGCAGCCGCGCCCGGAATTGAGCGACACTGGGCGTTCGGCCGACCACCCGCCCATCAGCACGGCCACGTGTTTCATCGCCTCTCCTAGGTCGGCCACGCGCCGGGCGCGCGTTAAGTTAGAATTAACGCCAGGGCGTTAACGGCGCCTTAACCCGCAGCCCCGCCAAAGGGGAGCGAGCGGGGCGTCGGCCCAGGAAACTCAGCGCTTTCGCAGCCGGCGTCGGACGCGCCGCCACGACGCCCGACCCGTTCCGACCATCCCCAGCGAATCGAGCGCGAAGTCTTCCATCATGAGTTCGGACTCCATTCCGACGCGCTCGCCAATCCCTCGCGTCCGCGCCCATGGGGTCGCGCTCGGCCGTGACGTGAGGGGAGCTCGCAACGGCTAGCCGAAGCTATAAAACAACTGCTATAAGTATGAATAACAATCGTCTAGATCGCTTTCGTAAAATATGCTACCAGCTTTATCCCCCGACCTTATTTGTCGCCTTATCGCCGTGAAAGGCCCCCGCGCCGTCGGCGCCTCGGCTAAAATCGGGCGTGGCCGCGGACACAGGAAAAGGACGTTTTGTGAGCGAGATCGTCACCGCCAATCGGCTCGCCGACGGCGTCGTCGTCTTCCTGGACGCGGAAGGCGGCTGGGTCGAAGACTTCGCGCGCGCCGCGGTCTATGCCGATGCGGCGGCGGTCTCCACCGCGCTCGCGCTTGGCGCCGAGGCGGTCGCGCGGAGCCAGATCGTCGACCCCTACGCGGTCGCGGTCGAGCGGCGCAACGGCCATTACGCGCCCAAGGCCCTGCGCGAAGCGATCCGCGCCTCCGGGCCGACGGTGCGCCGCGATCTCGGCAAGCAGGCTCAAGGGCAGGCGCCGGTTGTCGCCCTGGACGCGAACGCGGAGGGCCCGCATGTATCGCTATGACGAATTCGACGCCGCCTTCGTCGCGGCGCGCGTCGAGCAGTTCCGCGACCAGGTCGCGCGCCGGCTCGCCGGCGAATTGACCGAGGAGCAGTTCCGGCCGCACCGGCTGATGAACGGGCTCTATCTGCAGCTGCATTCCTACATGCTGCGCATCGCCGTGCCCTACGGCGCGCTGAACGCGCGCCAGCTGCGCAAACTCGCGGAAATCGCGCGCAAGTACGACCGCGGCTACGGCCATTTCACCACCCGCCAGAACCTCCAGTTCAATTGGCCGGCGCTGAAGGACGTGCCGGACATTCTCGCCGAGCTCGCCAGCGTCGACATGCACGCGATCCAGACTTCGGGCAATTGCATCCGCAACGTCACCGCCGACCATTACGCGGGCGCCGCCGCGGACGAGATCGCCGATCCGCGCCCCTACGCGGAAATCCTGCGCCAGTGGTCGTCGCTGCACCCCGAGTTTTCGTTCCTGCCGCGCAAGTTCAAGATCGCCGTCAGCGGCGCCGCCCACGACCGCGCGGTGATCCAGGCGCACGACATCGGGCTGCAGGTCGTGCGCAACGACCGGGGCGAGCTGGGCTTCGCGGTTTACGTTGGCGGCGGGCTCGGCCGCACGCCGTTCATCGGCCGCAAGGTGCGCGAATTCTTGCCCGAGCGCGACCTGCTCGCCTACGCCGACGCGATCCTGCGCGTCTACAATCTCGAAGGCCGGCGCGACAACAAGTTCAAGGCGCGCATCAAGATCCTGCTGCACGAAAAGGGCCTCGCCGAATTGCGCGACGCGATCGAGGCCGAATTCTCCGCCCACGATCGCACCGGACTCGCCCTGCCCCCGCAAGAGATCGCCCGCATCAACGCCTATTTCGCGCCCCCGCCGCTGGAGGCGAAGACGCCGGTCAGCGAGCGCGTCGAGCGGCGGCGCGCCAAGGACGCCAAGTTCGCGAAATTCTTCGAGTCGAACGTGGCGCCGCACAAGACGCCAGGCTACGCGATGGTGACGGTTTCGCTGAAGCCGATCGGCGGCGTGCCCGGCGACGCCAGCGCCGACCAGATCGACGCCGTCGCCGATCTCGCCGAAGACTTTTCGCACGATGAAGCGCGCGTCTCCCACGAGCAGAACCTCATTCTGCCGCATGTCGCCCTCGACGACCTCGCCGCCGTCTACGATCGGCTCGCTTCGGTGGGACTCGCCACGCCCAACGCCGGGCTGATCAGCGACATCATCGCCTGCCCCGGGCTCGACTACTGCGCACTCGCGACGGCGCGCTCGATCCCGATCGCCCAGCGCTTGTCCGAGCGCTTCGGCGACGGCGCGCGCGCCCGCGCGATCGGCCCGCTGAAGATCAAGATTTCCGGCTGCATCAACGCCTGCGGCCACCATCACGTCGGCCATATCGGCATCCTCGGCCTGGAGCGCGCCGGCGAAGAGACCTATCAGGTGACCCTCGGCGGCTCCGGCGACGAGAACGCGGCGATCGGCGAAATCGTCGGACCCGGCTTCAGCTCGGAGGCCATCGTCGAGGCGATCGAGACGGTGGTCGAGACCTATTTGGCGCGGCGCCTGGGGCCGCAAGAGGACTTTTTCGCCGCGTTCCGCCGCGTCGGAATCGCGCCGTTCAAGGAGGCGCTCTACGAGCGCAGCGCCGGAGCCGACATTTGATGAGCGCCCACGACGTCAAGTTGTTCGGCGATGCGATCGCCGCCTCCCGCCTCGAAGGCAAATTCGCGCAGATCAAGGCGAGCTCGCTGCTGCGCCTGGCGATCGAGGACCTGTTTCCCGGCCGCATCGCGCTGGTCTCCAGCTTCGGCGCGGAATCGGCGGCGCTGCTGCACATGATCGCCGGCGTCGACAAGGCGACCCCGGTGGTGTTCGTCGACACCGGCCGGCATTTCCCCGAGACTCTTCGCTACCGCGACGAACTCTGCGCGCGGCTCGGCCTCGACAGCGTCGTCGTCGCCGATCCCAATCCGGCGACGCTGGCGGCCGAAGACCCGGAGGGCTTTCTCTTCGCTGGCGATCCCGACCGCTGCTGCGAAATCCGCAAGGTCTTACCGCTCGCCAAGGCGCTCGACGGCTACGAAGCCTGGATCACCGGGCGCAAGGGTTTCCAGAGCGCGACGCGCGCGCGCGTGCCGCTGTTCGAAGCCGAGGGCGAGCGCGTCAAGGTCAACCCGTTGGTCGGTTGGAGCGCTGCGGATGTCTTGAACTACATCCGCGAAGCCGGCCTGCCGCCTCATCCTTTGGTCGCCCGCGGCTATCCCTCGATCGGCTGCCTGCCCTGCACCGGCCCGGTCCGGCCGGGAGAGGATCCGCGCGCCGGCCGCTGGCGCGGGCGCGGCAAGACCGAATGCGGCATCCATGCCGAGGCGCTTTCGGCGGGACAGGACATCTGATGGCTCTGTGGCGCGACGGCGGCTTCGCCGAAGATTCGTGGAGATACCTCGACGACGCCGAGCCGGCGCCCGCGACGGGCGCGATCATCGTTTCCTTCGCGCGCTGGAGCGCGGAACGCGACGCCTTGAGCGCCCGCGCCGACCCCGTCGGGGTCGCCATCGCCGCCGGCAAGGACGCGCCAACGCAACTGGCAGAAGCGGCGAAGCGGCCGTTGGTCGCTCTCAACTTCGCCAAATTCGCCGACGGCCGCGCGTTCTCCTATGCCGAATTGCTGCGCGAACGCCTCGGCTTCGCCGGCGAACTGCGCGCGACCGGCGAAGTGCTGCTCGACGAAATCGCACTGATGCAGCGCTGCGGCTTCACCTCGTTCGAAATCGCCGATCCGCCGACCTTGCGCGCGCTTCGCGCGGGACATGTCCCGGCGCCCTCGCTGTTCTACCAACCGAGCGTCGCGCCGCGCGAAGCGCCGGCGGGGACGCGGCCGTGGCTGAGAAAACGGGCGTAGGCGCGACGACTCGCGCGCGGGGCGCATGAGCGCCCGGGGAGTCACGCCCCGCCATGGCGGCGGTTCGCGTCGCCGACCGTTCCCACCCGATGGATTTCCCACTCCAGCTCGACCCCGCTCATCGCCTTCACCCGCCGGCGCACCTCCTCGCCGAGCGCCTCGATGTCGGCGGCGCTCGCCGCGCCGCGGTTGACGAGGAAGTTGCAGTGCATCGTCGAGACTTCGGCGTCGCCGATGCGCAAGCCGCGGCAACCAGCGGCGTCGATCAACGCCCAAGCCTTGGCGCCCGGCGGGTTCTTGAACGTCGAGCCGCCGGTCTTCTCGCGGATCGGCTGCGAGGCTTCGCGCTCCGCCGTGATGCGCTCCATTTCCGCCTTGATCGCGGCGGGATCGCCGGGGCGTCCCTGAAACGCGGCGCGGGTGAAGATCACGTCGCCAGGCGCGCCGCTGTGGCGATAGGAGAAACCCATCGCCTCGTTGGAAAAGACGCGGAGCCCGCCGGCGCGGTCGATCCCGCGCGCTTCGATCAACGCATCGCGCGTCTCGCCGCCGTGCGCGCCCGCGTTCATCCGCAGCGCGCCGCCGATCGAGCCGGGCACGCCGCGAAAGAACGCCAACCCGTCGACGCCCGCTTCCGCGGCCGCGCGCGCAACTTGCGCGTCGAGCGCCGCCGCGCCGGCGACGAGGCGAAAGTCGGGCGTGGTTTCGATGGCGCCGAACGCCTTGCCGCCGAGGCGAACCACCACGCCGCGCACGCCGCCGTCGCGCACGATCAGGTTCGAGCCGAGGCCGATCGCCAGCACCGGAATTTCCCGCGGCAGCTTTTGCATGAGATTGGCGAGGTCGTCCTCGTCGGCCGGCGAATAGAGCGCCTCGGCAGGGCCGCCGACGCGGAACCAGGTGTAAGGCGCGAGCGAGACGTCGGCGGCGAGTTTGCCGCGCAAGGTCGGCGCGAGCGCGCGCAGGCGGTCGACGAGGCTGGCGCGGCCGCCGGTCATGACGGCGGCGCCGCCAGCCAGGCGTCGAGAACGCGGCGGCCCGCCGCGGCGATGGCGGGGCCGTAGCGCCGCGCGTCGGCGCGAATCGCGCGCGGATCGATCCCCGCCTTGGCCAATTCGACGGCATGGCCGATCAGCCAGGACTCGATCGCCTCCGGGTCGGCCTCGACGTGGAACTGCAGCGCCAGCGCCCAGTCGCCGAGGCGGAACGCCTGGTTCGGGCAGAGCGCGGTGGCGGCGAGTCGCTCGCCGCCGCTCGGCAGGTCGAACGCGTCGCCGTGCCAATGGAGCACGTTCACGCCTGCGATCGCCGCGAGCGGCGAGCCCTTCGCGGCCGGGAGAAGCTCGACCGGCGCGTAGCCGATCTCTTTGCCCGGCCCCGGCGCGACCCGGGCGCCGAGCGTCGTCGCCATAAGTTGCGCTCCGAGGCAGACGCCGAGCGTCGGCCGGCGCGCGGCGAGGCGGCGCCCGATCGCGGCGATCTCCTCGACCAGGAACGGATACGCGTCCGTCTCGTAGACGCCGATCGGCGCGCCGAGGACGATCGCCAGATCGCACGCCTGGATGCGCTCGAGCGGCAACGGCCGCGGACCGACCTCGACATAGGCGAGATCGTAGCCGTGCGCGTCGAGCGTCTCGGCCCAGACGCCGACGTCTTCGAACGCGACGTGCCGGAGCGCCAGCGCGCTTCTTCGCGTCATGCCTTGTTCTCCAGCGCCGCCAATTCTCCCGGCAGCGCATAGGCCCATTGGCTGACGCTGCCGGCGCCGAGGCAGACGACCATGTCGCCCGGCTTGGCGATTTCATGGATGACGTCGGCGAGCTTGTCCGGCGAGGGCAGCGCGATGGCGTGGCGATGGCCGTGAGCGTCGATCGCCGCGGCGAGCGCCTGCTTGTCGACGCCGGCGATCGGCGCCTCGCCGGCGGGATAGACGTCGGCGACGATCACGATGTCGGCGTCGTTGAAGCACAAGGCGAAAGAATCGAACAGCGATTGCAGGCGGGTGTAGCGATGCGGCTGCACCACCGCGATCACGTGGCCCTTGGTTGCGGCGCGCGCGGCGCTGAGCACGGCGGCGATCTCGACGGGGTGGTGGCCGTAGTCGTCGATGATCGTCGCGCCGTTCCATTCGCCGGTGCGGGTGAAGCGGCGTTTGACGCCGCCGAACGAGGCGATCGCCTTGCGGATCGTCGCGACCGGCGCCTTCAGTTCGTGCGCGACCGCGATCGCCGCGGCGGCGTTGAGCGCGTTGTGGCGGCCGGGCATCGGCAGGACGAGATCGTCGATAGCGGTCTCTTGGCCGGTCTGGCGGTCGCGGATCAGCACGGAAAAGCGCGTCGCGCCGCCGGCGAGATCGACGTCGAGCAGGCGCACGTCGGCCTGCGGGTTCGCGCCGTAGGTGATGACGCGGCGGTCCTCGATGCGTCCGACCAGCTCCTGCACCGTCGGATGGTCGAGGCACATCACCGCGAAGCCGTAGAACGGCAGGTTCTCGACGAACGCCAGAAAGGCGTCCTTGATCGCCTCGAAGGTCTTGAAGTGATCGAGATGTTCGGGATCGATGTTGGTGACGATGGCGACGTCGGCGGGCAGTTTAAGGAACGTGCCGTCGCTCTCGTCGGCTTCGACCACCATCCAGTCGCCGGCGCCGAGCCGCGCGTTTGTGCCGTAGGCGTTGATGATGCCGCCGTTGATCACGGTGGGGTCGAACCCGGCCGCGTCGAGCAGCGTCGCCACCAGCGAGGTGGTGGTGGTCTTGCCGTGGGTGCCGGCGATGGCGACGCATTGCCTGAGGCGCATCAGCTCGGCGAGCATTTCGGCGCGCCGCACCACGGGAATGCGCCGCGAGCGCGCCGCCGTCAGCTCAGGGTTGTCGCGCTTAATCGCGGTCGAGACGACCACGACCGCGGCTTCGCCGAGGTGTTCCGCGTCATGGCCGACGAACACGCTGGCGCCCTTGTCGCGCAGCCGCTTGACGTTGGCGTTGTCGCTCGCGTCCGAGCCCTGGACCTTGTAGCCGAGGTTGATCAGCACCTCGGCGATGCCGGACATGCCGATGCCGCCGATGCCGACGAAATGAATGGGGCCAAGCTCGCTCGGCAATTTCATCGGGCCAGTTCTCCTCGGCGCGGCGCGATCGATCGCGTGAAAAAGTCGCCCCGACATAAGCCGAATCGCGATTTCAGCCAAATTGGCGTCGCCGCGCCGCGGTCGCGTTCCGTAAGCCCGGGTTCGATCGCCCCGTGGGCTGTCGGCGGCGCTTTAAGTCACCACGCTCGGCTCTTTGCGCCCGGTGCGCTTTTCGATTTCCGCCAGCGAGCGCGACAGCGCGATGAGGTCGGCGAGCGCGGCTTGCGCGTCGAGGCCGAGGTCGCCGCCGGGCGGTTCGTAACGTTCGATATAGACGCGCAACGTCGCCCCGACCGTGCCGGTGCCCGAAAGGCGGTAGACGATGCGCGAGCCGCCCGTGAACATCACCCGCACCCCCTGTCGCTCGGCGTCCGAGCCGTCGACCGGATCGTGGTAGGAAAAGTCGTCGGCGGCCCCGACCTCGAGCGCGCCGAAGCGGCGCCCCGGCAGGCTCGCGAGCTGGGCGCGCAGCGCCTCCATCAGGGCCGTCGCGGCGGCGAGATCGACCTCCTCGAAATCGTGCCGCGTGTAATAGTTGCGCCCGTAGGTCGCCCAATGCTCCCGCGCGAGGTCGGCTGCCGAGATGCGTCGCTTGGCGAGAATGTTCAGCCAAAGCAGCACCGCCCACAGGCCGTCCTTTTCGCGCACGTGGTTGGAGCCGGTGCCGGCGCTCTCTTCGCCGCAGATCGTCGCCAGCCCCGCGTCGAGCAGATTGCCGAAGAACTTCCAGCCGGTCGGCGTCTCGTAGGCTTTGATCCCGAGCTTGGCGGCGACGCGGTCGGCGGCGGCGCTGGTCGGCATCGAGCGGGCGATTCCGGCCAAGCCCTTGGCGTAGCCGGGCGCGAGGCGCGCGTTGGCGGCGAGCATGGCCAGCGAGTCGGACGGAGTTATGAAAATACCGCGCCCGATGATCAGGTTGCGGTCGCCGTCGCCGTCCGAGGCGGCGCCGAAATCGGGCGCCTGCGGCGACATCATCTCGTCGTAGAGCGCTTTGGCGTTGGTCAGGTTGGGGTCGGGGTGATGGCCGCCGAAATCGGGCAGCGGCGCGCCGTTGACCACCGTGCCGGCCGCTGCGCCCAACTCGCCTTCGAGAATGGCGTGAGCGTAGGGGCCGGTCACCGCGTGCATCGCGTCGAAACGCATGCGGAAGCCGGAAGCGAACAGCGACCGGATGGCGTCGAAGTCGAACAGCGTGCGCATCAGCGCGGCGTAATTGGCGACGGGGTCGACGATCTCGACGCTCGCGCCGTCGATCGGCGTCCTTCCGAGCGCGTCGAGGTCGACGTCGCGCGAATCGAGCGTCTTGTAGGCCGCGATCGTCTTGCTGTGGGCGAAGATCGCGTCGGTGACCTTTTCCGGCGCCGGGCCGCCGGCGCCGATATTGTATTTGACGCCGAAATCGCCGTCCGGGCCGCCGGGATTGTGGCTGGCGGAGAGGATGATCCCGCCAAAGGCGCCGAGCGCGCGGATCAGCGCCGAAACCGCCGGCGTCGACAGAATGCCGCCCATGCCGACGACGACGCGGCCGAAGCCGTTGGCGAGCGCGATGCGGATCGCCTTCTGGATCGCCTCGCGATTGTAATAGCGCCCGTCGCCGCCGATCACCAACGTCTTGCCGGCGAAGCCCTCGAGCGAATCGAAGATCGACTGGACGAAATTCTCGACATAGTTGGGCTGCTGGAACTCCGAGACCTTCTTGCGCAGGCCGGAGGTGCCGGGCTTCTGGTCGAGATAGGGCTTGGTTTCGACGACGCGGATCATGTCGGGCAGCCTCCCAAGTCGATGCGGTCGGACGAGTGTAGCGGGGCGAGGGCGGGCGCGGCAATGGCGGCGCGGCGAGGAGCGCCGTCAATCCGGGGCGGCGGGGCGCCGGTCGAGCGCGTCGATGCGCGCCTTGAGCAGCGCCGCGCGCGACTGCGCCATCCGCGAGGCGCAGTATCCGTGGTCGGATTCCTTGTCGTAATCGCGACAAACGTCGTCCCGTCGCGCGATGAAATCGCTCTGCTCGCGCGCCACGTCTTCGGCCTCGGGCGTGCCTTTCAGCCGCGTCTCGAGCGCATGAAGGAAGCCCGCCGCCGCGGTTTCGGCGAGCGCGCGTTGACGCTCGATCGATTTGGCGTCGCTTTCCAGACTGGCGGCGTCCGGTCCCCAGAGGCCGCTGGGGCTCGCCTGACAATCGGCCGCCTGGAAGACGCACGCCGCGTTTTGCGCCGGCACCAGGACCGCGCCGTCGAGCACGTCGAAGGAAAACGGGCAAGCCGGGATTTGCGCCTCGTACCTTGCCAATCCGTCGGGCCGCCCCAGGCTCTTGGTCTCGATCGGCGCTTTGCCGATGATTTCGATCAGGCACTTTCGCGAGGGGGTCGAAATCACCTCGCCGGGCAGGCTGAACTTGTCGATGCGCAGAAGTTTGCCGTGGGTCGACAGCAATAATTGACCCTGGTTCCCGTCGAGCCGAAGCGGCCGGCCGACGACGGCGGCTTCGCTCGAGGCGAAGTCGGCCGAGGACGTCGGCGAGCCGACGGCCCCGGGCAAGACGAGTTGCGCGTGGGCGAGGCCGCAACTCATCGCCAGGACGCCCAGCAGGGCGATCGGAAACCGCGTCATCAACGGAGCTTAGAATCGGACGGGAGAAATGGGAAGCGTCGAGCGGGCGCAGGCGTCGAGATCGGGGACGAAGCTCGAGATTTCTCGCCGCCCGAAGGCCGTTCGGCGCCTTGCGCCGGTGTAGGGCCCCTCTTATATACGCGCCACCTAAGCAGCGTAGGGGCAAGAAAGTCTCGCCTGCGGAAAGAGAAACCGTGCATCGGGGACCGGGGCGCGCGTCGCCGTCCAGCTTCTGGAAAGGATCGCGCGTTTCCATAGCCAGGCCGCTTCGGGGCCTCGCGGTCTCGCGAAACAGTTAGGAATGAGACAATGGCTAAAGTCATCGGCATCGACCTTGGAACCACCAATTCCTGCGTCGCGGTCATGGAAGGGGCGACCCCGAAAGTCATCGAGAACTCGGAGGGCGCGCGCACGACCCCCTCGATCGTCGCTTTCACCGACGAGGGCGAGCGCCTGGTCGGCCAGCCCGCCAAGCGCCAGGGCGTGACCAACCCCGAGCGCACCTTTTTCGCCATCAAGCGCCTGATCGGCCGATCGTTCGAAGACCCGATGACCAAGAAGGACATGGGTCTGGTCCCCTACAAGATCATCAGGGCGGCCAACGGCGACGCCTGGGTGACCGCGGACGGCAAGCAGTATTCGCCCTCGCAGATTTCCGCCTTCGTGCTGCAGAAGATGAAGGAGACCGCCGAGGCGCATCTGGGAACGCCGGTCACGCAAGCCGTCATCACCGTTCCCGCTTATTTCAACGACGCCCAGCGCCAGGCGACCAAGGACGCCGGCAAGATCGCCGGCCTGGAAGTGTTGCGCATCATCAACGAGCCGACCGCGGCCGCGCTCGCCTACGGCCTCGACAAGAAGAAAGCGGGCACGATCGCCGTGTACGACCTCGGCGGCGGCACGTTCGACATTTCGATCCTCGAGATCGGCGACGGCGTCTTCGAAGTGAAATCGACCAACGGCGACACGTTCCTCGGCGGCGAAGACTTCGACATGCGGCTGGTCGAGTATCTCTCCGGCGAATTCAAGAAAGAGCAGGGCATCGACCTGACCAAGGACAAGTTGGCGCTGCAACGCCTGAAGGAGGCGGCCGAAAAGGCCAAGATCGAGCTTTCTTCGGCGGTCCAGACCGAGATCAACTTGCCTTACATCACCGCCGATGCGGCGGGCCCCAAACATCTGGCGCTGAAACTGACGCGCGCGAAGTTCGAGGCGCTGGTCGACGATCTGATCCAGCGCACGGTCGAACCGTGCCGCAAGGCGCTCAAAGACGCCGGCCTCGCGGCGGGCCAGATCGACGAGGTCGTCCTCGTGGGCGGCATGACCCGCGTGCCCAAGGTGCAAGAGATCGTCAAACAGTTCTTCGGCAAGGAGCCGCACAAGGGCGTCAACCCGGACGAAGTCGTCGCGATCGGCGCCGCGGTCCAGGCCGGCGTTCTGCAAGGCGACGTCAAGGACGTGCTGTTGCTCGACGTGACGCCGCTTTCGCTCGGCATCGAGACGCTCGGCGGCGTGTTCACGCGCCTCATCGAGCGCAACACCACGATCCCGACCAAGAAGAGCCAGGTGTTCTCGACCGCCGAGGACAATCAGACCGCGGTGACCATACGCGTCTTCCAGGGCGAGCGGGAAATGGCGGCCGACAACAAGGCGCTCGGCCAGTTCGATCTGGTCGGCATTCCCTCCGCCCCGCGCGGCGTGCCGCAGATCGAGGTGACCTTCGACATCGACGCCAACGGCATCGTCAACGTCACCGCCAAGGACAAGGCGACCAACAAGGAACAGCAGATCCGCATCCAGGCCTCGGGCGGCCTGAGCGAGAGCGACATCAACAAGATGGTCAAGGAGGCCGAGGCCCACGCCGCCGAGGACAAGAAGCGGCGCGATGCGGTCGACGCCAAGAACCACGGCGAGTCGCTCGCCCACGACGCGGAGAAGGCGCTCAAGGAATACGGCGACAAGGTCGCCCAGTCCGATCGCAGCGCGGTCGAAGCGGCCGTCGCGGCGCTGCGGGCCTCCCTGCAGGGCGAAGACATCGAGGCGATCAAAGCCAGGACGAACGACCTCATGCAGGCGCAGATGAAGCTCGGCGAAGCCATGTACAAGGCGCAGCAAGCGCCCGGGCCCGGCGCCGAAGGCGCCGAGCCGGGCGCCGGCCAAGCCAAGGACGACGTCATCGACGCGGAGTTCCGGGAAGTCGACGACGACAAGAAGAAATCCGCCTGACGATCGCTTGGGTTCGCGCGCGCCCCTCTTTGCCGAGAGCGCGGCGAAGGGGCGCGCTCGACCTGGCGAGAGGGGAGGGCGCAGTCGTCGCGGCGACGCGGCCTGCGCGAGGCGCGATCGGGACTTTGCCGAGACCTTCGCGGGCGATTGACGAAGCGGCCCCGGCTCTTCATAGGTGACCGAGCCGGGCGCCTCTAGGAAAAACCGGGTTGCTGACGACGTGGCCAAGCGCGATTTCTATGAAACCCTAGGGGTCGCCCGGACCGCCACCGACGCGGAGCTGAAGGCGGCGTTCCGCAAGGCGGCGATGCAATGCCATCCCGACCGCCATCCCGGCGACAAGCAGGCCGAAACGCGGTTCAAGGAACTCAACGAGGCCTATCAGCACCTTTCCGACAGCCAGAAACGGGCCGCCTACGATCGTTACGGCCACGCGGCTTTCGAAGCGGGCGGAGGGATGAACGAGGGCTTCGCCGCCTCCATGTCGGATATCTTCGACGATCTGTTCGGCGACATCATGGGCCGCCGCGGGCCTCGCAGCGCCTCCGGCAAAGAGCGCGGCGGCGACATTCGCTACAATCTCGAGATCACCCTCGAGGAAGCCTACAACGGCAGAACGGCGACGATTAAGCTGCCGACCTTGGCGACTTGCGAAGGCTGCGCCGGCTCGGGCGCCAAGGCGGGGTCGAAGCCGGCGATCTGCAAGACCTGCGCCGGGCATGGGCGGGTGCGCGCCCAGCAGGGCTTTTTCGCCATCGAACGAACCTGCCCGAGTTGCGGCGGGCGCGGCCAGATCATCGAAAACCCCTGCGAAAGATGCGGCGGCTCCGGCCGCGTGACGCGCGAACGCACGCTTTCGGTCAACCTGCCGGCGGGGGTCGAGGACGGCACGCGCATCCGTCTTTCCGGCGAGGGCGAAGCGGGCCTGCGCGGCGGGGCCGCGGGCGATCTTTACATTTTCCTCGCGATCAAGCCGCACCCGTTCTTCCAACGCGACGGCGCCGATCTCTATTGCCGAGTGCCGATCTCGATGGTGCAGGCGGCGCTCGGCGGCGAATTCGTGGTGCGCACGCTCGACGGCGGCGAGGCCAAGGTGCGCATACCCGAGGGCGTGCAATCGGGGCATCAGATGCGGCTGCGCGGCAAGGGCATGCCAGTCCTGCGCTCGCACGATTTCGGCGATCTTTACATCCAGGCCAACGTCGAAACGCCGCAAAATTTGACGCGCCGGCAGCGCGAACTGCTGGCGGAGTTCGAGGCCGAGTCGACGCACAAGACCCAGCCCGAGAGCTCCGGTTTCTTCGCCAAGATGAAAGAATTCTTCGAAGGGCTGAATTGACTCGAGCCGACGCGTCCGCAGCGGCGCGGGCGAGCCGACGGCCAACGCGCAGCGGAACGACCATGGGCCATTCTTCGCCGAGATTTCCCTTCGATTTGGCCGCTCGCCGCGCCGAGCGGCCGCTCGGCGACCACACGCGCTTCCTCAAGGCCTTGTTCGAAAGCCCGCGCTTGACCGGCGCCGTGGCGCCCTCCGGGCGGCGCCTCGCGCGCGCGATGGCGCGCTTCGTCGATCCCAGCGGCGACGGCCTCGTCGTGGAGCTCGGCCCCGGAACCGGCCCGGTGACGCGGGCCCTGATCGAACGCGGCGTCGCGCGCGAGCGCCTGGTGCTGGTCGAATACGACGATGGCTTCTGCCGCCTGCTCGCGCAGCGCTTCGCGGCGGTCCGGATCGTGCAGGGCGACGCCTACGACCTCGAGCGCACGCTGGCGGAATTCGCCGGACGGCCGATCGCCGCGGTGGTTTCGAGCCTGCCGTTGCTCAATCAGCCGCCCGCCCTGCGGCTCAAGCTGATCGAAGACGCTTTCGCGCTGATGGGACCGGACGGCGTTCTCGTCCAGTTCACCTATGGCCTCGCGTCGCCGATTCCGCGCCAGGCCTGCGCCAAGCGGTTTTCCGCCCATTGCGGCGCGCCGATCTGGCGCAACCTGCCGCCGGCGCGGGTGTGGACCTATCGCGCCGACGCCAACGCCGCGTCCGCCGAACCCTTGGCCGCGCGAATCCGCCGGCGCGCCCGCCACTGGTTGCGCGGCGACCGTCTCCCCGCCCGATGAACGCCCCGCGGCGCCGCACCGAGTTCATCGATCCCCACGACCGCTTGATCGTCGCGCTCGACGCGCCCGACCCAATCGAGGCCGAGCGCCTGATCGCCGAACTCGGCGACAGCGTGCGATTCTATAAGATCGGCATGGAGCTCGCCTACGGCGGCGGCTTGGGTCTCGCGCCAAAATTGGCGGCGGCGGGCAAGAAGGTTTTCGTCGACCTCAAGCTGCACGACATCCCCAACACGGTCGAGCGCGCGACCGCGCAAATCGCCCGGCTCGGCGCCTATTTTCTCACCGTCCACGCCTATCCCCAGACGATGCGCGCGGCGGCGGCCGGCGCCGAGGGTTCTTCGCTGAAGCTGCTGGCGGTTACGGTTCTCACTTCCTGCGACGACGCCGATCTCGCCGAGGCCGGCTACGCCTCGGGTGTCCGGGCGCTGGTCGCGCGCCGCGCCGCGCAGGCGCAGGCGGCCGGCGTCGATGGGCTCGTCGCCAGCGCCGCGGAGACGGCGACGCTCCGCGCCGCGGTCGGCGATTCGCTGCTTCTGGTCACGCCGGGCATTCGCCCCGCGGGCGCTTCCCTCGGCGACCAGAAACGCGTCGCGACGCCGGCTGAGGCGATCGCCGCCGGCGCCGACTACCTCGTCGTCGGGCGCCCGGTGACGCAAAGCGGCGATCCCCGGGCCGCCGCGCGGCGGATCGTCGCCGACATCGCCGCCGCGCTTTGACTTGCGCTCCTACGCGCGCGCGCTACTCTTGCGGCGCCAAACGGACCGGAGAGACCGATGCTCGAAGGCTATGTCGTTTCGCGCGTCGACGTCGCCGAGCCCACGGCCGAAATCGAGACGGCGCTGACGGAGGGCGCCTGACGTGGCCAAGGGTTATTGGATCGCGCACGTCGACGTCGCCGATACGGAAGCCTACAAGGCCTATCTCGCCGCCAACGCCATTCCCTTCGCCAAGTATGGCGGGCGGTTTCTCGTGCGCGCGGGCCGGAACGAGCGCAAGGAAGGAACGCTGCGCTCCCGGCACGTCGTCATCGAGTTTAGGGATTACGCGACGGCGCTGGCTTGCTACCAGTCGGAGGACTATCGCCGCGCGCGGGCGTTGCGGGAGGAGCCCGTCTCGCAAGGCGATCTCGTCATCGTCGAAGGCTACGACGGGCCGCAACCGGGCTGAAGGGAAAGTTCGAGGAAAGCCATGGATGATATGCGGCTAGTCGTGACCGGCGCCGCCGGGCGCATGGGGAAGATGCTCGTCAAGGCGATCGCGGAAGCGCCGGGCGTCGTCTTGAGCGGCGCGATCGAGCGCGCGGACTCGCCCGCTCTCGGCCAGGACGCGGGGCTCGTGGCCGGCGTCGGGGCGTCGGGGACGCCGATCTCCAGCGATCCCGCCGCCGCCTTGGCGAACGCCGACGGCGTGATCGACTTTTCCGCTCCGGCGGCGACGCGCGCGATCGCCGCGCTCGTCGCCCGGGCGCGCGTCGCCCTCGTCGTCGGCACCACCGGCCTTTCCGCGGACGATCTGACGAGCCTCGCCGCCGCGGCGCGCGACGCGCCGATCGTGCGCTCGGGCAACATGAGCCTCGGCGTCAATCTCTTGGCGCGGCTGGTGCGCGACGCCGCGCGCGCGCTGGGGCCGGAGTTCGACATCGAAATCGTCGAAATGCACCATCGCATGAAGGTCGACGCCCCGTCGGGCACTGCGCTGATGCTCGGCGAAGCGGCCGCCGAGGGGCGCGGCCTGACCTTGAGCGGCCATTCGGAGCGCGGGCGCGACGGCGTCACCGGCCCCCGCAAGCCGGGGGCGATCGGCTTCGCCTCGTTGCGCGGCGGCACGGTGGTCGGCGATCACAGCGTCGTCTTCGCCGGCAATGGCGAACGCGTCGTGCTTTCCCATCACGCCGAGGATCGCTCTCTGTTCGTACCCGGCGCCATCAAGGCGGCGCTGTGGGCGCGCGGCCGCAAGCCGGGGCTCTATTCGATGGCCGACGTGCTGGGGAATTCAGCGAGTTGAAGGACCGCGGCTCGACTGTTCGCCGCACCTCACCACAATCGCGCCGCCCCGTAGGCGTCGAAGGCGTGTTCGTTGGAGACGAGCACGAGATCTTCCAACATGGACTGCGCGATCAGCATCCGGTCGAACGGGTCGCGATGAGGTCCGGGCAGCGCCCCTGTGGCTTGCCCATGACGAACGCTGATCGGCAGAGCGATGAAACCCTGGCCGTCGATCACGGCGCCGAGGTCGGCCACGATCGCGGCGGCGCCGGGCAGTTTGCCGATGCGATGCTTGGTCGCAATTTCCCAAGCCGAGGCGGCGCTGACGAAAATGTCGTTGCCTTCGGCGGCTATTGCGGTCCGCGCCGCGTCCGAAAGAGCCTCGTCGCCGGCAAGCCACCACAGGAAAGCGTGCGTGTCGAGCAGCAATCGCACGTCGCTACTCCCACGCGGCCAATTCCTCGGCAGGCAGCGGCTCGAAAAATTCGGGCCCGACGGTCAGCGTTCCGCGTAGCGCCCCGAATTGCCGCATAGCTGGCGCTGGAACGAAAGGCACGAGTTTGGCGATTGGATGCTTGCCGCGCGCCAAAACAATCTCCTCGCCCGCTTCCACGCGGGCGAGCAATTGCGACAGACGCGTTTTGGCGGCGTGAATTGTAATGGTTTCCATGGCTTGCTCATTAGCTAACCAAAGATAGCTAATCTGTCGGTCTTTGTCGACCTTCGGCGCGCCGCCCGCGACGGCGAAGCGCGCTTTCGGCGAAGGCTCATCCTCAAGACGCGGGTCTTGCCGGCGGCGGTCCACCACAAAAAAAAGCTCCGGTCCGCTGCGCGCGGGCCGGGGCTCGTTGCTTCGCTCGCCGGCTCAGCTCCGGCGGCTGCCGGAGAGCATGAGCAGCATCTGGAACATATTGATGAAGTCGAGATAGAGCTTCAACGCTCCGAAGATCGACTTTTTCTCCGAGGTTTCATAGGCGTCGCCGGCGGCGTAATTCTCCTTGATCGCCTGCGTGTCCCAGGCGGTCAGGCCGGCGAAGATGCCGATGCCGACGATCGAAAGCGCCCATTGCAGGCCGCTGCTCTGCAGGAAGAGGTTGACGACGCTGGCGATGATCAGCCCGAACAGGCCCATCATCATGAACGAACCCATCGCCGAAAGGCTGCGGCGCGTCGTATAGCCGTAAAGGCTCAAGGCGCCGAAAGCCGCCGCGGTCTCGAAGAACACGCGCGCGATCGAGCCCTCCGTGTACACCACCAGCAGCGCCGACATCGACAGGCCGATGAGCCCGGCGAACGCCAGAAACGCGGTGCGCGCCGATGCGACCGACATCGTGTTGAGCCGCGCCGTCAGATAGAACACGAGCGCCAACGGCGACAGGACGACCAACCAGCGCAGCTGCGAAAAGTAGATGGCCTGACCGAATGCGCTGGCGGAAATCGGCCGACCGCCGACGAACGTCACGTCCGCCAATTGGAAAGCCCCCCACGCGATCAACCCGGTCATCCCGAGACCGAGCGTCATGTAGTTGTATACGCCGATCATATAGGCGCGCAGGCCCTGGTCGATGACGCCGGCGCCGGACCGGACGACGCCAGCGCCGGCGCGGGCGTTGGCAGAGCGGTCATAGTCGGACATGGAAGACCTCTTATCTTTCGTCGCGGCGTAGGGCGTGAGAGGGCCGGCCCCGGGCCGGCGCGCCGCGCTCAACGCGTAATATGGTCGGGACCGCTCGCGCGCGCAAGGGCCGGCAATAGCGAGTCCGAGCGTTTGGTCAATGGCCGCCGCCGGCCGCCGCCGTCTGCGGACGGCGCATGAACGCCGCGAGCCCGACCAGCGCGAGAAAGACCGCGGTCAGCGCGAGAAAAACGTCGCCGAGCGCCAGCACTTCGGCCTGCCGGCGCACCATCAGCGCCATTTCGCGCGTCGCCGCGAGCGCGGCGTCGGAGCCGCGCGCCGCCAGCGCCGCCGTCATCTCGGCCAGCGTCTCGTCCGCGGCGGACCGGCCCCACACGACCGCCTCGCGCAAGCGCTCGAGGTGCAAGTCCATGCGCTTGTCGAGCGTCGTGTTGATCAGCGCCAGCCCGAACGCGCCCCCGAGGTTGCGCATCAGGTTGAACAGACCCGAGGCGTTCTTGATGCGGTCCGGCGGCATCGTGCCGAGCGCGAGATTGTTGATCGGCACCATGCACAGCATCAGCGAGAAGCCGCGAAACATCTGGGGAACGAGCAATTCCCAGAAATCCCAGTCGGCGGTGATGAACGAGGCCTGCCAGGTGCCGATGGCGAAGCCGACGAAGCCGACCGCGATCATCAGCCGGGGATCGACCTTGCCCATCAGCCGCCCGGAAATCGGCGCCATGATGAACATGCACACCCCGGTGACGAACATCGTGTCGCCGATCATCAGCGCCGAATAGCCGCGCACCGCGGCAAGGTAGACGGGGTAGATATAGGTCAGACCGTAGAGACCGATGCCGAGAACGAAGGCCAGCGCCGAGCCGGTCCAGAAATTGCGGTCGGCGAACGCGCCGAGATCGACGATCGGCTGACGCGCCGTGAACGCGCGCCAGAAGAAGACGATGGCGCCGAGGCCCGATAGGACGAAGGCGGCCGTCACCGGCTCGCTTTGCAGCCAATCTTTCGACGGGCCCTCCTCCAGCACGTATTCGAGCGCGCCGAGAAAGGCGGCCATCGCAGCGAGGCCGGTCCAATCGAAATTCTTGAGCAGCTTCAGATCGGGCTTGTCGAAATCGATCAGGAACCAGGTCGCAGTGGAGACGATGATCCCGGGAACGATGTTGACCAGAAACAGCCAATGCCAGGAAAAGAGATCGGTCAGATAACCGCCGACGGTCGGTCCGATGGTCGGGGCCAAAGTCGCCACCAGCCCGATGATCGGCGCGATAATCGGCTGCTTGCTGCGCGGAAAGATGGTGAACGCCGCGGCGAAGACCGTCGGGATCATGCCCCCGCCGATGAAGCCCTGCAACGCCCGCCAGACGATCATCTCGTCGATCGAGGACGCCTGGGAGCAGAAAAAGCTCATCAGGGTGAAGCCAGCGGCCGAGGCGACGAACACCGTGCGGGTGGAGAACGCGCGCGACAGGAATCCCGACAGCGGGATCATGATGACTTCGGCGATGAGATAGCTTGTCTGCACCCAAGTGATTTCGTCCTGCGAGGCCGAAAGCCCGGCCTGAATTTCGGACAGCGAGGCGGAGACGACCTGGATGTCCAGGATCGCCATGAACATGCCGAACACCATGAAGATGAAGGCGAAGAGGCGGCGCGGCTCGAAACGCTCGCCCGCCGCCGCAGGCGCGTAAGCGCGCTGCGGAATCGCCGCGGCCGTCGCGCTCACGGCCTCGCGCCCTGTTCTCCGGCCGCGGCGCCGAACCCGAACAAGCCGAGCAGGGTCGGCTTGGGCCGGCTTTCGTCGCGGGTGCGCACCGAGGCCACGACCGACAGGCCCGGCCGCAGCGTTCCCTCCTTCAGCGCCTCGGGGTCCACCGCGATGCGGACGGCGATGCGCTGCACCACCTTGGTGAAGTTGCCGGTCGCGTTGTCGGGCGGCAGCAGCGAGAACTCCGCGCCCGAGGCCGGCGCGATCGAGACGACGACGCCCGGGATCACCCGTCCGCCGTAGGAATCGACGGCGATGTCGACCTTCTGGCCGGGATGGATCGAGGCGAGCTGGGTCTCCTTGAAATTGGCGTCGACATAGGCGCTGGTCAGGGGAACCAGCGCCAGCAGCCGCGTGCCCGGCAGCGCGTACTGGCCGACTTCGACCGCCTTGTTGCCGACGACGCCGTCGAAGGGGGCGCGAATTTCGGTGAAGGAAAGATCGCGCTCGGCCTTTTCCTCGGCGTTGGCCAGTTCGCCGCGCACCCGCACGGCCTCGGTCTGCTGCGCCTTCAGCACGTCCAAATTGTCCTTGGCCCCGGCGAGCGCCGCTTCGGCGGAGGCTTTGGCGGCGTTCGCCGCGGCCGCGGCCGCGGCGGTGCGCGCACGGTCGGCGGCGGCCTGCTCCAGGCGTTGCTGCGAACCGAAGTTCGTCTCCGCGAGCTTTTGCGAGCGATCGAATTCGAGCGCGGCGCGCTGTTGGTCGGCCTCGGCGCCTTGCTGTTGCGCGGCCGCGGCGTCGACTTGCGCCGCGGCTTGCCCAATCGCGGCGTCCTGCGCCTCGATCTGCCGGCCGATGCGCGCGATCGTCGCATCCTGAGTGGCGATCTTGGCCTTGGCGGCCTCGACCGCGAGACGGTAGTCGCCCTCGTCGAGCCTGACCAAGAGATCGCCCGCGTGGACGACGGCGTTGTCGGCGACCGCGACCTCGGCGACGTGGGCGGCGACCTTGGCGGCGATGATCGCCGTGTCGGCGCCGACATAGGCGTCGTCGGTGGTGACGAGGAAGCGTCCTTCGACGAACCAATCCCAGGCGAAGTAGCCGCCGTAGCCGAGCGCCGCGAGGGCGATCGCCGGCAGGATGAAACGGCGGGGCGAACGGGGCGGGCGCGCCGTCGGCGGCGCGGCGGGCTCCGGCGCTACGGCGGCGTCGCGCGCCACGTAGGGGGCCATCGGCGGGTGTTCGTGCGTCGGCGCGAGCGCGACCGACGGAGAATGAGTCTGGTCCTGCGACATTCTGAAGCACCCGGGGTAAAACCGAACCGTTCGGTCATTTCGTTATTGACGTAGTTCGCGCTCGTGACTAAATCAAGACCAAACCGAACGGTTCGGTCATTTTTTTCACTCGGCCTTTTGGAGGCGACGGCGGCGATGGGTGCGGAGATCTTGGAGCGGCATGACGCGCACGCGGGCGACGGCGGCGCCAAGCGGCGACAGATCATGGAGGGCGCGCGAACGGTTTTTCACCAGCAGGGCTTCGACGGCGCCAGCATGAACGACATCGCGCAATCCGCCGGCGTCTCCAAGGGAACGCTGTACGCCTACTTCGACTCCAAGGAGCAATTGTTCGAAACGCTGATTCGCGAAGAGCGCGCGACGCAGGCCGAGCGGATGTGCGTGTTTCCCGGCGACGAGACCGAGCCCGCGACGGCGCTCGCCACTTATGGGCGGCGGCTGGTGGCGAAGATCATCAGCCCGGATATGCTCGCCCAGGCGCGCGTCGTCGTCGCCGCGGCGCCGAAATTCCCGCGCCTCGGCCGGGCGTTTTACGAGGCCGGGCCGCTCTACGGCGTGCGCCTGCTCGCCGAGCGGCTCGACCGCTTCGTCGCCGCCGGGAAGCTGGCGGTCGACGACACCGAGCGGGCGGCGCGCCAATTCATCGACCTGTGCACCGCCGACACCCTCAAGCGGGTGCTGTTCGCGATGGTCGATACGGTCACCACCGAGGAGATCGACGCCACGGTCGACGCCGCGGTGGCGATGTTCCTGAGGGCCTACCCGCCGCCGCCGGATTGAGCGCTTCGCGGCGCCTCGCTGCGGCTGCTCATCGACCCTCGCATGGACGGCGAGTCGGCGTCGCTCGCCTTGCCTTCGCGCCGTCGCGCCGATATAGAACGCCCTCTCGCCGCGACCGCGCTCCCATCGTCTAGCGGCCCAGGACGTCGCCCTCTCACGGCGAAAACAGGGGTTCGATCCCCCTTGGGAGCGCCAACACACTCGACCGCTCGCGAAACCTTCGAGCCGCGCGTCGATTGAACGGCCGATGCGCCGGCGCGCGCTGCCGTGCGAAGCGTCGGACGCCGGGCGGCGAACGGGCCCGGCCCTCGATCCTCCCGCCGCATGTCGGGCGCGTCCCGCCTCGTGACGCGGCAGCGACGAAGCAAGCCGCACGGCGGCGGCGCTTCGGGCTTTTCTTCGACGCTGGGGCCGCGCCCGCGTCACGACCGAGATCGGCCCGCTCCGGATTGAGGTTGTTCGAGGCGTCCGATAGGTTGAGCCGATCGGGGAGACATCGCGACATGAGCGACTTGAAAGCGATCGCAGAACGGCGCGAGAGGGCGCATCAGCGGCTGCTGGCGCTGGATTCCAACGTCTACAAGGCCTTTCTGACCATGGAGCAGGCGGCTTACGCCGACGGCGCTTTGTCGAAGAGGCACAAGGAGCTCGTCGCCGTCGGCATCTCGGTCGTCATCAACTGCGAATCCTGCATGCAGTGGCATATCGAGCAGGCCGCCCGCGCCAACGCCAGCTTCGAGGAGGTGTTGGAAGCGGTCGGGGTGGGCATGGAAATGGGCGGCGGCCCCGCGACCGTCGCCGCGCGCTTCGCCTTGGAAGCGATGGACGCGGCCTACCGACGCGGCGCGGCCGGGCGATCCTGAGCCTCGTCGTCGGGCGCGCCCGCATCGGAACACGGTTCGCCGACGCGCGGCGCGCGGGGGAAGCAGGGGAACGGGGCCATGCAGCTCATCGGAATGCTCGATTCGCCTTATGTGCGCCGCGTGGCGGTGGCGATGCTCGCCGCGGGGGTTCCCTTCACCCACCGGCCGATTTCGCTGTTCCGCCACGTCGACCAATTCACGAAAATCAATCCGCTGCTCAAGGCGCCGACCCTCGTCGCCGACGATGGCGCCGTGCTGATGGATTCGAGCGTCATCCTCGACTATCTCGCTTCCGTTTCGCCCGCGCTCGCCGCTTTGACGCCGCGCGCGCCCGCCGCGCGGCTCGGCGCCTTGCGGGCGACCGGCCTCGCGCTGACCGTGATGGAAAAGGCGGTGCAGCGCCACTACGAGCGGGCGCTGCGGCCGCCCGAACGTCGCAGCGAACCCTGGATCGCGCGGGTCGAACGGCAATTGAGCGCGGGGCTCGAAGCGCTGGAGCGCGAACTGCCGAGCGCGGGCTGGATCGGCGGCGGCGATCTCGGCCTCGCCGACATCAGCGTCGTCTGCGCGTTCGGCTTCACCCAGATCCTGCTCGCCGACATCGTCGATAAGACGCGTTGCCCCCGGCTCGCCGCGTTCTCGGCGCGCGCCGAAGCGTTGCCGGCGTTCCGCGCCGCCCCAGCGCTCGACGGCGCAACCGCGCCCGTCGCGCCCGCGCATTGACTCGGCGCCTCGGCGCGTCCGACAACCCGCGAGATCTTCGAGAGGCCGCGACCATGCCCGAACTGCCCGAAACCATGCGCGCGATCGTCGCGACCCGTCCCGGCGGGCCGGAGGTTCTGGAGCTTCAGACCCGGCCGCGCCCTATTCCCGGCGCCGGCGAAATCCTCGTCCGGGTCGAAGCGGCGGGCGTCAACCGTCCCGACGTCTTGCAGCGCCAGGGCCATTATCAGCCGCCGCCCGGCGCTTCGGACGTCCTCGGCCTGGAAGTCGCGGGCGAAACAGTCGCGCTCGGGCCCGGCGCGTCGCGCCACGCGCTCGGCGCGCGCGTCACGGCGCTGGCGCCCGGCGGCGGCTACGCCGAATATTGCGTCGTCCATGAAAGCAACGCGCTGCCGGTTCCCGCCGGGCTTTCTCCGGTCGAGGCCGCGGCGATTCCCGAAACCGCCTTCACCGTCTGGACCAACGTCTTCGAGCGCGGCGCGCTGAAGGCCGGCGAGACGCTGCTCGTGCATGGTGGAGGCTCCGGGATCGGCGCGACCGCGATCCAGTTCGCCAAGGCGTTCGGCGCGCGCGTCATCGCGACCGTGGGCTCGGACGAAAAGGCGAAGGCGTGCGTCGGGCTCGGCGCCGACCTTGCGGTCAACTACCGCACGGAAGACTTCGTCCTGGCGACGCTCGCCGCGACCGGCGGCAAGGGCGCCGACGTCATTCTCGACATGGTCGGCGGCGATTACGTCGCGCGCAACTACGCCGCCGCGGCGCGCGACGGGCGCATCGTGCAGATCGCGTTCCTGCACGGACAAAAAAGCGAGATCGACTTGCAGGTCCTCATGGCCAAGCGGCTCTTTCACACCGGCTCGACCCTGCGCCCGCGCACGGTCGGCGAAAAGGCGGCGATCGCCGAGGCGCTGCGCGCCAGGGTGTGGCCGCTGCTGGCTCAGGGGCGCTGCAAGCCGGTCATCGATTCGGTCTTTCCCCTCGCCGCGGCGGCCGAGGCGCATCGGCGCATCGAAAGCTCCGCGCATTTCGGCAAGATCGTGCTGACGGTCTAGGCGGGGGCGATGCCGCGCTACAAGCTGACGATCGAATACGACGGCGCGAATTACGCGGGTTGGCAGCGTCAGGCGAACGGCGCGTCGATCCAGCAGGCGCTGGAAGAGGCGCTCTTCGCGCTGACCGGCGAGAGCCTCATCGTTCACGGCGCCGGCCGCACCGACGCCGGGGTTCATGCGATGGGGCAGGTCGCGCACGTCGATCTCGAGCGCGAGTGGCGCGGCTGGCGCCTCGGCGAGGCGATCAACGCGCATCTCGCGCCCCAGCCGATCGCGGTGCTCGCAGCCGAGCCGGCGAGCGACGATTTCGACGCCCGCCGCAGCGCGGCGATGCGCTGCTATCTCTATCGCATCGTCAACCGGCGCGCGCCGTTGACCTTCGAGCGCGGCCGCGCCTGGCAGGTCAAGCGCCGGCTCGACGCCGCGGCGATGCAGGAGGCGGCGCGGGCGCTGATCGGCCGGCACGACTTCTCCACCTTTCGCGATTCCCAATGCCAGGCCAAATCGCCGGTGCGCACCCTGGCGCGGCTCGACGTGACGCGCGACGGCGACCGCGTCGAATTTTCCGTCGCCGCGCTATCCTTTCTGCATCGACAAGTGCGCTCGATGGTCGGCTCGCTGGTCGAGGTCGGGCTCGGCCGATGGAGCGCGGCGGATCTCGAGGCGGCGCTCGCAGCCGCCGATCGCAGCCGCTGCGGGCAGGTCGCGCCGGCGTGCGGGCTCTATCTCATGCGAATCGATTACCCGGCGGGGAGACGCGGCTGAATCGATGCGGGGCCGGCCATGCCGCGCCGACTCGCCAAATTAGAAGACAAACTTGCAAGTTTACCTGCCGTTGTCTACGATGCGGTTATGGCCGTCGAACCCGACCCCTCCTTGGACCGTCTCGCCGCGGACCTGACGACGGCGATCGGCAGGCTGTTGCGACGGCTGCGCGCGGAAGCCAATCCGAGCGAGCTGGCCATTTCCCAGATGGCCGCTTTGTCCCGCCTCGAGCAGGGCGGCCCGACGACCACCGCCGATCTGGCGCGCGCCGAGGCGATGACGCCACAGTCGATGGGCGTCATCCTCGCAAGTCTGGAGCAAGACGGACTGGTCGAGCGCCGGCCCCATCCGACCGATCGGCGACAGGTGCTGTTCGCTTTGACCCAGGCGGGCGCGGCGGTGAGAATCCGGCATCGCGCCGCCAAGCGCAACTGGCTGGTCGGCGTCCTCGCCGAGCTCGATCCCGCCGCGCTCACAACGCTCGCCGCCGCCGTCCCTGTCATCCGGCGGGTCGGCGACCCCTGACACGCAAAGCGGTCGGCGCCGCCGAGCAAGATCTTTGGAACCTTTGGGAGACACAGATGCCCGTCACCGTGGATTGGTTGAGCGACGCGTCCTATTTCTGCGGCGGCGCCTGTCTCGCCAACGCCGTTCCGCATTTCGTCAGCGGCGTGACGGGGCGGCCGTTTCAGAGCCCGTTCGCCAAACCGCCGGGGCAAGGCCTCTCGTCGTCGACCGTGAACGCGCTGTGGGGTTTCGCCAACTTCGTCCTCGCCTATCTTCTCGTCGTCCGCGTGGGCGACTTCGATTTCCGCGCCGCCGACAACATTGTCGCCGCAGGTTTGGGAGGCCTCCTTATCAGCGTCGTGTCCGCGCGCGGTTTCGGGCGGTTTCACGGCGGCAATTCGCCCGCCGGCTCGTGACGGATAGGAGCGCGGACGCCGACCCCGCCCATCGGCTCGACCCCTCCGTCTGGAAAGTCTCCGCCGTCGCGCTGTTCGGCGCGCTGCTGTCACAGCTCGACGCGACGATCGTCAACGTCTCGCTGTCGAATCTGGCGGCGGATTTGCACGCCGATCTGTCGACCATCCAGTGGGTCACCAGCGGTTATCTGCTGGCGCTGACCCTGGTGCTGCCGCTGAACGGATGGCTGGTCGACCGGATCGGCGCGAAGGCGCTCTATCTCTGGTGCTTCTCGGCCTTCACGGTGTCGTCGGCGCTGTGCGGTCTCGCCTGGTCGGCGCCGTCGCTGATCGCGTTCCGCGTCTTGCAGGGCGTCAGCGGCGGTCTGCTGGCCCCCATGGCGCAGATGATGGTCGCCCGGGCGGCGGGTCAGCATATGGCGCGCGTGGCGGGCTATATGTCTTTCCCAGTCCTGCTGGCGCCGGTGTTCGGCCCCGTCTTCGCCGGCGCCATCCTGCAATACGCGTCCTGGCGCTGGCTCTTTCTGGTCAATCTGCCGGTCGGCGCCGTCGCGATCCTGATGACGGCGTTGTTCCTGCCCAGCGATCGCCACGAGACGAAGGGCCGGCGTCTGGATTGGCTCGGTCTGGCTTTGCTGTCGCCCGGTTTGGCGATGGTCCTTTATGGCGCGGAGGGGATCGGCCAGGCGCCTGGCCGCGGCTACTTCGCCGTCGGCGCGGCGATGATCGCTCTCTTCCTTTGGACTGCCCGGCGGAAGGGCGACGACGCGCTGGTCGATCTGCGCCTATTCAAGAGCGACGTCTTTTCGACCGTCGCCGTCACGCAGTTTCTGTCGAACGGCGGATTATTCGCCGGCCAGATGCTCATCCCGGCCTTTCTCATTCAGGCGTGCGGTCGCGCGCCGGGCGAAATGGGATGGATGCTCGCGCCGCTGGGGATGGGCGTGATGTTCTCCACCCCGCTGATGGGCGCGTTAACGGAGCGATTCGGCAACCGTCCAGTGTCCGCAGGCGGCGCGCTGCTGGCCTTCCTCGCCACGGCGCCGCTGGCGGTCCTCGCTATCCACGGTCTCGACCTGATTGTGTTTCTCCCCGCTCTTTTCCTCCGCGGGATGGGGATGGGCGCGGTGGGGCTGCCGTCGATGGCCGCCGCCTATGCGTCGGTCAGCCGCCATGACCTGCCGATGGCGACAACCTCGCTCAACATTGTCCAGCGTCTCGGCGGCCCGACGATGACGACGCTTTGCGCTTCTGTCCTGGCGTGGAAGCTCGGATCGCCTGTCGCCGGCGCTTCGGTTTCAACCGCCTACGCTTTGGCGTTCGCGCTGCTCGGCGGCCTTCACGCTTTGACCTTCCTCGCCGCGACCCGCTTGCCGCTTCGGCTGGAGAGCGTTGCGGCTCGCGAACGATAGCCTGGCGTCGGGTTCGCGTTCGTCATCGCCGGTCGCCCCCGCGCTTGGCCCGGGTCGCTGGCGATGACGGCGCCAACTCCCGTCAGCCGCGCTCGCTTGCACCGAAATAGAGCTCCAGCGTCCGTTCGTAGACGCGCGACAGCGCCTCGAGCTCGTCGATCGCGATCTGCTCGTCGACTGCGTGGGCCGTCGCGCCGATCGGCCCGAGCTCCACCACCGGACAAGCATCCTTGATGAAGCGCGCGTCGGAGGTGCCGCCGCCGGTCGACAGCTTCGGCCGCCGCCCGGTGATCTCTTCGGCCGCGCGCTGGACGAGATCGGTGAAGGCGCCGGTCGGCGTGGCGAAGGCGACGGCGTTGGTCGGGTCGAAGGCGAGCTTGTAAGCCGCGCCGCGCATCGCGGCGGCGAGGCGCTGTTCGATTTCGGCGGCAAGCGTCTCGGGCGTCCAGCGGTCGTTGAAGCGGACGTTGAAGACGAGGCGGACCTCGGCGGGAATGACGTTGGTCGCCGGGTTGCCGACGTCGACCCCGATCACCTCGAGGTTGGAGCGCTCGAAGGCGGGCGTCCCCGCGTCGAGCGCGGGCTCGTAGAGCGCCCCGAGAACCGCGGCGAGGCGGCGCAGCGGATTGTCGGCGATCGTGGGATAGGCGACGTGGCCTTGCTTGCCGAGGAGCGTCAGCCGGCCGGTCAGCGAGCCGCGCCGGCCGTTCTTCATCGTGTCGCCGAGCGCGGTCGCAGCGGTCGGCTCGCCGAGCAGGCAATGGTCGAAACGTTCGCCCCGCGCGCGCGCCCATTCGAGCAGCTTGACCGTGCCGTTGACCGCCGGCCCTTCCTCGTCGCCGGTCAGCAAAAAGCTGATCGAGCCGTTGAACGGGCCGCGCGCAACGAAGCGCGACGCGGCGGCTATGGCGGCGGCGACCGGGCCCTTCATGTCGCAGGCGCCGCGGCCCCATAGCCGGCCGTCGGCGACCGCCCCGGAGAACGGGTCGAAGCGCCAGCGCGCGACGTCGCCCGGCGGGACGACGTCGGTGTGGCCGGCGAAGACGAAGTTCGGCGCGGCGCGGCCGAACCGCGCGTAGAGATTGTCGATCGAAGGCGTCCCCGGCGCGGCGAAGGCGACGATCTCGGCGGCGAACCCGGCTTCGGCGAGCAGCGTTTTCACGTAGGGCAGCGCGCCGGCGTCGGCCGGCGTCACCGAGGGAAAGGCGATCAGCGCGCGCGCGATTTCGAGCGCTGAAATGGGCTTTGCCGACATGAAAGGCCTTTACCGCGGCCGCATTTCGCGCACCAGCGCGGCCCAGTTCAGCACGACATCGTAAATCGGCGCCTCGGCGTTCGACAGCAGAATCCACAGCCCCGGGATCTGGCTGCGTTTCAGCGCCTTGATAAGCACGCGCCCGTCCGCGAGGCCGCATACGCACATGCGCCCGGTGAGGTCGTCGCCGGGCGGATCGCGCACGTCGTCGTAAAACACCAGCCAGTTGTCGAACAGCGCGCCGAGCGAGTGGCCGCGAATCTGCACCGCGACGGTCTTCGCGCTCGCCGCATCGGGCGCGCTCACTTCGTCGAACGGGCCTTGGCCGTCGGCGTAGAAATGGGCGACCGCGCCCGCCCCGACGTAGCCGACCAGCGGCACCTTGCCGCTAGGCGCCGGCGCCCGGCCGCCGCCGACCAAGCGCGGCGGCTCGACGCCGAGATAGGCGGCCGCAACCGCGATCTCGTCGGCGCGCAGGCGGCGCGAGCCGTTGAGGAGGTCGGTGACGGCGGAGGGCGAACGCCCGAGCGCGCGGGCGAGGCCGCTGCGGGTCTTGCCGGTCTCTTTGAGGGCGTCGCGAATCCAATCGACGGTCATGCGCCATTTATTCTGCTTTTCAGAATGAATGCAATCATGAAAATCAGAAATATTTCTTGACAGATTATGCGGACGTTCAGAAAATGAGAACAAAGAGTGAACGCACGCCCGGCCGTCGGCCCCGCCCTCGCTCTCCGCAGCAAGAAGGATCAAGCCGATGCAGGCCCGCCGTCGCCGCCGCCCGTCGAGGTCCGAGACCGAGCGCCAGCAAGCCGTCAGCGCCTGCGCCGCCCATCTTCGCGATCTCAAGCGCGTCCATCGCCATCCGCCCGCCGACGTGAAGCTGAAGAGCGTCGCCATCCCGCAGCGCCTGACCGGCGAGCCGGTCGCCTCGTACTGCACGTCGCCGGCGCAACTCTGCGCGGAGTTGGCGCAATGACCGCCAAGCCGAGGGCGAGGCGATCGAAGGCCGGGGATCGGCCGGCGCCGGAGCGGCTCGACGCCACGCCGGAACGGCTCGCTCGCGCCAGGGAAAGCGGCCAGGCCGCCGAGCGCGGCGGCGCTTCGTCGCGCCGCCTGCTCGATCCCTTCGACGTGATGCGCTCGACCCGCGCGCTGGCGCCGCACGACGCCAGGCTCAACGACATCCGCTGGCTGATCGGCGAGGCGCTGCGGCGCCTGCATCGGCGCGCCGAGCTCGATTGCTTGCGCGCGGTGGCGACCGACGTCGTCGGGGTCAAAGCGCCGGGGCCCCGCGCCGGCTTGCCGGCGAGCGAAATCGCGCTTCACGCGCGCGACAAGATGCGCGCCGCCGCCGAGCGCGTCGGCGAGGCCGCCTGGCCGATCGTCACCCGCATCGTCATCGAGGGCGGCCGTTTGAGCGACTGTCGCGCCTTCGCGCCCGAGATCGTCACCCCCTGGCGCGCCGACGCGATTGTCGCCGACCGCCTGCGCGTCGCGCTCGACCGCCTCGGCGAGTTGCTCGGGGTGACGGCGGGGCGAAGGTGAGGGTGGCGCGGACGGTCGGCCGCCGTCGTAAGCGAGGAAGGGGCGTCCGAATTTTGTTGGAGCAATATCGTTTCCCATCGATAGGCTATCCAGTTCACTCGATGTGGAACTAGAGATAGCAACATGACGAACACGCGAGAGAATTTGTCGTGGTGCGCATCACCCGCGCGCTGAGACCGCAAAGACGAAGGCGGCGATTGGTGGCGAGGGGAAGGTGAAAGGTGCGAGAGTGTGGAGGTCGCGCAAACGGCGCTGTCTTAAGTCGGAGGAGCGGGCGTCCTAATTCACGTCAAGGGTCAGTTTTTAGGGATGCCGAGTTTAGGCTTGCGTTAACCGTTTTGAGTGTTTATGTGTGCCGAGTACCTATCATGGTGATAAGTGACTCGCGTGGACGAGACCCGGTGAAAATCGCGAAGCCGCCATTCAAGCCGCAACCATGGACCCCTGCTGACGCGACAGATTCGATTAGGAGGATGTCTCTTGATGAGAGCCTGACTGTAATCTGGACGCGTCATGCCTTAGACCAAATGTCCGATCGGGAACTGTTTACCGGTGATGTGTTGTATATCTTGAAGCAGGGATTCGTGCTTGACGACCCGTTAGTGTCAACTAGGCCCGGCTTCTACAAATATAGTATGGTTAGCCGTAGTCCGAATTCTGGATCTAGAACTGTGAGAGTTGTGGCGATCCCCGATTCAGAAAGGTTCCAAATGAAAATTGTGACGGTGATGTGGGCTGACGAACGATAGCGTAGACGTTATTGCAATGTAACGGGTGAGACGGAGAAGGAAACACGATGACCAACTACCGTTATACGGATAGCGGGCTCGACAATGTCACCATTGTGGGAGTCGACTTCCCGATGGATGATGCCGGCGAAGAGTGCATTATCATCCGTAATATCAACGGACTGCATAAGGCCATCGCCCATGGGATTGTCACCCGCCGCAACTCAATGAATGGCAAGGAGCTTCGGTTCCTGCGGACTGAAATGGGCATGACGCAGGCTCAGCTAGCCGACATGCTGCACAGGGAGGCGCTGGCCGTTAGCCGGTGGGAGCGCGGAGAGTGCCCGATTGATGCGAACGCGGAGACGGTTGTTCGGCTGCATACGATTCAGGCGCTGAAACTTCCAGATACTCCAGACGTCAAGGAGGTGGCCGGCTGGTGCATCCAGAGTGCAGAGACGCCCCCAATCATCATTGATGGGTCCGATCCATCAAATTACAAAATCGCCGCCTAAATGCGGCGAGTCGCCGCGCTCGAGATCAAGGCCGCCTCGGTTGACGGCCTTCCCTTTTCATCGTCCTCAAAGGACTGTACTGGCCGACCCGCCGGCGCAGCCGCCAGACCGTAACAGAGCAAGGCGCGCGAGATCGCCGCGCGCGTGAGGTTTTCGCGCTTCAGCCGCGTCGAGCGGCCGCCAGGATTAAGGAAGGGTAAATATAGCCGCCCAAAAAGCCGGGGATCGATCGTGGCGGAATTGCGTCGTGCGCCAGTCGGCGCGGCAATACCATTTCGCCGCGCGGTGAAAACCAAGACGGCCACAATTTATTCATTTCGAGTTCATGCGGCCCATGCATGATTGCGCAAGTGAGTGAAAAAGGAGGATTTCATGTCCACACGCGTTTTAACGGGCGGAGTCCTGGCCGCTCTCGCGGGCGCCGCGATGCTGGCGATTTCGGCGGGATCGGCTTCGGCGTTCACGCTGTCTTCGCCCTCGCTCGAACAGCCGATGGCGTCGTCGCAGATCGACCGCGTCTGGTACCCCCATCACTACTGGGGCTGGGGTTGGCATCGCCCCTGGGGTTGGGGCGGGGGGCCCGCCTGCTACTGGCATCGCGTTTGCTGGGTCAACCCATGGGGCTATACGCGCTGCGCCATGCGGTGCAATTAGGCGGCGGTTCGCCCGGTTCGGTCTCGCCGAGCCGGGCGTTTCGCCTGCGGTCTCAGCCCTGCATCTTCGCCATCAGCGCGTCGGAAATCTCGAAATTGGCGGTGACGTTCTGCACGTCGTCGTTCTCTTCTAGAGCGCCGATCAAGCGGAGAATCTTTTCCCCCGCCTCGTCGTCGACCGCGACGGTGTTTTGCGGCCGCCACACGATGGCGGCCTTGCGCGGCTCGCCGAACTTGGCCTCCAGCGCCTTTTGCGCGTCGCGCAACGCCGCCACCGCGGTGATCACTTCGTGCTCGTCCGGGTCCGAGACGACGTCGTCGGCGCCGGCTTCGATCGCCGCTTCGAGCATCGCGTCGTCGCTGGCGACCTTGCCGTCGAACACGATCGATCCGACCCGGTCGAACATGAACGACACCGCGCCGGTCTCGGCGAGCGCGCCGCCCGCTTTGGTGAAACAGGAGCGCACTTCGCCGGCGGTGCGGTTGCGGTTGTCGGTCAGGGCCTCGACGATCACCGCGACGCCGCCCGGCGCGTAACCCTCGTAGCGCACTTCTTCGTAGGTCTCGCCCTCGGCGCTCGCCGCCTTCTTGATCGCTCGCTCGATATTGTCCTTGGGCATGTTTTCCGCGCGCGCCGCCAGCACCGCGGCGCGCAGGCGCGCGTTCATCGTGGGATCGGGCAGGCCCAACTTCGCCGCGACGGTGATTTCGCGCGCCAGTTTCGAGAACAGCTTGGAGCGGATCGCGTCCTGCTTGCCCTTCTTGTGCATGATGTTCTTGAACTGACTATGACCGGACATGCCTCGCTCCGGAAAAGCGCGCCGAGCCCCGCGCGCGCGTTGGTGAATTACGAGGAGATTCCTATACGCCGCGCCCCACGCTTAGGGAAGGCGGGCGCGCTTGGCGACGGGAGGGATCGAAACCGGGAAAAGCCGGGCTCGAAATTGTTTCCGGCCTCCGCTTTTGCCCCGGCCGCCTTGACCGCGCCGCGCAGGAAGCCACGCTCGGAGAGGTGCGCTCCATTCCCGCGATCGCGCTGCTGTTCCGACCGCGCATGCCGCGCACGGCCAAGCCGTTTTCCGTCAGCGTGAGCAATTGCGGGCCGCTCGGCTGGGTCTCCGACGAAGGGCGCCGCCGCTATCAGTCGACCCATCCAATGGCCGGCGCGCCCTGGCTGGCGGCGCCGGCGTCGCGAGCCAAACATGACAAACACGCCGCCGCCATGCGATAGGGTTCTCTGGCCGCATATCCGATTCTCGACTTACGCCGCCAGCGCTTCGATGACCGCCTTGGGGTTGCGCTTGAGAACCAAGAGAAGCGTGCGCGCGGCGCCGCTTGGCGAACGCGTGCCGTCTTCCCATTTTCGCAGCGTGCCGACCGCCGTTCCCAGGATGGCGGCGAATTGCTTGCGCGTGAGGCCGGCCTGCCGGCGAATGGCGACGATGTCGGCCGCGGCGGGCGCGGGCTGAACGCGCAATCCGGGAACCGCCTCGCCGCCGGCATGGGCGGCGGCCTGCTTGAGGCTCTCGACGAGATCGTTGAAAAGCGCCTGTCTCATGATCGCCTCCGCGCGACGATGGCTTTGACGAGTCCCCGCAAGACGACCTTCTGCGCGCTCGACAGGTCGTCCCGCTCGTTCTTGGCGTAAACAAGCAACAAATAGATCGGCAAGGTTACATCGTAATAGTAATAGATGACACGCGCCCCGCCGCGCTTTCCCCGACCGGCCAGGGGAATCCTGACCTTGCGAAGACCCCCGGTCTCGGGAATGAGATCGCCGATTTCCGGACTCGCCGCCAAGAGTTCGACGACCGCTTCCCGCTCATTCTCGCTCATGAGTTTCTCAGCGCGAGAAAGATAGATCGGGGTCTCAGCAACGGTGTGCAGCGGCTTCGCCACACACCGATAATGCCCCAAAGGGGCACTATCTGCAAGTCCCTTGCGAGAAGACGGCGCGCTTGTTCACTCCCCCTTTGGCGGGGCGGTCTTCGCCGCGCCCTTGGAGACGCCGACCAGGGCGGGCCGCAGCACCCGTTCGCCGATCTTCCAGCCGCTCTGCATCACCTGGGCGACCGCGCCTGCCGGCAGTTCGGCGTGGGGCAGCTCGAACATCGCCTGATGGAAATTCGGGTCGAATTTCTCGCCGAGCGGCTCCAGCTTGGCGACGCCGTGGCGCGCGAGCGCCCCCTGCAGGTCGCGCGCCGTCAATTCGACGCCTTCGATCAGGCTCTTCAACGCGCCCTCGGCGCTCGCGCGCTCCTCCGCCGGGACGCTGTCGAGCGCGCGGGCGAGATTGTCGGCGACCGAGAGTATGTCGCGGGCGAAGGAGCTGACTCCGTAAGCGCGCGCGTCGGCGACTTCGCGTTCGGTGCGCCGACGCAGGTTCTCCATCTCCGCCAGCGCGCGCAGCAAGCGATCCTTCAATTCGGCGTTTTCCGCGTTGAGCTTCTCGATCACGGCGAAGCCGTCGGCCTCGGCGGCCGGCGTGGCCTCGGCCGCGGCCTCGGGGCCCTGCGCGTCAGTGGTGTCGATCATTTCGTCACAATCCCGTATTCGGTCGCGCCCGATATCATCGCTGGCGCGACAAAAATCAAGCGCGCGCCGCCCGGGAGCGCCGCGCCGCGTCCGGTCTAGAAGATCGCCAGCAGACGCCGCTTGATCGCCGCCTGACGCGACGGCGAGGCGATTTTCGCTCCCGTAAGATCGGTGACGTAAAACGAATCGACCGCCTTCTCGCCGAAGGTGACGATGTGCGCCGAGCCGATGTTCAAATTGAGGTTCGACAGCGCCGTAGTCAGCTCGTAGAGCAGTCCCGGTCGGTCGAGCCCGGAGACCTCGAGCACGGTGTAACGGTTGGAAAGACTGTTGTCGATCATCACCTCGGGCGGAATGGCGAAGGCGCGCGCGCGGGGCTCGGGCGCGCGCTTGGAGACGATTTCGCTGACGCGGATTTCGCCGCGCAGGGCCTGTTCGATGGTGTGAGCGATGCGCGCTCCGCGCCGCAGTTCGTCCTCGTCGCGATCGAAGGCGCGCGAGACGAAAAACGTGTCCAGGGCGAACCCGTCGGCGGTGGTGAAAATATGCGCGTCGACGATATTGCCGCCGGAGCCCGCGCAGGCGCCGGCGACGATCGAGAGCAGACGCGGGTGGTCGGGCGCGACGATCGTCAGCTCCGTCACGCCGCGGCGCGCGTCGGTCGCCACCTCGGTCGCCAGCGAGCGCACCTCGGCGGCCATGGCGTAGAACAGCCGGGCGTGCGCGACCTGGCGCGCCAGCTCCACCTTGAGCCAATAGGCGGGATAATGGCGCTGCGCGTAGGCGTCGAAATCGGGGTCGGACCAGCCGGGGAGCGAGCGCCGCAGCGCCTCTTGAGCCGCCGCGACGCGCGCCTTGCGGTCGATCGCCGAGTGCCCGCCGCCGAGCACCACTTCGGTCTCCCAGAACAGCGTGCGCAGCAACTGGCCCTTCCAGCCGTTCCACACCCCCGGCCCGACCGCGCAGATGTCGCTGACCGTCAGCGCCAGCAGCATCCGCATCCGCTCCAGAGTCTGCACGATCGCGGCCAGGGATTCGGCGGTGCGAGGGTCGACCAGATCGCGCCCCTGAGCCATGTTGGACATCGCCAGGTGCCATTGGACGAGCCAGACGACGCGCTCGCAATCGGCCGGCGAAAGCCCCAGACGCGGGCAAAGCCGGCGCGCGACCTCGGCGCCGGCCAGCGAATGATCCTCGGGACGTCCCTTGGCGATGTCGTGCAGAAAAGCGGCGACGTAGAGCGCGGTGCGATTGGGAATTTGGGGCAGCATTTCCCGGACCAGCGGCTGATCCTCCTCGAGGGTCCCCGCCTCGATCTGGCTGAGCACGCCGACGGTGCGCAAGAGATGCTCGTCGACGGTGTAATGATGGTACATCGAGAACTGCATCATGCCGACGACGCGGCCGAAGTCGGGAATGAAGCGCCCGAGCACGCCGGCTTCGTTCATCCGTCTGAGCGCGGTTTCAGGCGAGCGGCGCGAGGTCAGAATTTCCAGGAACAGACGGTTGGCCTCCGGATTGGCGCGCAGCTTGGCGTCGATGCGCTTGAGCGAACGCGTGACCAGGCGCGTCGCGTCGGGATGGATCGCCAGGCTCGACCGGTCGGCCGCCCGATAGAGGCGGATGAGGTTGACCGGATCGCGTTCGAAGGCGTCGTCGCGGATGACGGCGATGCGGTCGTGCTCGATCTTGAAATCGCCGGCGTCGGCGACCGCGCGCGGCCGGCGGCGCAACCGCCCGAGGAAGCGATCGAGCGCCTGGGTCGGCTTGGCGTGGCGCTCCTCGAGCGCGGCGCAGACGATCGCGGTGAGATCGCCGACGTCCTTGGCGACCAGAAAATAGTGCTTCATGAAGCGTTCGACGTCGGCCTGGCCGGCGCGCGCCGCGTAGCCGAGCCGCTCGGCGATCGGGCGCTGCAGATCGAAGCTCAGGCGTTCCTCGGCGCGCCCGGCGACAAAATGCAGGTGGCAGCGCACCGCCCACAGGAACTCCTCGCAACGCGAGAACAGCGCCAGCTCGCGCTGCGTGAACAAGCCGGCGGCGACCAGCTCATGGGCGCTGCGCACGCGATAGACGTATTTGGCGATCCAGAAAAGCGTGTTGAGATCGCGCAGGCCTCCCTTGCCCTCCTTGACGTTGGGTTCGACCAAATAGCGCGATTCGCCCGCGCGCTTGATCCGCGCGTCGCGCTCGGCGAGCTTGGCGGCGACGAATTCGCTCGCCGTCTTGGCGACGATTTCGCGGTCGAAGCGAACGCGCAGGCGATCGAACAGCGCTTCGTCGCCGATGACGAAGCGGGCTTCGAGCAGCGTGGTGCGGATCGTCATGTCCGCGCGCGCCAGTTTCAGGCATTCCTCGATCGAGCGCGTGGCGTGGCCGACCTTCTGCTTGAGGTCCCACAGCGCGTAGAGAATCGTCTCGATGATCTTGCGGGTTTCCGGCGTCGGGGCGTCGGGCAACAGGAACAGCAGATCGACGTCCGATCCGGGCGCCAGCATGCCGCGGCCGTAGCCCCCCACCGCCACGATCGTCGGCCGGGCCGAAGCCGGCAGGCCCGGATGGACATAGCGCGCCGCCCAGTCGTGGATCGCGCGGATCAGGTTGTCCTCGCATTCGGAGAGGCGCGCCGCGCAGGCGCGTCCCTTGCCGCCCTCCGCGAGCGCGTTGCGCGCGGCGGCGCGGCCCTGCTCCAGCCGTTCGCCAAACAGCGCGACCGCTTCGCGGCGGAACGCGGCGTCGTCCAAGGACGGATCGCGGCGCAGCGCTTCGAGGCGTTCGTCGAGGCCGGCGCGGTCGAATCCGCCTTTCGGCGAGGCGGCGCGGGGCCGGCGCGCGGGCCGGGCGGCGGGGAAAGACGTTTCCATGGCGCTTGCCCTCTTAGCCGGCAGCGCCGCGATCGGCCGCGCGCGAGGCGAAGGCGCGTCGTTTGGCTTCGATCACGTCCCAGATCGCCGCGGCGATGTCGGCGCCGCCGAAACGCTGGATCGCTCGAATGCCGGTCGGCGAAGTCACGTTGATCTCGGTCAGCAGCCCGTCGATGACGTCGATGCCGACGAAGACGAGGCCGCGGCGCTTCAGCTCCGGCCCGATCGCCGCGCAAATCTCGCGCTCGCGCGGCGTCAGTTCCGTTTCCCGCGCCGCGCCGCCGCGCACCATGTTGGAGCGGATGTCGTCGCCGACCGGCACGCGGTTGACCGCGCCGAGCGGCTCGCCGTCGACGAGGACGATGCGCTTGTCGCCGGCGGCGACCGCCGGCAGGAACTTCTGGATCACCCAGGGTTCGCGGAAGGTGACGGAAAAGAGGTCGAACAGCGACCCGAAATTGGAATCCCTGGGCGCGACCTTGAACACCGCTTGGCCGCCGGCGCCGTAGAGCGGCTTCATCACCACTTCGCCGTGTCGGGCGCGAAACGCTTCGATCGTCGCGCGATCGCGGGCGATCAGCGTAGGCGGCATCAGCTCGGGAAAGTCCATCACGAACAGCTTTTCGGGCGCGTCGCGCACCCCGCGAGGATCGTTGACCACCAGCGTGCGGGGATGGATGCGCTCGAGCAGGTGGGTCGTCGCGATGTAGGCGAGGTCGAACGGCGGGTCCTGACGCAACAGCACGACGTCGACCTCGGCGAGATCGACGCGCTTCGCCCCGCCGAGGCCGAAATGTTCGCCCTGGACGTCCTTGACCCGCAGCGGTTCGGCCTGGACGAAGAGCGAGGCGCCCTCCAGACACAGTCGGTCGGGCGTGTAGTGGAGCAGCGCATGTCCGCGCGCCTGCGCCTCGAGCAACAGCGCGAAGGTCGAGTCGCCGGCGATGCGGATGCGCTCGATCGGGTCCATCTGCACGGCGACGGTCAAAGGCATGGCGCGAAAATTCTCTCTCTCTCAGTCGACGTCCAGCCTATACGCCGCGCCGAGGTGGCGGGGAAGCCGCCGCGGCGCGACGAACACCGCGTCGCCGCGCAAAATCGCGCCCGCCGCCCAGGGGTTGCGGACGAGCCAGACCCGCGCGGCGCGGGAAATGCGCCGACGCTTGGCCTCCGAAATCGCGCTCGCGGCGGCGTCGAGATCGTCGCGCGCCTTGACCTCGACGAAGGCGATCGTCCGGCCGCGCTGGACGACGAGATCGATCTCGCCGCCAGAGACGGCGAAGCGGCGCGCCAGCACGCGATAACCCTTCAACGTCATCAGCAGCGCGGCGATTTGCTCGGCGCGCAGCCCGAAGAGATGGGCGCGTCGCCGCGCCGCGGCCGGCCGCGCGCCCATCAGCGCCGCGCGCCGGCGAGCAGCAGCGCGCGCGCGTAGACTTTGCGGCGCGGCAGGCCGATTCGCGCGGCGACCGCGGCGGCCGCGTCCTTGACCGACAGCGCGCCGAGCGCCTCGACGATCTCGGCGTCGAGCGCGTCCTCGTCGAGCCGGGGCGCCGCCTGCGGCGGGCCGACGACGACGACGATCTCGCCCTTGGGCGGCCCCTCGGCCGCGTAATGGGCGGCCAGTTCCGCGAGGGTTCCCCGGCGTGTTTCTTCGTGGAGCTTGGTGAGTTCGCGAGCGACCGCCGCGGGCCGCGGCCCGAGTTCGGCCGCGAGGTCCGCGAGCGAGGCGGCGAGGCGGCTCGGCGCCTCGTAGAACAGCAACGTCGCCGGAATCTCCGCCAGGGCGTTGATGCGTTCACGCCGCGCCGCGCCCTTGGGCGGCAGGAAACCCTCGAAGAAGAATCGGTCGGTCGGCAGCGCCGCGCTGGTCAGCGCGGCCAGGGCCGCCGAAGGGCCGGGCGCGCTGGTCAACGCGACGCCCGCCGCGACGGCCTCCGCCGCCAATTTGTAGCCGGGATCGGAGATCAGCGGCGTGCCGGCGTCGGAAATCAACGCCAGCGCTTCGCCTTCGGCGAGGCGCGCGATGAGGCGCGGCCGGACCTTCGCCGCGTTGTGCTCGTGATAGGCGACGAGCGGCGTGGAGATCTCGTAACGCTGCAAGAGACGGCGCGAGACGCGGGTGTCCTCCGCCAGGATCGCGTCGGCCGCCGCCAGCGTCGCCAGCGCCCTGAGCGTGACGTCGGCGAGATTGCCGATCGGCGTCGCCACGACATAGAGGCCCGGCGAGATCGGCGCGGCCTCGACGCGCTCGCCGAACGCCGTGAAGCCGCGCGAGCGGGGCGGGCTCGGCGGCGTCTTCGTTTGATCCAGGCGGCGCGTCGCCATCTTCGCCCCGGTCCCCAAGGAGGCGGTCGTCCGCGCCCCCCGGGCGCCGACGCCGCCGTTTCCCTAACACCGGAGCCTTAACACCAGAGAATGAAAAAGCCACAATTGCCGCCAAAGTTGAGGACGATCGGCGCTAGGTGAGACGTCGCCGGCGCGCATCGCGTAAGGTGACGTCGGGCACGAGGCGATTCGCTTTTTGCCTTCGCGCGCGGTAGGAAGTCGTGATGCCGACAAGCGCCTCTTTGACGCTCGCAAGTCGCGGATTCGCTCGACAAGGGGTTCGAGCGGTCGCGGCGGGCCTCGCGCTGGCGCTCGCCGGTTGCGGCCCCAGCGATCTCGGCTCGCCGGGGCCCGAAATGGGCGCGGCGCCGACGCCGCAGGTCCAGTCGCAACCGCTCGCCGCGGGTCCGGTCGGCGACGTCCTGGGCACGGGTCCAGTGCGGGTCGGCCTGATCCTGCCGTTGACGCAGAACGGCGGCCCGAGCGTCGTGGGCGCCTCGCTGCGCAACGCGGCCCAGCTCGCGCTCGAGGAATCGGGCATGGGCGACATCACGCTGATGATCGTCGACGATCATGGGACGGTGGACGGCGCCGCGCAGGCGGCGCAGTCCGAGCTCGGCGCGGGCGCAGAAATCATACTCGGGCCATTGCTGGCGCCCGAAGTGCGCGAAGTCGGACGCCTAGCCAAGGTCGCGGGACGTCCCGTCATCGCGTTTTCGACCGACGAGGGCGCCGCTTCGCCCGGCGTCTACCTGCTGTCGTTCCTGATCGAATCCTACGCCGACCGAATCGCGGATTTCGCGGTCTCGCGCGGCAAGAAATCCTTCGCCGTGCTCGCGCCCGAGAGCGACTACGCCAATGTCGCCGTCAGCGAATTCCAACAGGCGGCGGCGCGCGACGGCGCGCGCATCGTCACCGTCGCGCGTTATACGCCGGGTCAGCCCCAAAACGCCGTTCAGGAGATCGCCGGCGTGGCGACGCAGATCGACGCGCTGTTCATCCCCGAGCAGGCCGACGGCATGGGCCCGGTCGCCGCGGCGCTGACGGCGAGCGGCGTCAAGACGCAAGTTCTCGGCACCGGCGTCTGGAACGACCCGCGCGTCTTGAGGCTGCCGGCGCTGCAAGGCGCCTGGTTCGCCGCGCCGGACAACACCGGGTTCGCCAGCTTCGCTCAGCGCTACAAGGCCAAATTCGCCCTCGATCCGCTGCGGCTGGCCTCGCTCGCCGACGACGCGGTGTCGCTCGTCGCGGCGCTGGCGCGCACGCAGGGCGCGCAACGGTACTCGCAAGGCGTCCTCACCAACGCCTCGGGGTTCAACGGCGTCGACGGCTTGTTCCGCTTCCGCGCCGACGGCCCCAACGATCGCGGCCTGGTGGTGATGCAGATCAGCGCCGGCGCGGCGAGCGTCGTCAGCCCGGCGCCGCAAAAGTTCCCCGGCGCTTGAGCCGCGCGACATCGCCGCCGTTACGGCTGACCGCCCGCGTCGTCGTCGCCGCGCGCGAGACCGCCATCGCCTTGACTTGCCGTTCGCCTCCGCCTTAAACGAAACTTCCGCGGCGGCGCGGGCGATTAGCTCAGCGGTAGAGCGTCCCCTTCACACGGGGAAGGCCACAGGTTCGATCCCTGTATCGCCCACCATGGCCCCGCTCCGCCACTGTGGCGCCGCCGCCACGCCTTGGCCCAATCCGCATTTTTCGCCGCCGAGAAGCGCCCGAGACGGTTGCGCGAGCGCCCCCTTTCCTCGATTAATTCCATTCTTGCGCGACAGGCCGGCCGGTCGATTCGGACGGGCGGGAGGGCGCGCCGTTCGAGAACCAAGGGATTTTCGCATGCGACGCATCGCGCTTCTCGGGGCTGGCCTGATCGCCGGCTTCATCCTTTCGTCCGCGTCGGCCGCTTTGGCTATGCCGACCACTTACGCCTCCCGGTTCCCCGCGATGGGCGGCGGCGACGAGCGTCCGCTCGTTTCCCCGATCCCACGCGAAACCGTCGCCTATAATGGCCCTTACGCGCCGGGGACGATCGTCGTCTCCACCAGCGAGCGCCGGCTTTATTTCGTCCTGCCGGGCGGGCAGGCGCTCCGCTACGGCGTCGGCGTCGGCCGGCCCGGCTTCACCTGGGCGGGCGCCTCTTACGTCGCCAACAAGCGCGAATGGCCGGACTGGACGCCGCCGGCGCAAATGCTGCTCCGCCGCCCCGACCTGCCGCGTCACATGGAAGGCGGCATCGACAACCCGCTCGGCGCTCGCGCGTTGTACATCGCGGGGACGCTCTACCGCATCCACGGCTCCAACGAGCCCGACACCATCGGCCAGGCCGTCTCCTCGGGCTGCATCCGCATGACCAACGACGACGTCGTCGATCTCTACGGGCGCGCCAGCGTCGGCGCCCGGGTCGTCGTCCTGCGGTGACGGCGATCGAGCCGCGCCGGGCGCGTCCCGCGCGGCTCGCTGCGCGCGCCGTCGATCGGCCGCGGCGCGCCTCAACGGCGATCGCTCTCGCGCGAGCCGCAGAGCTTTTCCCGAGGGGTTGCTTGTAAATCATACCGGAAAAATCAATTTGCCTCCGGCGAGGCGAGTCCTGTACCTCCTCGCGGCAGGAGGGATGGATGCTTTCTGCCCAGCCCAGCGTCGCCGTGATCGTCGCCAGCTGCGGACGTCCGAAGATCGTCGAGTCGCTGCTCGGCAGGCTCGCCGCGCAGACGCGCAAACCGGACCATGTTTTCGTCGTCGGCGCGACGCCGCAGGATTTTCCCGAGCGGCCGGGGGAGAACCTTGGCGCGACCTTCCATCTTGGACGGACGGGGTCGGGGTTGCAGCGCAACGACGGCCTCGACCTCGCGGGCGACCGCTTCGGCGCGATCGTCTTCTTCGACGACGACTTCGTTCCGTCGCGGTTTTGGATCGAGCGCTTCGCGGCGATGCTGGATCGTCGCCCGGACGTGGGCGCCGTCACCGGCGAGGTGCTGGCCGACGGCATTCGCGGCCCCGGCATCGAGCTCGCGGCGGCGGCTAAGATGGTCGAGGAACGCGACGCGGCGCGGAACGAGGGCGACGGCGCCGAAGAGGGCGTATCGCCTTACGGCTGCAACATGGGCTTTCGCTTCGCGGCGATCTCCGGCCTTCGCTTCGACGAGAATCTTCCCGGTTACGCTTGGCAGGAAGACCAGGATTTCGGCGCCCGGCTCGCGCCGAAATGGCACCGCGTCCGGGCGCGCGCGCTGTGGGGCGTGCACCTCGGCGCGAAGTCGGGCAAGACCTCCGGCGTCAAGCTCGGCTACGCCCAAGTCGCCAACGTGATCTATCTCGTGCGCAAGGGGACGCTTCGCCCCGGCTTCGGGCTCAAGATGGCGGCGGGGAACGTCGTCATGAACCTTTGGAAGTCCTTACAGCCGGAGCCCTTCATCGACCGCCGCGGCCGGCTGCGAGGCAACCTGATCGCGATCCGCGACGCGCTGTTCGGAAAAATGTCGCCGCCGCGTGCGATGCTGCTGCAATAAGAAGGCGATAGGACGACTTTTGCGGCCGACCGCCTTAACTTCGCGTTCCGTCTGACCTATCTAGGGCGGATGTTCTCGCCCGCTCTCGCGCCCGCTCCGCCCGCGCTCGTCGACCCGTTCGGCCGGCGGGTGAGCTACGTGCGGGTCTCCGTCACCGACCGCTGCGATCTCCGCTGCGTCTATTGCATGTCCGAGGACATGAACTTCCTGCCCAAGCGCGACGTGCTTTCGCTCGAGGAACTCGATCGGTTGTGCTCGGCCTTCGTGCGGCTGGGAACGCGGAAATTGCGGGTCACCGGCGGCGAGCCGCTGACGCGGCGCGGCGTCATGACCCTCTTCCGCGCGCTTTCGCGCCATCTCGCCGCCGGCGGGCTGGAAGAGCTGACGCTGACCACCAACGGCTCGCAGCTCGCGAGCTACGCCGCCGAGCTCGCCGATTGCGGCGTCGAGCGCGTCAACGTTTCGCTCGACACGCGCGACCCCGCGAAATACCGCGCCGTCACCCGCTGGGGCGATTTCGACAAGGTGATGGCGGGAATCGAGGCGGCGCGCGCGGCGGACCTCAAGGTCAAGCTCAACGCCGTCGCGCTCAAGGGCTTCAACGACGAGGAGGCGCCCGCGTTGGTCGCTTGGGCGCACGAGCGCGGCTTCGATCTGACCTTCATCGAGGTCATGCCGCTCGGCGCGGTGGCGAGCGAGCGCTTCGATCAATTCCTGCCGCTGACCGAACTGCGCGCCGCCCTGGAAGAGCGCTTCACGTTGACGCCCTCGCCCTATTCCAGCGGCGGGCCGGCGCGCTATTTCGACGTCAAGGAAACCGGCGGACGGCTCGGCTTCATCACGCCGCTGACCCATAATTTCTGCGAAAGCTGCAACCGCGTGCGCGTCACCTGCACCGGCCGGCTCTATCTGTGTCTCGGCCACGAGGACGCCGCGGATCTGCGCGAGCCGCTGCGCCGTTCCGAGGCCGACGACGGGCTCGAGGCGACGATCCGCGCGGCGATCGCGCGCAAGCCCAAGGGCCACGACTTCGTCGTCGAGCGCGCCGGCAGCCACGCTTCGACCGCGCGCCACATGAGCGTGACCGGGGGATAAAGGACGCGGCGGCGACTTTCGGCCGGCGACTGGCGGGCGCCGCGCCGGTCGCTTATATGGTTGGAATTGAAGGCGGGGCCTTGAACCCCGTTGAGGAAAGGTTCGAGCCATGGCGAACGTCCAAGAGCGCATCCAGAAGCTGATCTCCGAGAACCCCGTCGTTCTCTTCATGAAGGGGACGCCGCAATTTCCGCAGTGCGGGTTCTCCGGCCAGGTCGTGCAGATCCTCGATTATCTCGGCGCGCCGATCGTCGGCGTCAATGTGCTCGAGGACGCCGAAATCCGCCAGGGAATCAAGGAATTCGCCAATTGGCCGACCATTCCCCAGCTCTACGTCAAGGGCGAGTTCGTCGGCGGCTGCGACATCGCGCGCGAAATGTTCCAGTCGGGCGAACTGGCGGCGCTGCTGACCGAAGCGGGCGTCGAAGTCAAGCAATCCGCCAAGGCGTGATCGCAACGCGGCGCGAACGCGCGTGACGAGCGCCGCCGGCTTTGGGCCGCGGCGGGTCGAAGCGCGCGCGGGGAGCGGGGTTTCCCGCGCCTCGGGCGTCGTTTACGATGTGCAACGATTTTTGAATTTATTCCATAGCGTTTTAGGCTATTGAGAACAGCGGGAGCCTCGTCCGGTCGCAACGGACGCGGGCCTTCGTCGTCAGGACCCTCGAGCGCGGCGAGGCAGGCCGGTCGCAACGGGCTCCGGGGGACCGACGGAAGGGTTTGCGGAGATGGCGCGCAAGTATTTCGGCACCGACGGCATTCGCGGCCGCGCGAACGGCAAGATCACCGCCGAACTCGCCTTGAAGGTCGGCCAAGCGGCTGGGCTGGCGTTCAAGAACGGCGAGCACCGCCACCGCGTCGTGATCGGCAAGGACACGCGCCTGTCCGGCTATATGATCGAATACGCGCTGGTGGCCGGCTTCACTTCGGTCGGTATGGACGTGCTGCTGCTCGGCCCGGCGCCGACGCCGGCGGTGGCGATGCTGACGCGCTCGATGCGCTGCGACCTCGGGGTGATGATCTCCGCCTCGCACAACCTCTACGAGGACAACGGCATCAAGCTGTTCGGCCCCGACGGCTTCAAACTGTCGGACGAATTCGAGGCGCGCATCGAATCGCTGATGGACGGCGATCTGTCCGCCAAGCTCGCCAAGTCGCCCGATCTCGGGCGGGCGCGGCGCATCGACGACGTCCAGGCGCGCTACATCGAATACGCCAAGCGGACGCTGCCGCGCGAGGTTTCGTTCGACGGCCTCAGGGTCGTGATCGATTGCGCCAACGGCGCCGCCTACCGAACGGCGCCCGAGGCTTTATGGGAGCTGGGCGCCGAAGTGATCAAGATCGGCGTCGAGCCCGACGGCGTCAACATCAACCTCGACGTCGGCTCGACCGCTCCCGAGGCGCTCGAACAGAAAGTGCGGGAAATGCGCGCCGACATCGGCATCGCGCTCGACGGCGATGCGGATCGCATGATCATCGTCGACGAGAAGGGCCACGTCGTCGACGGCGATCAGATTCTCGCGGTTATCGCCGAAAGCTGGCAGGCGGACGGACGCTTGGCTAAGCCCGGCGTCGTGTCGACCGTCATGGCCAACCTCGGGCTCGAGCGGCGGCTGGCCGAGCGCGGCCTTCGCCTCGAACGCACCGCGGTCGGCGACCGCTACGTGCTGGAGCGCATGGTCGAGAAGGGCATCAACGTCGGCGGCGAACCGTCGGGCCATATCATTTTGACCGACCATGCGACCACCGGCGACGGGCTGGTGGCGGCGATGCAGGTGCTCGCCGTCGTGCAAAAGCAGGGCAAGCCGGTCAGCGCGGTCTGCCGCCGCTTCGACCCGCTGCCGCAGGTGTTGCGCAACGTGCGCTTCAAGAGCGGACGCCCGCTCGAAGACGAAGCGGTGGTCAAGGCGATCGCCGCGGCGACGGCGCGGCTGGGCGCCAAGGGGCGTCTGGTCATCCGCCCGTCGGGGACCGAACCCGTCATTCGCGTCATGGCCGAGGCGGACGATCCGGCCCTGGTCGACACGCTGGTCAACGACGTCTGCGACGCGGTGGCGAAGGCGGCGGCGTGATCGCCGAGCGTCTGGGCGCCCCATCCCGCCGACGCATCGCCGATGCGCGAAATCCGGGCTTTGAAAATCGACGAATCACGTTATTTTGATCGGCGTCGTCAACAACCTGAAAGGAGGTGATCCAGTGTCTCATTGTCAATCGCCATGCCAGTTTCGCGAGACCTGGAACATTGTCCGTGCGCAGGAATTTCGCGCATAGTCGCCGCTAGGCGATCCAGACCTCGAGCGATCTGTGCGTGGTCGCGACAATGGAAGGGCCGCTCCCGCAAGGGGCGGCCCTTCTCTTTGGCCTGGTCGCGACAGGCTTGGGCTTGTCAGGCCGCGCATGGACAGGCAACATGATCGTACACGCCGGCCGCGATGGCGCAGCGCCGGCCCAGCGGAGCGAACCATGGGACTTCTCGACAACTTGACCGGCGGACTCAAGAGCGCATTGGGCCAAATCGGCGCGGAGGAGCTGCAAGCCGTGCTCCCGGCAGCCTTGGCGAAGACCAACCTCGGCGATCTGCAAGGCGTGGTGGCGCAATTGCAGCAGGGAGGCTTGGGCGCGCAAGTCCAGTCCTGGCTCGCCAACGGCCCCAATCTCACCGTCACGCCGCAACAGATCCAGGCGGCGCTGGGAAGCGATCAGGTCAAGCAGCTCGCGCAACACTTCGGCGTCGACCCGAACGTCGCGCTCAATCTGCTGGCTCAGCATCTTCCGGCGATCGTGGGCAAGTCCGGCCAAAGCTGAGCGGTGCCATCGCAGTCCGAGACGAGGCGCGCCCCTTCTCCCCTTGCGGGAGAAGGGAGTTTTTTTCACGCCGCGCGCGCCTTCGCCGCGTTTTGTCGACCGGCGAGAAAAAGCGAACGGCGACGAGCCTCTTCGCCCTCGGCGAAGTCGCGGCGGGCGGCGAGTGGGAAGGTTCATCCCGGCTTGCGATTGGCGATCCGCCCCAGCAGCTCCCAGGAGACCGTCGTCGCCGAGAACAGCAGCGCCAACGTAGAGGCGGCAAGCCAACTGTAATCGGCGCCCCAGTTCAACGCCATGCGTAGCGCGACGACCATCAGGATCGAGAACCCGGCGAGCGAGGCGCCGTGGCGGCGAAGGGCGTGCAGCCAGAACCCCCATTCCAGGCGCTGGGCGACCGTCTGACCGAAGCGGACGACGACCCAGACCGACCAGCCCGCGGCGCAGAGGAGGGTCACCGCGCCGAAAGTCCTCGTGCTAATGGCGGGAAACAGCGCCAACAGCGCGACCATCATCACCGCGAGATAGTTCTGGAAGGCCTGTTCCGTCAGGCGCCGGGATGCCGCCTCGTCGGGGCCGAGCGCGGCCGAGGCGTTGATCGAGACGGCGACGAAGAGCAAGCCGAGCAGCGCCGCCGATGCGGGGCCGATCGTGGCGTAGAACTGCGACCAAGGCTGCATGGGCCGTCGCCTCGCTGTAGGCCGCGCCTCACGCCGGCAGCGCCGAGCGCGTCGGATGCGTCCGCAGGCCGGGCGCGCCGCTCGCACGGCGCGAGCCCGAGGCGTTCTTCGGACCGCTGAAACGCGATGTCAACGCCGCCGGCTGCGCAGGCGCTCGAGGACGGCCTCGGGGCCGGCGTAGGCCTCCTGCAGGTCGACGCTCCAATAGCGCAGTTCGTCGAGCGGGATGGGCGCGCCGGTCACGGCGCAACGGACGAACCCGCCGGGACGCACGACGCGAATGTCGGCGTCGAGATATTGCACTTGCGCCTCCGCCGCGGCGGACGGGGGCTTTTCCAGTCTGTTCATGGCGGCTTCGTTCCCGGCGACGGCGACCCGATTCGCTTCGCGCCGCTCTCGCTCGCTCGCCTCCCTTAGCGCGGCGCGCGCCGAAATTCCAGAGTCGGCGACGCGGCGCGGCGGGCGGTCGCGCCGTTAGGTCTTGTCCCGGTTCCTGGCGATCCACAACGTGAGGTCCCATGCGCCGTAGACGCCGGCGAACAGCAACAGCGTGATCGCGCCCGCGATGGCGTAGGGCGCGAAGGATTTCCCGGCGATCAATCCGGTCGCCCCGGCGATCAGGCTCGCATAACCGAGCGCCGGCGCGAGCGAAAACAGAGTCCAGTCGAGCCAATCGAGCGAGGCGAAATCGATCTTACGCTGCATGAGGACGACGTGAATTTGCAACACGAGGCCGACCAGCCCGCCCGAGCCCAGAATGATCGCGAGCGGCCACGCGGACGGCCATGGCGCCAGCGAGGCCAAGCACTGCCATAGCACGCTGCCGAAAAGAATGAGCGTCGGCGTCAAGAAGGCGCGGGTGGCATTTAATCCCTGCGGCGTAGACATTTGGGCGCCGACCGTGATGGCGACGAACAGCAGCCCGATCATCGTCGCGGCCGCGCTACCGGCCAAAATGAAGAAATTGTCCCAGCCGTTGAGCATTGGGGGTCCTCAAAAGGGAAGCCGCGCCATCGATAAAGTCGCAACCGCAATCATGTGGCCCGACATCCCCGGATGGCCGTCGGCCTCAGGCTCATGCTGCGCCGGCTCGGCTTTGTCGACATGCCTGAGCCGCGATTGCGCCATCTCCCTTTCCATCACGATTCGCCGGCCGATCCCTATCCCTCGACGATGCGCCTGGCGTAGCGCGCCCCCAGGCTCGTCAGCACGACGTAGCCGATCGTTCCCGATCGCGACGCGAATTCGTCGACGCCGATCTCTTCGCCCAGCAACCGCGCCAAATCGCCCGGCCGGGCCTCGTCCTCGGGGACATCGGTGACGTCGGCGATGGTCAGGTCCATCGACATGCGCCCGACCAGCGGGCAGCGCCGCCCGGCGATGACCGCCTCGGCGCCCGCGCGTCCGTCGAGCGCGCCGGCGCCGCGCGGCAAGCCGTCGGCGTAGCCGACGAGCAGCGTGGCGAGGCGCGTGCGCCGGCGCGCCGTCCATTGGCCGTTGTAGCCGCAGCTCTCGCCCGCCTCGATCCATCGCGTCTGCTGGATGGCGATGTCGAGCGTGACGACGGGCTTCATCGGATTGAGCGCGCCCGGCGTCGGATTGCCGCCGTAGAGCGCGTAGCCCGGCCGGGCGAGGTCGTACATGGGGCGCGGGCCCAGGAACAATCCGGAGGAATTGGCGAGCGAGGCGGCGAGCGCGGGAAACGCCGCGCGCGCCTGCTCGAAACGCGCGATCTGAGCCGCGTTGAGCGGATTGTCCGGCTCTTCGGAGGAAACGAAATGGCTCATCAGCAGGTCGGCGCCGCAGGTTCCGCCATGGCGCGCCGTCGCGGCGCGCAAGTCCTCGAGAGACGCGAAGCCGAGCCGGTTCATGCCGGTGTCGAGATGCAGCGCGCACGGCGGCGGCGCGGCTCGCGTCGCGGCGAAGGCGGCCCAGCGCGCGAATTCCTCGGCGCTGCCGATTACTGGCGCGAGGCGGAGCGCGGCGTAGTCGGCTTGCGGGTCCGCGTCGCTCTGCAAGCCGTTGAGCGCGTAGAGGCGCGCATCCCTCTGCGGCAGCGCCGCGCGGGCGCGGCGTCCCTCTTCGAGATGGGCGACGAAGAACGTGCGGCAGCCCGCGCGATAGAGCGTCGATGCGACGATGGCGAGGCCCAGACCGTAGCCGTCGGCCTTGATCACCGCCGCGCACTCCGCCGGCGCGGCGCGGCGCGCCAGCCGGCGCCAATTTGCGGCGAGCGCCGCGAGGTCGATGGTGAGCACGCCGGGCGCGCCGGCGGGGGAGGACGCGGTCATGAAACGGAGCCTGGAAAAAAGACGAGCGGCGTTTGCCCCCCTGGCGCGCTTTTGCTAGACGCTTCGGCCGAGAGTCTTATCAGGATGGCGGAATCCGCGCGATGGACAAATTCACGACGTTGACCGGCGTCGCCGCGCCGCTCGAGATCGACAATGTCGACACCGACATGATCATCCCCAAGCAATATCTGAAGACGATCAAGCGCACCGGGCTGGGCGCCGGCCTGTTCGCCGAGATGCGCTACCGCGACGACGGCTCGCCCAACCCCGACTTCGTGCTCAACAAGCCCGCCTACGCCAACGCCAAGATCATCGTCGCCGGCGACAATTTCGGCTGCGGCTCGTCGCGCGAACACGCGCCGTGGGCGCTGCTCGATTTCGGCATTCGTTGCGTGATCTCGACCGACTTCGCCGACATCTTCTACAACAACTGCTTCAAGAACGGCATTCTGCCGGTGAAAGTCGCGCCCGACGACCTGGAGAAGCTGATGGACGACGCGCGCCGCGGCGCCAACGCGACGTTGACGGTCGACCTCGCGGCGCAGGAAATCCGCGGTCCCGACGGCGGCGTCGTCACGTTCGCCATCGACGCCTTCCGCAAGCATTGTCTGCTCGAGGGGCTCGACGACATCGGCCTGACCATGGTCGAGGCCCCCGCCATCGCGGCCCACGAAAAGAAGGCCGCCGCCGCGCATCCGTGGCTCTAGCCGCGCTCCCTGTCCCCCTGTGCGGGGAAATCCGCCTACCAGATGTGCGGACACGCGGGCGTAAAACGGGGTTGCATTATGTATCCATATGGATACTAATGCCGGCATGAACCTCCTTGTTCGGTCTTCAGACTTCGATCGATGGTTGTCGGAGCTCGCCGACATGAAGGCGAAGGCGAGGATTTTGGCGCGCTTGCGCAGCGCGACCTTCGGCAACTTCGGCGACTGCGAGCCGGTCGGAGAGGGCGTTTCCGAAATGCGCGTCCACGCCGGAGCGGGTTATCGGGTCTATTTCGCACGAAACGGGGCGACGGTTTTCGTTCTGCTCACTGGCGGCGACAAGTCCACCCAGAAGCGGGACATCGCGCGAGCGAAGGCCATGGCGCGCCAATTGAAGGAGATGAAACTATGACGACGACCTACGCGCCCTTCGACGCGGCGGCCTATCTCGACAATGACGAACTCATCGCCGAATATCTTTCCGTCGCCGCCGAAGACCCGAACGCCGACGTGTTCGTCGCCGCGCTCGGCGATGTCGCCAAGGCTCGCGGCATGGCGCAGATCGCCAGGGACGCGGGGCTCGGCCGCGAAAGCCTCTACAAGGCGTTGAGCGCAGGCGCGCATCCGCGTTACGAAACCGTCAGCGCCGTGCTGCGCGCGCTCGGCGTGAAGCTGTCGATCGTCGCCGACCGGCCGGCGTCACAGTGATCGGCGGCCCCTCTCTCTCCGCCTTCCCCCCGCGCCGCTTTCCCCCCATATTCGCGTCATGCCGAAACCCGCCAAACCCACCATTCGCCCGACGCGCGCCAAGGCCGACAGGCCCGACGTCCATCCGCTCGACGAGCATCTGGCGGCGTTGCTGAATCCGGCGCTGGTCGAGCGACCGCCAGGGCTCGGCGAGGCGCCGCAGGCGGGCTACGCGGCGGCCGCCGATTCGCATCCGCGCGGCATGACCGGCGCGACGGCGACGGTCGAATCGCTCAAGACGCTGCTCGAACTCGGCGATCCCAACATCCGCGACCGCCCGCCGTGGACGCCGCATCGCCCGGAGCGGCCGCAGAAATCGGAGGGCGGGCGGCGCTTCCGGATCGCGTCGGAATTCGAGCCCAAGGGCGATCAGCCCGAGGCGATCCGCGAACTCGTCGAGGGGATCGCGGCCCACGAGCGCGACCAGGTGCTGCTCGGCGTCACCGGCTCGGGCAAGACCTTCACCATGGCCAAGGTGATCGAGGCGACGCAGCGCCCGGCGCTGATTCTCGCCCCCAACAAGACGCTGGCGGCGCAGCTCTACGGCGAGTTCAAGAGCTTCTTTCCCGACAACGCCGTCGAGTATTTCGTCTCCTATTACGACTACTACCAGCCCGAAGCCTACGTGCCGCGCACCGACACCTACATCGAGAAGGAATCGTCGATCAACGAGCAGATCGACCGCATGCGCCACGCCGCCACCCGCGCGGTGCTGGAGCGCGACGACGTCATCATCGTCGCCTCGGTCTCCTGCATCTACGGCATCGGCTCGGTGGAGACCTACACCGCGATGACCTTTGCGCTCGCGGTCGGCGATCATATCGACCAGCGCCGGATCATCGCCGATCTCGTCGCGCTGCAATACAAGCGCTCGCTCGGCGACTTCGCCCGCGGCGTGTTCCGCGTGCGCGGCGACACCATCGAATTGTTCCCCGCCCACTACGAGGACCGCGCCTGGCGCATCGGCCTGTTCGGCGACGAAATCGAGTCGATCGTCGAATTCGATCCGCTGACCGGGCAGAAGACGCAGGACCTCGAATTCGTCAAAGTCTACGCCAACAGCCATTACGTGACGCCGCGCCCGACGCTGCTGCAGTCGACCAAGGCGATCAAGGAGGAGCTGAAGGCGCGGCTCGCTCAGCTCGCCGCGCAAGGGCGCCTGCTGGAGGCGCAGCGGCTCGAGCAGCGCACGCTGTTCGATCTCGAGATGATGGAGGCGACCGGCTCCTGCGCGGGGATCGAGAACTATTCGCGCTATCTCACCGGCCGCCGGCCGGGCGAGCCGCCGCCGACGCTGTTCGAATATCTGCCCGACAACGCCCTCGTCTTCGCCGACGAGAGCCATGTCACCATTCCGCAGATCGGCGGCATGTACCGCGGCGACTATCGCCGCAAGGCGACGCTGGCTGAATACGGCTTCCGCCTGCCCTCCTGCATGGACAACCGGCCGCTGCGCTTCGAGGAATGGGACGCGATGCGGCCGCAGAGCGTCTATGTCTCGGCGACTCCCGGCAAGTGGGAGATGGAACGAACGGCGGGCGCCTTCGTCGAGCAGGTGATCCGCCCGACCGGCCTGATCGACCCGCCGGTGGAGATTCGCGCCGCGCGCACGCAGGTCGACGACCTGCTCGGCGAGGTCAAGCGCGTCGCGCTGCTGGGCTACCGCACGCTGGTCACCACGCTGACCAAGCGGATGGCCGAAGACCTCACCGAATACCTGCACGAGAACGGCGTCCGGGTGCGCTACATGCACTCCGACGTCGAGACGCTGGAGCGGATCGAGATCATCCGCGACCTGCGCCTGGGCGCGTTCGACGTGTTGGTCGGCATCAACCTGCTGCGCGAGGGGCTCGACATTCCCGAGTGCGCGCTGGTGGCGATTCTCGACGCCGACAAGGAGGGCTTCTTGCGCTCCGAGACCTCGCTGGTGCAGACGATCGGCCGCGCCGCGCGCAACGTCGACGGCAAGGTGATTCTCTACGCCGACGCGGTCACCGGCTCGATGCGGCGCGCGATCGACGAGACCAATCGCCGCCGCGCCAAGCAGGAAGCCTACAACACGGCGAACGGCATCACCCCCGCCTCGATCCGCCGCGGCATCCAGGACATTCTCCATTCCGTCTACGAGGCCGACCACGTCACCGTCGACGCCGGGCTCGCCGGCGAATTCGGCGCCGCGCCGATCGGCCACAATTTCAAGGCGACGATCGCCGATCTGGAAAAGCGCATGAGGGCGGCCGCGGGCGATCTCGAATTCGAGGAAGCGGCGCGCCTGCGCGACGAGATCAAGCGCCTGCAGACGGTGGAGCTGGCGGTCGGCGACGATCCGCTGGCGCGCCAGGAAGCGATCGCGGCGGCGGGCGGCGCCGGCGAGCGCCGCGCCGGCCGCCCCGCCCATCTCCCGGCGAGCCGCGCCCACCAGCCGATCGACGCCGACATGGGGCCGCACAACTGGGGCGGCGGCGAGGCGCGGCCGAGGGGCGGCGGCAGGCCGCGGCGACAAAGAAAGAGTTGAGCGCGCGGCTGCGCGCCGCGACCCGCCTCCCCATGCGCCGTCCGGCTGCGCCCGCGCCCGCCCCGCCAAAGCGGATCGCGTTAACGGTCGTGGCCGAAAAAAGGCAGCAGCCGCCGCAACTTAGCCATTTCGCTGGTCTTACGCTGCGAGCGGGGGTTAATCGGGTCTTAACGTGTTCCCTACAAACTCACCCCCCTCTGTGAGGCGTGTGCGTAGGCGAAGCATGCAGGCAATCGACCCGATATTCGACCCAGTCCCGTTCGACCGCGCGCGCGATCCTCGCCCAAGCCTGATGTGGCTCCTTCCCTGGGGCGTCGCGCTGGCCTTCGGCGCGGGGATGGAGGCGTGGGTCGCGCACGCGCGCCCGGCCGCCGCCCCGCAATTCGCCATGCTCCGTCCCGCCGCGGCGGCGCCGATCGCAGAGAGAATGCTCGCCAATCCCTACGGCGGGTTGGTCGATTTCCTCGCCGACGCCGGGCCGGCCGCGCCGCGTCCCGACTTTCCCCTGCGGGCGAGCCTCGACGACGCCGCGCCGGCCGTCGCCGCGGCGGAGAATGGCCCCAGTCCCTACGGCGGGCTGGTCGATCTCTTCCCCGACTTTCTGCCGGGCGCGCCGGGCGCCGAGCCGGCGGCGCTGGCGAGCCTAAAAGCCGCCCCGCCCGCCGCCGCGCCGATCCCGGCGCCGCCGGACGTCCCGTTGCCGCCGAAGCGGGACGTCGCGCGGATCGACGACGCCGCGCCGCTGCCGCCGGCTCGTCCCACGGAATTCGCCTCGCTGACGCCCGCCGTCGAGCCCGACCGCCGCGCGCCGCGGGTCGCCGAAACGCCCGCGCCCGCGGCCGACGATCGCAACCTCTTCCAGCGGCTGTTCGCGACCGGGCGTCCGTCCAGCGCCGCCGTCGCCGCCGCAACGCCGGAAAGCGGCGCGCGAGGCGCCGCGGCGGATCGCACGTCCGGCTTTTCGATCTTCGCCCGCTCGGCGCCGCCGCCGGGATACGACCAGTGGACCGCCGTCTACGACATCTCGGCGCGCACGGTCTATCTGCCCGATGGAACGCGGCTGGAGGCGCACTCGGGGCTGGGCGATCGGCTCGACGATCCCCGTTACGTCAACGAACGCATGCGCGGCGCGACGCCGCCGGCCCTCTATGAACTGGGGCCGCGCGAGGAGCCGTTCCACGGCGTGCTGGCGCTGCGCCTCACGCCGATCGGCGACGGCGACGTCTACGGACGCGCGGGCCTGCTCGCGCACTCCTATATGCTCGGCCCGAACGGCGATTCCAACGGCTGCGTGTCGTTCAAAGACTACGACGCGTTCCTGCACGCGTTTCAGCAGGGGCAAGTCAAGCGCCTCGCGGTGGTGGCGCGGCTGGACTGAACCGGTTTTCGCTCGATGCCGCCCGCTTGGTCCGTCTTGCGGGCTACCGGATTCACACTTCGCCATTCGACGCCTTCCGGGTCCGCTGTGCCTGATCCGTGCTCGGCGTCAATGTCCCGCCCGCTTCGCGGGTTGCTCGCTTCGCTCGCAAACATTGACTCCTGCGCGCGGCTCAGGCCGTCGGTTTCCATGATCTTTGTTGAGCGGCCGGCCCTGCGGGCCGGCCGCTCAACAAAGATCATGGAGGCGCCTCGCCGCATCGGACCGGCGCGGTCACCGCGAAGCGGGCGAAGCGTAGCGCAGCAGCCGCGCAGCGGCTTGACGGCGGCGGGCCGATGTGGCTGCCGACCGACAACGATTTGTGAATACCTTGGCCCTTGCGGGACAAGGGCCGCCCTCAATGCGCTTTCAGCGTCTCGCCGCGCCGCTCCGGGCTGAAGCGGATGACGACGATCAGCGCGACGGCGACGACGGCGGCCGTCAGCGCCAGCGCAAAGGCGTAATCGCCGCCGTGGTCCTCGGCGAGCTTGGCCTGGAACGGGCCGTTGTAGGAGGCGAGGAAGTTGCCGGCCTGATAGACGAACGCCGGCAGCGTCGCGCGCACCGCGCCGGGCGACAATTCGTTGAGATGCGCGGGGATCACCCCCCAGGCGCCCTGCACCCCGACCTGCATGACGAAGGCGCCGACGGCCAGCATGACGGGCGTCGACGAATACGCCCACAGCGGCAGCGCCGGAAGCGCGATCGCCGCCGCGATGGTGATCGCGTTGACGCGGCCGATCTTCTCCGAGATGACGCCGAAGAACAGCCCGCCGGCGATGGCGCCGAGATTGGCGACGATGGCGATCCAGCTCACCGTGGCCGGATCGAAATTATGCTGCTTCTGCAGGAAGGTCGGGTAGAGGTCCTGCGTGCCGTGGCTGAACAAATTGAAGCACATCATCAGCACGACCGCGTAGAGCGCCAGTCCCCAGTTGTCGGCGACCGTCTTCCACAGGCCCGCTTTGCCGACCTTCTGCGCCTCGGCGAAGGCGGGCGATTCGGACACGCTGGTGCGGATGAACAGCACGAGAAACGCCGGCAATATGCTGAGCAGGAACATGCCCCGCCAGCCGACGGTGTAGTCGCCGAAGGTGCGCCCGTAGAGCAGGCCGTAGGCGATCGAGGCGAGCAAGAAGCCGGTGGGATAGCCGCACTGCAGGACGCCGGAGACGACGCCGCGCGCCTGCGGCGGAATCGACTCCATCGCCAGCGAACTGCCGAGGCCCCATTCGCCGCCCATCGCCACGCCGAACAGCGCGCGCAGAGCCAAGAACACCCACAGGCTCGGCGCGAAGGCGGCGAGCGCGCCGATCACGGAATAGCAGAGGATGTCGAGCATCAGCGCCGGCTTGCGGCCCCACTTGTCGCCGATCTGGCCGAAGATGAAGGCGCCGACGAAGCGCATCGCCAGGGTCAGGAACAGCGCATAGGCGACCTGCGGCACCCCGACGGCGAACTCCTTGGCGATGTCCCTGATGAGGAAGGTCAGTAAGAAGAAGTCGAACGCATCGAGCGTCCATCCGAGAAACGAGGCGAGGATCGTCTTTCTTTGCGCCGCCGTCAGATTCATTGTCGTCCCCCCTGAACCCGGCGCGCGCATTCGTCGCTGCCGGTCCGCCCACTTTATCCCAGCCGCCCGCCGGTCGCCAAGACGTTCGCGGCGACGCGAGCCGGGGGGCGGGAAGCGGATTCGACAGCGCCTCCGTCGGGTCTTATGAGCGCCGCGGGGCGACCGACGCAGAGGGGCTGGGGCGCAAGCATGATCATCGCCATCGACGGGCCCGCGGCGTCGGGCAAGGGCACGCTGGCGCGCCGGCTGGCCGAGCATTACGGCCTGCCCCATCTCGACACCGGCCTGCTCTACCGCGCCGTCGCGGCGAGCCTTCTTGCCGCCGGCCGCGGCCTGCGCGACGTCGAGGCCGCCGTCGCCGCCGCGCGCGCGGCGAACTCGACCGAATTCGACGAGGCGCGGCTGCGCGGACGCGAAATGGGCGAGGCCGCCTCGATCGTCGCCGCCATGCCGCAAGTGCGCGCGGCGCTGCTGGCGGCGCAGCGCGATTTCGCCCGGCGGCCCGGCGGCGCCGTTCTCGACGGCCGCGACATCGGCTCGGTGGTCTGCCCCGAGGCGGAGGTGAAGATTTTCCTCACCGCCAGCCCCGAGGCGCGCGCGGGGCGGCGCGCGCGGGAGCTCGCCGAGCGCGGCGAGCGAGCCGATTACGCCGCCATCCTCGCCGACATCGCCAAACGCGACGCCCGCGATTCGCAACGCTCCGAGGCGCCGTTGCGCGCCGCGGCCGACGCGGTCCCGCTCGACACCACCGCGATGAGCGTCGAGGCCGCCTTCACCGAATCCGTGCGCATCGTCGAATCGCGGCGGCCTCCGAGCTGACGGCCGCAAGCGCCGTCGCTTGCCCGACGCCCCGCGCCACGACAATTTTCTCCACAGCCGCCGGCCGCCGCTGTAGACTTGGCGAGGAAGCCTGTCTTCGCGACAGGCCGGTCTTGTCTTTTCGCCATGCGCGCTCTAGGCGAATCCCGGCTTTGTCGTTATGGGGTAATCTCTCCCAGGGATGATTCGATCATGCGAATCCTTCTCCTCGCCGCCGCCCTCGCCGCATCGGTCGCGACCGCCGCCGCCGCGGACGAGCTTCGACCCTCGCAATTGGCCTGCGACGCCAAGAAGATCGGCGCCCGCGAGCTCGCCGACTGCCTGCGCACCAACGCCGACCGCGCCGACCAGGACCTCGCGGCGACCATCGACGCGGCGATCAAGAACGTCGAGGCGCGCCCGGGCGTGCTGTCGTCGCAGAGGGCGCGTTGGAAGCGCTCGCTCAACGACGCTCAATCGCAATGGATCGGCTGGCGCGACGCCGAGTGCCAGGACGTCGCGCCGTTCGAGGCCGGCATGGGCGCCAAAGGCGGCGACCCGCGCCTGGCCTGCATCATCGACTACGACGCCCAGCGCATCGCCGACATCAAGGCGCGCTACCCCTGAGGCCGGCTCGACGGGCGCCTCGCGGTCGGCCGCGCGGGCCCGGTCGGCTTTTGCTGCGGGCGCTCGAGGTAGGCCGCGATTCGACGCTCGAACGCGCCGGACCGTTCGGAGAACAGCCGCGACTGCCGCTCGTCGACGCGGCGCTCCAAAGGCCGGCTTCGCCGCGCGATCCGCGCCAGCAGGGCTTCCGCTTCCTCAGGAGGCAATGCGGCGCAGCCGCGCGCGAATTCCGCGAGAACCGTCAGATCGTTGTGGTCGCCCAGCGTTTTCCGCAGCCGATGAAGCTCGCGCTCCATCGCCTGGAACATCGCCGGCCACGCCGGCTCGAACGCCGCGAGCTGATAGGAGAGATCGACGACGCGCACACGCAGCGCGTGCAGATCGCTCGCGGCGCGGCTCGCCCGCGCCTTATGGCCGAGGCGCCGCGCTGCGCGATAGGTGCGCCTGAGCCCGAGCAGCAGCGGCTCGACGGCCGCCGTCTCGGCGTCCCACGTCTCGACCGAGCGCGCCAGGTCGCGCAGTTGCGCGGCGAGGCCGACCACGTCGATGTCGCGGTGCGCGCGGCGCTCCGCCTCCCGCTGCTCGGCGATGAACGCGAGCAGGATTTCTTGCGCCCGGGGCGGTCCCTTCAGCCGCTCCAGGACGCCGGGCAGAATGTCGAGATCGCGAGCCCGGCCGACGGTGCGCCTGGCCGCTTGCAGAGCGGCGAGAGCCTCGGAGGCGGGCGCGCCGACCAAGGGCGTGAACAGGCGCGCCAATCCGGCGGCGCCCTTCAAGGTCTTGCGCACGTCGTGGATGCGATTCGCTTGGTCCTGGCCCGGATGCGGGAATTGGTCGGCCGCGGTCAGAATCGCCTCGACCAGCGCGGCGCGGCAATGGAGCGGCCAGGAGCGGGACGAGGCGGTCATGTCGGCCTCTCGGGCGAGCGAAGGCCCCCATCATAGCGCGCCCGCCGCGCCGGTCGAGAGCCGCGACGCCTGGGGAGCGAATCGGTCAGCGACGAAAGGCGAAGAATCGGAAGCCGACGAAGGTGACGACCATCGCGACGCCGGTGCCGGCGGCGATGAACAACGGCAGGACGCCCGGCGTCACGGCGACGCCGGCCAAGGGCGAGGCCTGGACGCAGGCGGAATAGACGGCGTAGTTGACCGCCAGGCCCGCTCCCGCGACCGCCCAATAGCGCAGAAAGGCGCGTAGCAGCGGCGCGTCGGCGTGGCGGAAGGTGATCGCCCGGTTGAGCGCGAAGTTGATGACCGTCGCGACGATGAATCCCGGCGGCCGGGCGAGCTCCGGCGACATGCCGAGATGCTTGGCGCAGAGGTAGGTGACGCCGGAGTCGACGAAATAGCCGAAGAGGCCGATCGCGGCGAACGAGGGAAGCTGGCGGGTCAACGGCGGCTCGGCGCCGACCGCGGTCGGCTCGGCTGCGCCCATGGCGGCTCCTTCTCGCTTGATCGCCATGTCCTAGCGCCTCGGGCGTTACGTTTGGGTCAGGCCAGCATCGCCGACAACCCGTCATAGGACAGTTTCACCCCGATCAGAAAGGTCAGGATGAGCACGGCGGCGTAGAAGCGATCGGCCGAGACCCGGCGCACCAGCCAGACGCCGGCGACGGTGGAGAGAATCGCCAGCGGGAACAGCGTCGCCGAGGCGGCCAGGTTGGCGCGGCTGAACTGCCCGAGGAGGAAATAGGGCGGGACTTTCAGCAAATTGACCGCGGCGAAGAACATCGTCAGCGTGCCGGCGAAGACGCGCGGCGACAGCCTCTGCGGCATGACGTAGACCATCAGCGGCGGCCCGCCGGCGTGGCTGACGAAACTGGTGAAGCCGCCGAGCGCGCCCCAGAAGACGCCCGGCGCGACGTTCGCCGGCGCGGCCGCGTCGCCGACGAGCCGGTCGCGCGCCAGCATGAAGACGACGAACCCGATCGAAATGAGCCCGACCGCCAGCCGCACCGCCGCCTCGTCGACGCGCGCCGCGAGCAGCCAACCCGCGGCGATCCCGATCAGCGCGCCGGGGATCAGGATCGCCAGATTGCGCGCGTTGAAGTCGCGCCGGAACGCCCAGACGCTGACCCAGTCCTGCACGATCAGAATCGGCAGCACGATCGCCGCCGCTCGGACCGGCGACATCGCCAGCGCCAAAATCGGCATCGCCAACGTGCTCAAGCCGGTGAAGCCGCCCTTGGAGAGCCCCAGCAGCACGACGGCGGGCGCGGCCGCCCAATAGAAAGTCCAGTCGCCGGGCATCGGGCCGTTGGTTTCTCTCTTGTCGTTCGCCCGAGCGCCGGCAGGGCGAGGCCTTCCCGCGTCGCGGGTGCGCGAAGGTCTCGTTGCTATAGGAAATTTCGCCCGCCGGGGATATCCGCCGGCGTCGGCGTTTTCAAAGGATTTTGGCGGGACGGCCGGGCGGAGGCGCCGCCGGCGCCGCGTCAGGCCGCCGGATTGCGGCGCGAAGGGCCGTACCAGGCGCGCGCCGCGCGCGCCCGCGCCAGCTTCTCGCCGGGATCGTCGGCGAGCGGCAGGGCGGTGCAATCGGCCAGATCCGAGCGCAACAGGCCGATATCGTTCAGTTCCCGGTCGGACATCTGGCCGAGCTGGGCCAGCGTGCGCCGGGCTTCGATGACACGCGCCGGCCAGCCGAGCGCGCGCCAGAGGAGGGCGCTGAAGGCGCCGATGTCCGCCTGGCGCCGAGACGCGAGCGAAACATCGAACATGCAAGTCTCCATCGGGGAAGCCATCCCGTTCGCCGCCGCGAGGCTGCGCAACGAACGGTCACATTGCCTTGACTTTGTGCATGATGCCGATTCGCCATTGATCGGTCCAACGAATGTTTATACAGTAATTCATAACAAATAAGGATCGATTAAAGGGATCGGTCGACATGCTCGACACCGACCAGTTGCGCTCCTTTCTCGCCATCGTCGACACCGGCTCGTTCACCCGCGCCGGCGAGCGGGTCAACAAGACCCAATCGGCGGTCTCCATGCACATCCGCCGCCTCGAGGAGCAGCTCGGCTGTGCGCTGTTCGTCAAGCAGGGCCGCGCCGCGAGGCTGACCAGCGAGGGCGAGCGCCTGATCGAATTCGCGCGCCGCATGATGCAGGTCGAAGCCGGGGCGATCGCCGCGCTGTCGCGCAAAGGCCTCAGGGGCGCGGTGCGGCTGGGCATTCCCGACGATTACGCCGAGGCGTTCCTCGCCGACATTCTCACCGTCTTCAACCGCCGCCACCCGCTGGTTCAGGTCTCCGTCGTTTGCGAGAATTCGGTGGAGCTCGGCGCGCTGGTTCGCGCCGGCGCGACCGAAATCGCCCTGGTGACGGACCATGAGGATCTCAAAGGCTTCGAACTCATCCGCGAAGAGCCGCTGGTCTGGGTCGCCGCCAAGCGCTTCAAGCCGCACGAGGGCGCGCCGATCCCGCTGGCGCTGGGCAGCGCGACCTGGCTGTGGCGAAAAGTCATCGACGACGCGCTGCGTGATCGCCCGGAGGCGACCCACGGCCTGTTCTTCTCCAAGAACTACACCGCCATCGGGTCGGTTGTGCGCGCCGGGCTCGCCGCGACGGTCCTGCCGCTCGGCATGGTCGGCGACGACTTGCGCATACTCGGCGCCGAAGACGGCCTGCCGAGCCTGCCGCTGACCCGCATGGGCCTCATCTTCGCGCCCGGACCGGTCTCCGAGGAGTCCAAGGCGCTGGCGGAGGCGATCCGCGGCGCCCTCGCCGCCGCCGCCGCGCACAAGCAGGCCAAGACACTGGCGAAGGCGGTCCGCGGCGCCCTCGCCCCCGTCGCCGCGCACAAGACGGCGTGAAGGCGCTTCAACCCTCGCCGACGCCGGGCTCGCGCGGCGGATCGCCGGCGAAGCCGCACGCCGCCAGCGTCTCGCGCATGTGCTCGGGCGCCGGCGCCTCGACGACCACCGCCGGCTTGTTCCTATAGAGCGGCGCTTCGACCCGGCGCGCCAGCAGTTGCAAGGCGACGTCCGCGCTGGCGCGCTCGCCGTAGACGCGATCGCCGAGGATCGGCCAGCCCTCGGCCGCGCAATGGACGCGCAGTTGATGGGTGCGCCCGGTCAGCGGCGTCAGCTCCAGCCAGGCGACCGGCGCTCCCCGCCAGCGCCCGCGCCCTTTGACCCGCCAACGCGTCTGCGCCGGCAGGCCGTCCGCGTCGACCTTCATCCACCAGCCGCGCGACGCGTCGAGCCGGCCGAGCGGCCGGTCGATCAGGCCCTCGTCGGCCTCGGGGCCGCCGAGGACGATGGCCCAGTAGGTCTTGACGACCTTGCCCTGTTTGAACAACAGGCCGAGTTTCTCCAGCGCCTTGTGATGACGCCCGAGCACCAGGCAGCCCGCGGTGTCGCGATCGAGGCGATGGGCCAGAGCGGGCTTGCGCGGCAGGCCGAAGCGCAACGCGTCGAAATCGTCTTCGAGATTGGCGCCTCCCTTGGGGCCGCGATGCACCGCGATTCCCGCCGGCTTGTCGATCACCAGCATCAGGCCGTCGCGATAAAGCAGCCGCGCTCTTGTTTCTTCGGGCGTCATGGGGTCATAGCTAGCCCGCGACCCGGGGCGCGGGCAAGGCAAGGGTGCGAACGCGTGAGCGAAAGGAGCAAGGACAAGCCGAACGCCGGCCTGCTGCGGCGCCTGCCGCCGCGTGGCGAGGCCGCGCCGGCGCTCGCCCGAAGCGAGCCGAAGCGCAGTTGGCTCGCGCGCCTGACGGCGGGACTGTCGCGTTCGTCCACCGCGATCTCGCGCGGCGTCGCCGACATTTTCACCAAGCGCAAGCTCGACGCCGCCGCGCTCGACGACCTCGAGGACGTTCTCATCCAGGCCGATTTCGGCCTCGGCGCGGCGACGCGCATCCGCGACGCGCTCGCCGGCGGACGCTACGACAAGGCGATCGAGCCCGGCCAAGTGAAGGCGATTCTCGCCGATGAAATCGAGCGCATTCTCCTTCCCGCCGCGCGCCCGCTGGTGATCGACGCGGCGAAGAAGCCGTTCGTCGTGCTGGTGGTCGGCGTCAACGGCTCGGGCAAGACGACGACGATCGGCAAGCTGGCGGCCAAGTTCGCCGCCGAGGGGCTGAAGACGACGCTGGCGGCGGGCGACACCTTCCGCGCCGCCGCGATCGAGCAGCTCGAGATTTGGGCGGCGCGCGCCGGGGCCGCGGTCGTCGCGCGCAAGCAGGGCGACGACGCGGCGGGCCTGGCGTTCGAAGCGCTGAGCCGCGCGCGCGCCGCGGGCGCCGACGTGCTGCTGATCGACACCGCCGGACGGCTGCAGAACCGCGCCGAGCTGATGGGCGAACTGGAGAATATCGTCCGCGTGCTGAAGAAGGTC